>SXNM01000037.1 GCA_005777155.1 Pseudomonadota bacterium | reverse complement strand
TCGTCCTTGCGCTTCTCGCTCGACTTGCCAAACAGCGCCCGCGATTACGCTTCCAGCCGCTCTTTGAGGTACGCAAGCTCCTGCTGCAACGCCTCGCCGCCGCCGCCTTGCAGCTTGTCGAGCTGGGCGGTCAGCCCGGCCAGCCGGGCGTGCAGCAGGTCGTTTTCCTTCTGCAGCAGCGCCGCCTTCTGCCGGAGGATGTTGATGTCGGTTTCAGTCTCGATACGCATGCACCAGTGTATCGCATGGCGAATTGGCCAAAACAAGCCCTGGCGATCATCTTTTTCGACTATTTCGCAAGCGAGTTCGGCGATCTACGGCCGGAACTCTGCGGGCGACAGCGGCTGGCGGCCGACCAGCTGGCAGCCCTCGAGAAACAGCGCCAACTCGGGCTGGGTCAGCGCCACCGGCTCGCCCGGCGGGCCCTTCCACAGGCAGGCAAAGCGACCGCGCTCCAGGCGTTTGCGGTACAGACCGAGGCCAGTGTCGTCGTACAGCAGCACCTTGGCGCTGGTGCGGCCGCGATTGGTGAACAGGAAGCAGTCGCCCGACAGCGCCTCCTTGCCCAGCTGCCACTGCACGATAAAGGCGAGCCCGTCAGCGCCCTTTCGTAGATCGATGGGCGCCGGGCAGGCCCAGACTTTGAGTGCGCGCGACGAGCCAATCACGCCAACGCCTGCACAAGCGTCACGAGCGTCGCCAGGTCCAAGCCACGGACCTCGGCGCCGCTCGGAGGGAATGCGGTGGCCGGCCCGGCGTGGGCCGAGCTCGGCGAGACGGGATTGCAGGTCAGAGAGGGTCATTGCGTGCTCCGTGGACCGCGGGTTTGCGGCAGCCGGAGCTTCAGCGAGAGCGGTCAGCGGTGCACTGTGGGGTGGGGCGAGCATTTACCCTGATGCAAGCAGCGTGACCGTGTGGCGCCTGACACCGTATCGCCCGGTCGATGCGTGGTCGGTCGGGCGGTCGCGGAGTACTTCCATCGGTCCTGGGCGCGGCGCAAGGCAACTAGCCTTTTGCTGCACCGCAGCATAACATCCCCCCAGGCGCAGGTCCGCGCTGCGGCCCGCCAGGGAGGAAGGCCATGCGCTACGCCGCCGTCGAAGCCAGCCGCCAGCTCGCGGCGCCCTGGGTCTCTGTCGCCGACGCGCTGCGGAGCTGGACGGCCAAAGGGCCGCTCAACGTCGCGCCGGCGCGTGTCGTCGCGACCGCGCTGGGCACCTGGGCCGACGCCGTGCGGCGCTGGCCAAAGCCTGAGTTCGGCGTCGGTCCGGTCATCGCCGCCGGCGAGTCGACGCCACGGGCGGTACAGGACTGCTTGGCGGTCGAGACGCCATTCTGTGGACTCCGCCGCTTCGAGCTGCTGCCGCCGGTCGAGTCAATGGTGCAGCGCAACATGGCGATGGACACCCGGCCGACGCCAGCACGGCGGCAGATCTTGCTGGTGGCGCCGCTCTCCGGCAACTTCGCGACCTTGCTGCGCGATACCGTCTCCGGCCTGTTGACCGAGGGTGACGTCTGGCTCACCGACTGGCGGTGCGCCTCCGAAGTGCCGCTCGGCGAGGGCGACCTCGGGCTCGACGATTTCGTCGCCCTGCTGCAGCGCTTCCTGCGCCACATCGCAGACATCGCGCCTTCCGAGGCTGGCTGCCACCTCGTCGCGGTCTGCCAGCCGGGCGTCGCAGCTCTGGCAGCCGCCGCGTTGCTCAAGGAGGCGGGCGACGACGCCGCGCCAGCCTCGATCGCCCTGCTCGGCTGTCCCATCGACCCGCGAGTCAACCCCAAGGTCCCGAACCGCTTGGCCTTTGACCGACCGCTCGCCTGGTTTGAGCACAACCTGCTGCAGACCGTTCCGGCGGGCTTTGCCGGCGTGGGACGCCGCGTCTACCCCGGGCACCTGCAGCACCTCGCCTTTCTCTGCCTGAAGCCGCACTACCACGTCGAGAAGCACACCGGGGCGCTGCTCGCGGCCTGGCGGGGCGACCACGAGGGCGTGGCGACCCACGACGCCTTCTACCGCGAGTTTCGCGCCACGCTCGACCTACCCGCCACCTTCTACCTCGACACCATCGATCGCGTTTTTCAGCGGGCAGAGCTGGCGCGCGGCGCGATGGTGGTCGCGGGACAGGCGGTTGACCTGGCCGTGCTGGCCTCGACGCCGCTGCTGGCCGTCGAGGGCGAGCTGGACGACATCACCGGCCCGGGCCAGACGGCGGCGGCCCTGTCGTTGTGCGGTGCAGCGACGGCTGCCCGCCGCCATCACCTGCAACCCGGCGTCGGCCACCTCGGCTTGTTCTCCGGCAGCCGCTTTCTGGCCGAGGTCATGCCGGTGCTGGCGGCGCACCTCGAGGCGGCGTGACGTTGGCGGGCCGGCCCGCGAGGGCGGCAGCGGCGTCGGCCCCAGTGCGCGCCCCCGCCAGCGCCTCTACGCTAGCGTGAGCCAGCCGCGCAGAGGCAGCACCTTGATGTCCGGCGCCCGCGGGTGGCGGCGCACCTCGGCGAGGAAGCCTTCGAGGTCGGTGGTCGGGATCTGCAGCGGTGGGGCGTCGATCGGTCGCCAGAAGCGGTCCCAATGGCACGGCACGATGAGTTGCGGCTGCAGGGCGTCGATCATCCGGTGCGTGAAGTTCGGCGTCGCCTGGCGGCCGACGGTGCAGGCCAACACGACGTCGGCCTGGACGCCCTCAAGCTCGGCCTCGATGAGGTCGGCTGAGCCGAGGTGGGCCACCGTCAGCGGGCCGCCGGCGAGGTGCAGCGCCAACACCTCGCCGACGCGAAAGTTTTTGGCGTGAGCCGGCCAACGCAGCGGCGCTTTCACGTCACCAGGCGCCGGCACGCGTCCGAATGCGAAGCGGCTGTGTTGACTGCGATAGGCCGTCAGGGAACAGGGGCCGTCGTGCACCGTGACACCTGGCACGAGCGGCCGCAGCAGCGCCTCGGGTGTGCCGTAGCCGCGGGCGATCTCCATCATCGAGGCGCTGCCGTAGAGGCGGGCGTCGAAGCGGCGGGCGATCTCGGGCGCGTCGATGGCGTGGTCGAAGTGGGCGTGACCGACCGCGACGGCGTCGGCGCGATCGACGTCGGCGGCGATGCGCTGGAGGTTGGGCCGCAGCCGCGTCAGCGCGACCTCCGCCAGGCTGTGGCGGGAGAGGTGCGGGTCGAGCCAGACGTGGTGCTCGGCGCCGCCCTCGCCAAAAACCACGCGGAATCCGGCGGTCCCAAGCCACTGCAGCGCCAAGCGCGCGGCGGTCGGGCGCTCCTCGTGATGGAGCCACGCCGGGTCGATGGCTGCGCTCCAGCGGCCCATCTCTACCTCCCAGGGGCCGGCGGCGCCGACTCAGCGGCCGGCGGCGCCGACTCAGCGGCCGGCGGCGGCGCGACCGTGGACGATGCGGGCGAAGCTGCGGCTGCGCAGCTCGTCGAGGCTCAGGCCGGTCGCCAGCAACTCGGGCTCGCGGAGAGCGCCGCAGGCGAGGCCGCGCAGGAAGTAGTTGAGCAGGCCCTGCCCGGTCGCGGCGTCGTCGAAGGTGTTGCCGACCAGGGTCGCATGCGAGGCGGCGGCGACAAACTTGGCGAGGCGGGCGCTGGCGTCAGCGAGGCCGGCCATGAAGAACGCGTAGATGGCGGCGTAGCGCACCGGCAGCTGGCCTGGGTTGAGGTCCCAGCCCTGGTAGATGCCGTGGCGCAACGAGTGGCCGATGTTGTCGAAGTGCAGGCGCCAGGCCTCATGGACGACGGCCCGGTTCTCGGCCTGCTGCTGCGGCGTCAGCGGGGCGTCGGCGGAAGCGCGGTGGCGGCCAATCGGCATGATGGTCGTCGCGCCGTCAGCCATGGCGACGCCGGTGCCGGCGAGGCTGACCTGCATCAAGTGGCGGGCAAAGTCGCAGGCGCCGTGGGTGTGAGTCTGGAAGGCGGCGGTGATGTTGCAGGTCGCCGTGTAGTCGTAGGTTCCGAAGGCGCAGCTGACCACGCGGCCGCCACCGGCGCGCACCAGGGCGGGCACGGCGATTCGACCGTCGGCGCCCAGCACCGACTGGGTCGTCTCGATCATGAGGTCGATGCCGACTGCGCCCGCCTCGAGCCCGAGCCCAGCCTCGAGGACGGCCAGCGCCTCGGCCAGCACCGCGACCTGTTGGGTGTGCGTGACCTTGGGCAACGTCACGACGAAGCGCTCGGGCAGGTGGCCATCGGTGGCAGCGGCGAGCGCGGTCAAGAACAGGTCGAGCGTCCGCAGACCACGGGCGGCCGACTCATCGGTAAAAGGCTTCACCCGAATGCCAATAAAAGGCGGCAGATCAACGGCCTTGATGCCCTTGGCGAGCTCTTGGGCGGCTGCGACGGCGTGGCCATCCTCCTCGGCGTCGGCGCGGTGCCCGTAGCCGTCCTCGAAGTCGATGCGCTGGTCCTCGACCGCCTCTTGCGTCAGCTTCTGCCGAACCCGCTGCCAGAGGACCTCTGGGTCCACGGCGGGGCTGATCCCGAGGGCAGCGGCAAAGGCGCCAGCGTTCTCGGCGTAGGCGTCGAGATTGGCGAGCGCCAGCTGGCCGAGCTTGCGATGCACGCCGTGCTTGTAGAGCTGCGCGCCGCCATAGACCGTATGCACAGGCTGCCGCGCCGAAGAGTCGCCGGGGAACGCGTCGGCGTGGGCGGCGTTGGCGGAGCGGAGAGCGTGCAGCGCGCTGCTCGGATCCATCGAGGTTCGCAGGGGCTCCTCCGGCGGCGGCGTCTGGGCCGACCGTGACAGGGGGGCAGGAAGCTAGCCGTCAAGACGCCACGCGGCAAGCCTCCGCCGCCGCCCAACCGCGCGCTCGGCGCGGCCGGCTCTACTTGCGTCCGCCACCGCGTCGGCTCGGGGTCCGAGGTCGTAGAAAGCCGCGCCGACAGCTCGTCTGTCGGTCCTTGCAAGGCTGGCGTAGTAACGAGCACCCGCGCCCGCTCGTGCGACAAAAGCCCGGTGCGCTCTTGCGCTTGAGCCCGCGAGGATTCTACCCTAGAGGTCATGTTGTGAGCCCTGCCACTTCAGGCGCCGCCACAGGTCTGCCCTCTCACGACGGCTGAGCCGAGTCAAACACGGGGTTTATCACATGAAGTCGCACTATTCCCACGCTTCCCTCCGGCGCTTCGGTCTCCCATCGCTGCTGCTCACCCTGCAATGCGCCTCGGCGCTGACGGCTGGCTGCGGCGACGACTTCCCCCGCGCGGAGGAGACAGACAGCCTCCCAGAGGGCGACGTCACCCAGGACACCGCGCTGGAGGACGGCGCCGACGCCGCCCCTGATACGGCCGACGGCGCGACGACCGACGTCGAGGCGCCCGACGTCGCCGACAGCAGCGATGGCGACAGCGACGCCAGCACCGACAGCGACGCCGGCACCGACAGCGACGCGGCGGACACCCAGCCGGGCTGCGACGGAGAGCCCGGCTGCTCGTGCCAAGACGCCAAGGAGTGCAAGAGCGAGATCTGTGGCTTGACCAAGGACGGCACCGGCGTCTGCTTCGACGGCTGCGAGAGCGACATCGACTGCGGCGCCGACAGCCGCTGCAAGGTGGTCCCGTTCACGCCGAAGAAGGCCTGCGTCCCGAAGGGCCTCTTCGACGGCACGCCCTGCGCCAACGAGCAGCTCTGCGGCCTCAGCGACATGGTCTGCACCAGCTACGGCCACGAGGGCTCGTTCTGCGCTGAGCCCTGCAAGGCCGACGCCGACTGCGCCACCGGCAAATGCGTCGACGCCAAGGACTTGACCGGCGCCGCCATCAAGGCCTGCAAGGGCGACACCGCGCCGGCATGCACCGGCGTCGCCGTGGCGCTCGGCGCGACGACTTCGTGCTACAGCAAGGACCTGCCGGGCTGTTCGGCGCCGCGCAAGTGTTCGGCCAAGGACGGCAAGCTCGGCCCGCAAGGTGAGTACTCCCTCGACGCTTGCGCGCCCACCGCGCCCTCGGCCGAGACCTGCGACGGCCTCGATCAGGACTGCGACGGCACGCCAGACAACGGCGCCGCCTGCAACGACGGCAACCCCTGCACCGACGACAGCTGCCAGAGCGGCGCCTGCGCTCACGCGCCGAATTCCGCCGCCTGCGACGACGGCGACGCCTGCACCGAGGCCGACAAGTGCGACGGCAAGGGCAAATGCGCCGCCACCGCCAAGAGCTGCGAGGACGGCAACGTCTGCACCGACAATGCCTGCGATCCGAAGACTGGCTGCGCCCTGCCCGTCAACACGACCAAGACCTGCGACGACGGCGACGCCTGCACCGAGGCC
>SXNM01000359.1 GCA_005777155.1 Pseudomonadota bacterium | reverse complement strand
GCGGGTGTCGGTCGACGGCGACTGGTCGCTCTTTGACCCCAAGGAGACGCCCGAGCTGGTCGACCTCTGGGGGGACGCCTTCGAGAAGCGCTACACGGAGCTGGAGCGCAGCGGCAAGGCCAAGCGCACGACCAAGGCGCGCGATCTCTACGGTCGAATGATGCGGACGCTGGCCGAGACCGGCAACGGCTGGATGACCTTCAAGGACGCCTGCAACCGCACCAGCAACCAGACGGCGCTGCCGCACAACGTGGTGCACAGCAGCAACCTCTGCACCGAGATCATCGAGGTGACCAACGCCGGCGAGACGGCGGTCTGCAATCTCGGCTCGGTCAACCTGTCGCGCTTCGTCTGTGACGGGGAGGTCGATCTTGAGCGTCTGCGCGATCGCGTCGCCGTCGCCGTCAAGTTCCTCGACCGCGTCATCGACCTCAACTACTACCCGACGGACGCGTCCCGCGCCTCCAACCAGCGCTGGCGGCCGGTGGGCCTTGGCCTGATGGGCCTGCAGGACGTGTTCTTCCAGCTCGGCGTCGCCTTCGACTCGCCCGAAGCCAGCCATATCTCGGCGCGCATTCAGGAGGAGATCTACTTCCAGGCCTTGACGACGTCGTGCGACATCGCCGAGCGCGAGGGCGCCCACATCGCCTTCGCCGAGACCCGGGCGGCGCGCGGCGAGCTGCAATTCGACGCCTGGGGCGTGCAGCCGCACGATCTCGAGCGTTGGGACGCCCTGCGCAGCCGCATCCAGCGCGTGGGGCTCCGCAACTCACTGCTCATCGCCATCGCGCCGACGGCGACGATCGCCAGCATCGCCGGCTGCTACGAGTGCATCGAGCCGATGGTCAGCAACCTCTTCAAGCGCGAGACGCTGTCGGGCGACTTCCTGCAGGTCAACCAATACCTGGTCGCCGAGCTGCTGCGGCTCGGGCTGTGGACCGAGGAGATCCGCGACGACATCAAGCGCGGCAACGGCTCAATCCAGCACGTCGAGGCGATCCCCGAGCAGCTTCGCCACGTCTACCGCACGGCTTGGGAGCTCTCGCAGCGCGACCTCATCGAGATGGCGGCGGCGCGCAGCCCCTTCATCGACCAGAGCGCCTCGCTCAACCTCTTCCTCGAGACCCCGACCATCGGCAAGCTGTCGTCGATGTACATGCACGCCTGGCGCAAGGGGCTCAAGACCACCTACTATCTGCGTTCGCGGCCTGCCACCCGCATCGCGCAGACCACCGCCGCGCCGCGCCCGACCGCTGCGGTCTCCGCCGAGGGCGACCAGCTGGTGCTGCCAGGCCAAGCGGCCAAGGCAGCGTCCGCCGCGCCGACCGTCTGGGCCGGCTCCGACAGCGACGCCATCGCCTGCTCGCTTGAGAACCCCGAGGCCTGCGAGGCCTGCCAGTAGGGCACGGCCGGCCCGCCGGCCCAGGACGCCCGCCGGCGCCCGACGCAGACCACCAGCCGCCAACGTCAAGACGGCCAGCCCGATCCGGCACGGCGCCTCTGCCCAACCCAAGGATCCATCCATGCTCCTCGACCCAGGCCTGAACTTGACGCTGCGGCCGATGCGCTACCCCAGCTTCTACGAGATGTACAAGGCGGCGATCCGCAACACCTGGACCGTCGAAGAGATCGATTTCGCCCGCGACGTCAACGACATCCAGACCAAGCTGCAGCCCGCTGAGCGCCACATGCTGGGGCGGCTGATCGCCTTCTTCGCCACCGGCGACTCGATCGTCTCCAACAACTTGGTCCTCAACCTCTACAAGCACGTCAACGCCCCCGAGGCGCGGATGTACCTCTCGCGGCAGCTCTACGAGGAGGCGCTCCACGTCCAGTTCTACCTGACGCTGTTGGATGTCTACCTGCCCGACGTGCACGAGCGGGAGCAGGCGTTCGCGGCGATTCACAACATCCCGTCCGTCAAGACCAAAGCAGACTTCTGCTTCAAGTGGATGGAGAGCATCGGCCAGCTCGACGTCGTGCGGACGCCAGCCGACCGCCGCGCCTTCCTGCTCAACCTCGTCTGTTTCGCGGCCTGCATCGAGGGGCTCTTCTTCTTCGCCGCCTTTGCCTATGTCTACTTTCTGCGCAGCAAGGGCCTGCTGCAGGGCCTCGCCGATGGCACCAACTGGGTGTTTCGCGACGAGTCTTGCCACATGATGTTCGCCTTTGAGGTCGTGCAGCAGGTGCGGGCCGAGGAGCCCGAGCTCTTTGACATCGACTTTCAGCTGCGTGTGCGCGAGATGTTGCGCGACGCCATCGCCTGCGAGCTGCAATTCGCCGAAGACCTGCTCTCGCAAGGGGTGCCCGGCCTGTCGATGACCGACATGCACACTTACCTGAAGTTCGTCGCCGATCAGCGGCTCGCCAACCTGGGCATGGAGCCGATGTTTCACGCCAAAAACCCGTTCTCCTTCATGAACCAGCAGGACGTACAAGAGCTCACCAACTTCTTCGAGCGGCGCCCATCGGCCTATCAGGTCGGCGTCTCGGGCGACGTCGCCTTCGACGAGGCGTTTTGAGGATGGCAAGCGCAACCCCGATTCGCCAGGACTCGGTTCACCAAGACTCGGCTCACCAGAGGCGCGGCAGCGCGGCGCGGCGGCTGTCGTTCACCGGCGGACCGATCGGCCAGAGGCCCACGACAACTGGGCTGGCCATGCGGGCGCGCTGGCAGAGGGACCACGGCGCCGCTGCCGGCCTGCGTTGGGCGTGCCTGACGCTGATCTGGCTGGCTACTGCCTGCCACGAGCCGCTCGATCGCGCCGAACCGGCGTTGCCTCGACCGACGTCGCTGCCAGCGGTCGGTGGCGATCCTGTGGCGCCGGCCCAGGCGGCGCGCGCCCGCGACCACGCTGATGAGGCCAACACGGCCCTGCAGCGCAAAGACCTGACGGCCGCCGCCGCCGCCGCGACCTTGGCCTGCACCCTCGATCCGAGCGACGCCCTGCCGCGCCTGGAGTTGGCCCGCATCTACGTCCGCGCTGGTCTTGGTAGCGTCGCGCTGCAGCTCTTGCAGACCGCCTACGACGCCGGAGCGGCCTGCGGAACGTGCGTCGAGGCCCTCATCGCCGCCCGCGCTGACCCCGAGCTGGCGCCTCTCTGGGCGAGCCGCGAGGCTTCTGACTTGCACAGCGCCATCGCTGACCTTGCGCTGCCCTGGGCGAAGTGGGCGGCCGACGCGGCGGCGGCCATCGCTGCATTTGACGGCAAGGCCTTCGAGCGCCTGGCGCATCCGGATGTGACTTTCGACCTGGTCCGGGTGTGCCCGACCTGCCCGTCGATTGACAAGCGCACGCCGGAGTCGCGGACGCTGCGTGGGCCGCTGATGCTGGCCAAGATCGCCGGGCGCTTCGACGCTCGCGTCACGCCCGTCGGCGCGCTCAAGCTGCAGGTGCCGACCCTGACTGGCTGCGCTGAGCGCTGCTGCAGCTTCGCCGCCACGCCGGCGCCGACCGCTGAGGCCGCGCGCCTCGATAGGATCTGTCTTCGGCCGCTGCGCGCCGACGCCGCGGTGCTGACGGGCCTGACCCTGCACTACGCCTCGACGCTGCCCACGGTCCGCGCCCCACCCCTCGCCGCGGTCGCGACGCCCACCGCGCCTTGAGCCGGGCCGAAGTGCCATGAGCCAGGCGATTGGCCGCCAACGCCGCGAGCGATGATGCTAGGCCGCGTCTCTCGGCGACGGATTGGGGGCTCGGCCACTCCCTGCCAGAAAAAGCGTCATTGTTCCGGGATTGTCCAGGCAGATCCCCGCCCAATTTGGCGCCGACGGCGCCCACCGTGCCCATGGCGCCCACGACGCCCAATTTGGGCACAACGCAGGTGACCGGGCGCTGAGCCGGTCGACCCGCTGGCCGGCGTCGCCGCCAAGCGCTACTCGTCGGCTCGGTGGAACTCGAAGGTCGGGCGGGTCTTCAGCACGCAGTCATCCGCCTTCGCTTGGGGATCGCCCTGACCGACCATGCGGAAGGTCGAGAAGACGCCGTCGCAGTCGATGTCGGCGTAGGCGCTGATCTGATACTTGGCGTCGGCGAAGGTGCCGGCTGCCTCATAGACCCAGATGAATGGCTGCGGCTCGCCCACGCTAGTGCTGAGGGCGTTCCAGATCGGCTTGTTCCAGTCGAGCTTCGCCGGATCGCAGAGCGACGTGCCGGGCAGGTTGACGCGCGGGTCACAGCAGCTCTCGGCGTCGGTGACCTTGGCCACGCCACGCGGGAACTGGCAGGCCATGCGTTGGCCGTCCTCGGTGCCGCGCGGCTTGACGTAGTAGATGGCGGCGCCTCGGGCCACCCGCCCGAGCCCCTCCATCGCCTCGACGCCATGCTGAAGGCGCATCACGTGCGGCACGCCGATGGTCAGCGCGACCGCGACGGCGAGCAGCAGCGCCCCCACCACCGCCACCTGCATGCGACTCGGGCGCTCCACTTGCGGCGCGGCGGAGGCCGCGATGCCGGTGGCTGTCTCCTGCATCACTTGCCGCCGCCCGCCGGCGCTGCCAGCGCCAGCACCATGCCATGGCCGGCGCCTCTGACCCACAGCTGCACCGGCTTGCCTGCCTCCAGGCCGGCCGCGGCGGCGGCATCGGCGGCGCGAAAGTAGACCTCCACCCGAGTCCCGCCGGGCGCCGCGGTGTGGTCCTTGCAGTTGAGCACCGCCATCGTCTCGGCCAGCGGCCCGTCTGCCGCGAAGAGCGGCTCGTGGTCGGCGGCGGGACCGCGGCGGGGCCCGACAAAGGGCCGCACCATGGGCTCGCAGGCCACGCGCTTGCCCGCGCCTGGGGTCGGGTCGAGCGCCAGCGCACGCCAGTCGAGGGCGGGAGGTGCCGCGACGGCGCCGCGCTCGATGGACTGCAACGTGGCGACGATACGGCTGGCGTCGACGCCCTGCAGCTCGATCTTGAGCTCGCTGTCGGCCGAGATCTGCAGCAGGTCCGCGGCGCGGTTGGCTGGCACGAACAGCTCGACTGGCACGTTGCCGCTGGCCGCGGCGCAGGCGAGGCGGGTGTGTCCGGCGGCGGCCGGCGCTCGCAGCAGCGCCCGCATCGTGGCATCGCCCGGCGAGGCGGGCAGCGGGGTCGGCGCGATCAGGACCCGGCACGGCACCGTCTTGCCGATGAGCGGCGTCGGGTCGAGCAGAAAACTCCGCAGCGCGTCGCCCTCGCCGCCGGCCTGTAGCGCGCCCTTCTCGATCGCCACCAGCTTGCCGATCAGCTGGTTCTGCGCGAAGCCGTGCAGCACGACGTCGAGCTCGGTGTTGCCGCCGATCTGCAGCAACTGCGAGGCCTTCTCCTTGGCGACGTAAAGCGCGACCGGCACCGCGCCGCCGCGGGCGTCCTCACAGCGCAACAGGGCCTTGCGCGGCGCCAGATCGCCGCCGAGCGTCGCCTTGAGCGCCTCGTCGCCATCGTCGAGCGGCGCCGGCAGCGCCGGCATGGTCGCTTTGCAGCGCACGGTCTCGCCGACGAGCTTGTCTGGCCACACCAGCGCCGACAGCAGGTCGGGCTTGTCCTTGCCGGGGCCCGGCCGCCGTGGCCCCTCGACGATGCCGGCGAAGAGCGCGACCGGCTGCCCGCCAAAGCTGCCGTGGGCGCGCAGCGCGGCGACCGTGTCGCGGTCGACGTCGAGGACGCTCCCCTTCTCGCCTGACGGGAACCAGACCAGCACGGGCGTCGCCTTGAGGCCTTCTTCAGCGGTCTTGCAGAAGAAGGTGGCGCGGCGGTCATCGATCTCGCCCGCCGCCACCGACTGTGCGTGGGCCGCCTCGTTGCTGGCCAGCGCGACAGGCGAAGGCGCCAGCAGCAGCTTGCACCGGTAGGTCATGCCCTTGAAGTCGTCAGGCCTGGCGCCCAAGGCCACTAGGTCGATATCAGCCGCGCTGCTTGGCGCCGCCGCTTTGGCCGCTGCGGGCGGCTCGGGGGCCTCGGCGGGCGCCGGCGCTGGCGGTGCGGCCGCGGGCGGGGCTGGCGGCGCTTCCTTGCCGCAGCCGACGAGGCCGAGGCATAGCAAAGCGGAGAGGGTCGCGCGCAGGGTCGTGCGCAGGGGCGCCGATAGCTCGGCGTACAGCCCGCCGCTTCGGGTTGTGCTGGGTGTGGCGGGCGATGTGGCGCCAAAGGGCGCCGGCTGCAGGGCAAAGGCGGGTGGCTTCGACATCAGGACCTCCGACCGCGGGCCCCGCGGCGCTCTCAGCTTGCTGTTGGGGCTTGTCGACGGGTCGCGGCTTCGCGGCGCCCTGCGCTCGCCCCGACCGCCCAAGCGCGCTCGGCTAGGCACCGGTGGCGACGCGCGGCACCGCGGTCCAGCCCAAGTTGTCCTGAAACAGGCGCTTGCAGTGGATGGTCCGCTGCTCGTCGAGCGTAAAGCGGTGGTAGCGGTTGGCCGGCACGATGATCAGGTCGCCCGGGCCGACATGGACACGCATCCAACGATCGGCAGCGTCGCGCAGGTCGAAGATGCCGGCGCCCTCGACGACAAAGCGGATCTCCTCGTCGGTGTGCAGGTGTTCACCAAAGAACTTGGTGCACAACGCCTCAAGATCCGGCGTGCTGGCGCCGAGGTAGACCTCGTCCATCTGGACGTAGCCGCGGTCGTCACGAATCGCCGCCAACGGCGCGGCGTACGCCGCCGGGTCAGTGGGCAGCGACCAGTGCAGAATGCCCTCCCGCGCCAGATCTGCGGCGTCGAGGGCGTGATCAGGTGCGTCGAGCAGATAGGCGTGCATCAATAGACTCCTTGGCGCGGCGGCGCGGCTCAGGCGGCCAGGGCAGACGACGGCTCGCTGCGGTCATGACGCAGGTGGTTGATGCCCGCAGCGTGCATGCGCACCACGGCGCGGCACAAGTAGTCGAGACACTCGGCCTGCGTCTTGGCGTGGGCGGCGTCTTTGCCCCAGATGTAGACACCGTGGTTGCGGACGATGACGGCGTTGGCCTTGGGCCACGCCTGCACGGCGGCGTCCAGGCGCTCTTCAAGCTCGTGCTCCAGCGCCGTGTTGTCGATGACCGGGACGCGGTGCAGATCGAAATAGCCCACGCCTTCCAGCCCTTTCATCATCTCAAGCCGCGTCAGCGTCAGCGGCTCGCCCGGAGGCACCAGCATCGAGGCCAGCACCACGTCGAGGCTGTGGCTGTGCAGCACGGCGCCGGCGTTGCGGTGACGGTAGGCCGAGAGAAAGAGCGGCGCGCAGGCCGTCAGGCGCCGTCCGCCGCCCGGGTCCTGGCAGACGCGCCCAGCGGCGTCGACCTCGAAGATGTCCTCAGGCCGCAGCTTCTCCTTCTCGACCCCCGACGGGGCCATGAAGATGCGCT
The DNA here is from genome assembly GCA_005777155.1 of Pseudomonadota bacterium. GTDB lineage: Bacteria > Myxococcota_A > UBA9042 > UBA9042 > UBA9042 > SXNM01. The sequence continues at coordinate 4,642 of SXNM01000359.1, read as the reverse complement.
CACCGACGCGGACAGAGATGCCGCCGCCGGTGCCGCTGGCCCAGCCGAGCTGCCAAAAGAGCCGGCAGAGCTCGCAGATGGTCTCTCTGGCCTGTGCCTCGTCCATCGCCTCGCCCCCCTGCGCGGCCCCGCCGCTGGCCGCCGAAGGTAGCACAGCCGCGGGCCGTCGACAAAGGCCACCCGCCGCGCCCGCCGTCAGTGGTCGACGCTCGATCGTGCCGCGCTGGCAGGCCGCGCGGCGGCAGGAAGCGCTGCGAAGACAGCGAGCTGGCTGCGTGTGGCCCGATCAGCGCGCTGCCCCTGGTTTGCCAACCCAACCTGGAACGGGCACCCTCCCCGGCCATGTCCGCACCCACCGACCCGATCTGCCCCTGGTCTCCGCTGGCGCCCCTGCCGCGCCTGACCGCTGAGCTCGCCGGCATCGGTGGCCGCTTGCGCACGCAGATCGAAGACTTCGAGGTCGAGGAGCTGCCCGCCTACCTGCCGAGCGGCCAGGGCGACCACACGTGGCTCTGGATCGAGAAGCGCGACCTCTCCGGGCCCATGCTGAGGCGTCTGCTCGCTGAGTTGCTTCGCATTGACGCCGGCGACATCGGCATGGCCGGCCTCAAAGACAGGCGGGCCCTGACCCGGCAGTGGCTGAGCGTGCCCGCCCGGGCGGTCGATCCCGAGCGGGCCGAGCGTGCGCTCGCCGGCGCCGCGCCACGGCTGCGGGTGCTGCTCGCCAGCCGCCACGCCAACAAGCTGCGGACCGGTCACCTCAAGGGCAACCGCTTCTGCATCCGCGTCCGCGGCGCCTCGGTCAGCGCCGGCGGCTCGATCGAGGCCCCCAGCGCCCACGCCGCCCTCGCCGCCAAGATCGAGCGCCTGCGTGCCGTCGGCATGCCGAATTTCTACGGCGAGCAACGCATGGGGCACGGCGGCGCGACGTTGGCCGCTGGCTGGGCGCTCGGCCAGGGCCTGCAGGGCCGCGTGAGGGTCGTCACCGCCGACGGCGGCGCCCACCTGCTGCCGCTGCACGATCGCACCCTGCGCCGGCTCGCGGCGAGCGCGCTGCAGTCCGAGCTCTTCAACCGCGTCGTCGCTGAGCGCATGGCGCGCGGCTGTCTCGACCGGGTGCTTGAGGGCGATCACTGCCGCAAGGTCGACACCGGCGGCAGCTTCGTCACCGACGATCCGGCGCGCGAGCAGCAGCGCCTCGACCGCGGTGAGCTCGAGATCACCGGGCCGATGTGGGGGCCCAAGATGCCGCGGCCGCAGGGCGAGGCTGCAGCCCTGGAAGCGGCCGTGCTGACGGCATCTGGCCTCGACGAGGCGTCGTTCCGTCGAATCGGCGCGCTTGCAGAGGGCACCCGGCGGCCGCTCCGTGTCCGCCCCGAAGACCTCGCCGCCGAGTGGGACGGGGACGACGTCGTGGTCCGCTTTGGCTTGCCCGCCGGCAGCTTCGCTACGGTGCTCCTGCACGAGCTGCTCGGGCCGCACGCCTCCGAAGGCGACGCCTTCGCCGCCGCCGCCGATGATGAGGCGCAATCAGACGCCGCAGGGCCGGCGCTCGCCGCCTTGAACGAGCCCGGGCCCAACGCCGATTCGCGGCACCCCGACGCCGCGTGGACGTTGGCCGCTCCGACCGGGGCTCAACACGAGCTGGGGGCACCATGCGCCTAAACCTGGGCCTGCTCGAGTCGGGCTCACGCGGTCACACCTGGCGCCACGGCCGCGAGCTGTGGCGCGCCGGAAAGGTGACGCGCCTGGCCCGTCGCGACGCCGAAGAAGACGGCACCGACGGCTACGAGGTCGTGGTCGACGCCACCGACAGCGACGACGGCGACAGCGAGCCGGGCCGGCACCAAGTGGTGCTGTCGCTCGACTTCGCCAACGCCGCCATCGCCGTGCTTGAGGAGTGGACCTGCACCTGCAGCGCCGGAGAAGGGGCCTGCGCCCACGCCGTCGCGGCCGCCCTCTCGGTGCGCGACGTGCTCGGGCGCAGCGACGGCGCCGATGTCGCCGCGGACGCTGGCTGGCGCGAGCTGCTCGACCGCGGCCGTAGCGGCGGCGACACCGGTCGCACCTCCTGGACCTGCTACGACCTGACGCTCGGCAACGCCGACGCCGAGACCGTGATCAGCGTCGTGCGGCGCAAACGCTCCATGGGCGATCGCGGCCAAGCCCGCGGCGGCACGGTGCTCGGCTGGACGCCCTCGCCGGTCGGTTCGCACGGCTACCGGACGGGCTCCGACCCTTCGCGCAACCGCGACGACCTCATCCCCGTGCTCTGCGTCGTCAACCGTCACGACCTCCGGGTACGGACCCTGCAGCCCGGCTTTGTCGACGTCTTCTTGCGCCTCTTCGTCGACGCTGAGCCCTTCGCCCTGCGCATCGACGGCGAGGACGCCACGGTCGAGGGCGCCGAACGCCCGGTGACGGTCTGGATCGAGGACGCCGCCGACGGCGGTCTCGAGGTGCGCGCCCGACTGCACAGCCTCGCGGCCGGCAGCGACGACAGCAACCTAGTGCCCTTGCCCGGCCCGGTGCCGTGGCTCTACCTGCGCCGCGAGCACGCCGTGGTGCGGCCGCGCGCTAGCTCGACGTTGCTGCTCGAGCTGTTGCGCCGACGCCGCGTCCATGTGCCGTCCGACGAGGTCGACGCCTTCTGCCGCGATGTGCTGCCGCTGCTGCGCACCGAGGCCGACCTGCGCGAGCGGTCTGAGCGCCTGCCGCCGCTGCGCATCGCCGAGCCCGAGGCGCGCATCATGCTCGACGAGGTCGACGGCAACCTCTCGATTGAGCTGCGCTTCGCCTACCCGACGCCGCCCGGAACCGCCGATGGCGACGCCGCCCTCGACGGGGAAGCAGGCGTGGAGCGCGATCCGCTCGGCCACTTCGTCTTCGAGCCCAACGCCGGCCCTCGCATCTTCGCCCGTCGCCTCGGCGCCGATGGCAGCGCCGTGCTCTGGCAGCGCGACGAGGCCTTTGAGGCGCTCTGGGTCGAGCGGCTGGCCGACTCGGTGCACGCCGGCATCCCCGCGACCTTGGCCGTCGACGAGGCGCTCGACTTCCTCGTCGACGCCGTGCCTGAGCTCGAGCGCATCGGCGCCCGCGTCTATGGCCGTGAAGCGCTGATGGCGCTACGTCCGCATGGTCACGGCGTCACCGCCCATGTGCGGGTGTCCAGCGGCATCGACTGGTTCGGGGTGCGGGTCGAGATGCACGCCGGCGCGGTGGCCCTCGACCTCGACACCGTGCTCAGCGCCTGGAGCCGCGGTCAGCGCAGCGTCCGTCTGGACTCCGGCGAGCTCGTCCGTCTACCGACGGCTTGGCTGAACCGTCACCTCGGCGCCCTGCAGGACCTGCGCGACCTCGGTCGCCGCCAGGAAGACGGCAGCTGGCACGTCGACGCCTTCTTGGTGCCGGGACTCAGCGGCCTCGCCGCGGAGGCGGCGCCCGACGCCGGCTGGCAGCGCCTGACCGGGCGGCTGGACACCTTCAACGGCATCGAGGACCGGCCGCTGCCGGTCGGCCTGAACGCCGAGCTTCGGAGCTACCAACGCCACGGCTTCGCTTGGCTCTGCGCCCTGCGCGAGCTCGGCCTGCACGGCTGCCTCGCTGACGACATGGGCCTCGGCAAGACCGTGCAGACCCTGGCGCTGATGCTCGCCGACCGCGAGTCGGGCCGCGCCAAGCTGCCCTCGTTGGTCGTGGCGCCGACCTCGGTCGTGCAGAACTGGGTCGATGAGGCCGCTCGATTCGCCCCCTCGCTGCGCGTGCTCCGCCTCGGCGGCGAAGATCGCAGCGCGCGTCAGCTGGCGCTCCAGGACCTTGAGCGCGTCGACCTCGTCGTCACCTCCTACGCCCTGCTTCGCCAAGACGCCGAGGCGCTCGCCGCCGTGAGCTTCCACGACCTCGTGCTCGACGAGGCCCAGGCGGTCAAGAACCCGAACAGTCAGACCGCTCGTGCCGCCCGCGGCCTGCGTGGTGCCCACCGGCTGACGCTGACCGGAACGCCGATCGAGAACAACCTCCTGGAGTTGTGGAGCCAGCTGGAGTTCTTGATGCCGGGGTTCTTCGGCAGCCGCGCCCGCTTCGTCCGCCGCTACGGCGCGCTCGGTCCCGACGCCAACCGCAAGGGCTCGGGCGCCGAGCTGCGTGCCCGTCTGCGCCCCTTCGTGCTGCGCCGCCTCAAGGCCGACGTCGACCAGGAGCTGCCGCCCATCACCGAGATGACGCTGCGCTGCCAGCTCGGCGACGCCCAACGCCGCCTCTACGAGCGCGTGCGCAACACCTACCGGTCGCGCGTGTTGGCCCTGGTCGACAGCCAAGGCATCGAGCGGTCGCGCCTGGGCGTGCTGGAGGCCCTGCTGCGATTGCGTCAGGCCGCCTGTCACCCCGACCTGTTGCCTTTTGACGAGGCGCGCAAGGTCGGCGAGTCGGCCAAGACCCGGATGTTCCTCCGCGTGCTGGCCGAGCTGCTCGATGAGGGGCGCCGGGTGCTGGTGTTCTCGCAGTGGACCTCGATGCTGCGGATCATCCGCGCAGAGCTCGACGAGATCGGCGTGGAGAGCTGCACGCTCGACGGCAGCACCCGCGATCGCAGCGGCGTCATCGAGCGCTTCCAGCGACCCGATGGGCCGCGCGTCTTCCTCAT
>SXNM01000358.1 GCA_005777155.1 Pseudomonadota bacterium | reverse complement strand
GCTTGGCGAGGCCGAGCATGTTCAAGGTGCCGATGACGTTGGTCTTGACGGTCTTGACTGGGTTGAACTGGTAGTGGACTGGCGAGGCGGGGCAGGCGAAGTGGTAGACCCGATCGACCTCGAGCAAAATCGGCTCGACGACGTCATGGCGGACCAGCTCGAAGCGCGGGTGGCCCAGCATCGGTGCGATGTTACGCTTGCGACCGGTGAAGAAGTTGTCGAGGCAGACGACCTCGTGCCCCTGCCCGAGCAGGCGCTCGCCGAGGAACGAGCCGATAAAGCCTGCTCCACCGGTGACGAGCGCGCGCATTGTGAAGGCTCCTAGCGGCGGGGACGGCGCCGGCCCAGCGGCTGGCAGCTGTCGTCGGACGCCGCAGCAGACGGCGATGGCAGGCGGCCAACCGTCGCGTGACTGTGCCAGGGTGGGCGGGCCGCGCGCGGGGTGTCAAGGCGTCCTGTGGCCGCAGGCGTCGCGACTAGACGGTCGGGACCCGAAGGCGAATCGGCCTTGTGTCGAGGGTCACGTATCCGCATCATGCGGCGAGCCCGTCGCCGTGCTCGGCCTCGCTGGGCGCCAACGACAGGGAGCACGGACATGGCCAACAGGGAACGGAACGGATCGAAGAGGTGGCGCCTGCGCGCGGCCTGGATGAGCGCCTTGGCCGTCGCCATAGGCTGCGGCAACAAGGAACCACCTGCGGCGTCGACCGCCACCCTCCCTGGGATTGCCACCGCCGCGCCGGCACAGGCACCGGCCGCCGCCAAGGCGCCGTCGCCGACCACGGCGGCTGCCAAGGCCCCGGTCGACAAAGCGCCGACGCCGCACGTGCGCTACGACGCGCCGATCCCTGGGACGCCAGCCGACTGGAGCGCGATCCGGGCGTCGACCGTCGCCGCGCCCGCAGGTCCGCCCACCGACGGCAGCGCAGACGCCAAGCAGCGCCGACGGTCGGCTCGACGCGCCGCGTTTCGACCGCTGAAGACGCCAGCGCTGACACAGGGCTTTCGCCTCACCTACTCCGAGCCCGGTGACGCCGTGCAGCGCAGCTTCCAGAGGGCCTTTCAGCAAGAGCGGGTCCTCGAGGCGGCGGTCGAGCAGCTCAACCAGCGGCTAAAGATCCGCGGCATCATCGACCTGGAGATGGCGATGTGCGGAGAACCAAACGCGTTTTACGATTCAGCGTCGGGCGGCACCGGCGCGCAGGGCGAGGTCGAGAGGGCTGCGGGCGCGGGGGACGGCCGCGGCGCAGGCAAGGCGGCGGTCGACGAGGGGGAAGGCGATGAGGACGATGACAATCCGGCAGCGCCGTCGAGCGATGAAGGCTCGGCGGCTGGGCCTCGCATCGTCATCTGCTATGAGCTGATCTCCGAGTTCGTCGAGCTTTTTGCTTCGACGACCGAGGACCCGCACGAGCTGGGCGCCCAGGTGGTGGGCGCAGTGTACTTCACGCTCTTCCATGAGCTCGGCCATGCCTTGCGTGACAACCTCGACCTGCCGCTCGTCGGCCGCGAGGAGGACGCCGTCGATCAGCTCGCTACGCTGCTCTTGCTGCAGATGGGAGACCGCGGCGTCGAGGCGGCGATCGCCGGGGCCAACGCCTTCGCCATCGAGCAGCACGACAACGGCGACGCCACCCTGGACGACCTCTGGGACGAGCACTCGCTGAGCGGCCAGCGCATGTTCGACGTGCTGTGCCTCGTCTATGGCTCTGATCCCGAAGGCCTGCGCGAGCTCGTCGGTCCCGAGAGCGTGCCCGAGGAGCGGGCGGAGAGCTGCCCTGCGGACTACCAAGCGATCCTCTCGGCCTGGAGCCGCTTGCTGCAGCCCCACCTCATCGGCGGCGGCCCGCTCTCGGTCCAGATCCCTGACATCGACAAGGTCTCGGCCGCCGCCCAGGCGCCGCCGACCGCGGTTGGGCCTGGCGCTGGTCGTGCCGCGGCGGCGGGCGACAAAGCGGTGAAGCGCGGCGGGTCTGCTGACGAAAGAGCCCATGGCGACGAGGCCGACGACGAGGCCCACGACGAAGAGGCGCCATGAGGAGCCCTCAAGGGCGGGCGCGCCGGGCAGGCGCGTTGACGCAGCTGGACCACCACGGATTGGCTGCTTCGTGGAGCGTGGAGGGCCGGCGCGCCGACACAACCCCAAGGCGCCGCGCGATGGTGGCGCTCCTCTGCGGTGTCGGGCTCGGCGCCATGGCTTGTGAGGCGGAGGCCGAGCGATCCGACGCTGCAACCGCCGCGGCCGGAGACCCGTGCATCGCCCCCGGCAGCGCCGGCGCGACGGCGACCTGCGCCAAACCGACGCGCGAGCCGGCCTACTACATCGCCCAAGCCGAGGCCTACTTCGACACGCTCGACGTCGACGCCGATCCCAGCGGCGCGCCGGCGTACAGCGAGCGCTCGGCCCGCTGGGAGTGGCCGCCCTGGCTGTTGCTGACCGGCTACGGCCGCGACAACCTGCTGGCCAGCGGCAAGCTGCTGAAGAAGGGCGACCCCTCGACTGTGCCCTCTCGCGACTGCCGCTTCTTCGCCGTCCAGCCCTTCGCGCGGTGCCGCGTGCGCTTCGAGTACAAGGGCGGCCCCTGCCCCATCTACGAGGAGTTCGTCTTCAACGACGCCGGCGAGATGACCTTCATCGAGGCCTGGAGCGACCTGCCGGGCTTGGTGCCGACGAAAGACCCCGCCGATCCCTGGGGCGAGCGCAGCGACATCGGCCGCTTGTCGACGCGGGTGCCGGGCCTCGGCAAGCCAGACGGCCTCATCGAGCTCGACGACCCGGCGATGGCCGCCGCAGCCGAAAAAGACCAAGACGTCGCGACCTTCGTGGCGGCGGCGCGCGACATGTGGAAGGCCTTTGGCCGCACGCTGGCCAAGCGGCCGCAGGACTTCTTCGCCAAGGGCTGCGGCTGGGGCAGCCCGCACCCGGCGCCGTGAGCGCTGGCGCCGTCATCGCGGCGGTTGCGAGGTCTCGCGGTCGGCTGGTCGGCGGCCACCGCCAGCGCGCCGGAGGGCCGCGCCGACCCTGTCGCGCTGCTTGGCGTTATGGCAGGCCGTAGCCAAGGAGCTGCTCTACGACCTGCCCCTCGCAGGCCGGATGGCTGCTGACGAAGTGATCCTGGCCGTCACCGACGCGGCAACGGTAGATCGGTTTGCTGCCGGCCGGCGCGACCTGCCACGCATAGCCAAGCGGCCCGAGCGTGGCCTGGCCTTCGCAGCTCGGGTTGGCAGTGACGAAGTTGTGGGCGCCAACCTGACAGCCAAAGAGCAGCACGGTGCCAGGCTCTGGCTCGCGGGCCAGCCGCCAGGAGTCCGCCTCTTGTCCGTAGCCCGGTGGCAGCAGGCGGGTCGTCGCCCAGTGGCCGACCCCTGGCTTGAAGCCGCGCTTCAAGCGCACATACGGCAGGATCTCATAGCCACAGTCGAGCTTCGGCGGCGTCAGGTCCTTGCGATTGGCCAACGCCCAACGCGTCCAGGCCGGCTTGGCGCTGCCGTCGCTGCGCCGCAGTCCGATGCCGAGCCCCTGCGCGAGTTCGTCTGGGTGATCGGTCATGCGGTGGTAGACGTGGTTGACCACGCCCGGCGTGCCGAGGACCGCGCGCAGGGCGTCACAGACCGCGGCGTCCTGCGCCGCCTCTGAGGCCTGTGGCGCCAGGCTGTTGACGCCTGATTCGGTCAGATGGACCTCATGCGCAGAGGGCTGGTCGGGGAAATGTTGCCGCAGCCAGCCAGCGAGTACGCCCAGGCTTCCATAGGTCACCTTGCCCTCCTTGGCGAAGTCGAGCTCTGAGAAGTCCGTCGCCAAGAGGTTGGGCGCATAGGGGTGCATCGCGACGCGCCACTTGCGACCGCCGACACGGGCGTGGACGCCGAGCAGCACCGACTGGCCGGAGAGCATGGGGTGCGGCTGCGCCGAAGGGGTGTCCCACTGGGCGCCGAAGTGGTGGTCGAGGCTCACCAGCACGCGGGCCTCGGGCTGGGCCGCGAGGATGGCGTCGTAGGCGGCGATGAAGTCGGCGGCGTAGCTGTCGAGCCACTGGCCGGGATCGCAGGCCTTGCCGTCGCCGCAGCCGACGTCGAACCACACGTTCTGGTTCACTTCGTTGTGGATCACGAAGTCGATGACGTGGCCAAAGCCGTGCTGGCCATCATAGCGGCGCGCCAGCAGCCCGGCGAAGCGGCCATAGGCGGCGTGGTCGGTCGTGGCGCAGAACCACTCATAGCCGGGCCCCGCTGGCGAGCAGGGCGGCACCGAGAGGCGCGCCCAGGCCGGCGGTCCGTAGACGATGGCCGTCACCCGCAGGCCCTTGGCGGTCCACTCGGCGATGTGCTTGTCGAGGTCGCTAGGCACGGTGTAGCAGCCGCCCTGCCAGGTGATCTCGCCGCCAGCACAAGGCGGCGCCTTTGGGCTCGGCTGCCAGAGCGCCCAGACGAGGTTCATTGATACGCCGCCAGCGCCGTTGCCGGCGATCTCGTCCTTGTTGGCCCAGAAGTCGGGCTGAAGCGCCTTGCCGTCCCAAACCGTCCGCGTCGGATAAGGCAGCGGCGGCGGCACCGCGCAGGCGCCGGAGGTGCACACTTCTGGGAAGGCGCAGGGCTGATCCGCGGAGCACTGCGGCGGCGCGGTGTCTGGTGCGTCTGGGGCGACCGCGGTGTCTGGAGCGACCGCAGTGTCTGGGGCGACAGCCGCGTCCTGGGCGTCCTGGCCGCTGTCAGGTGTAGGGTCGGCGTCGGGCATGATTTCGGCGCCGGCGTCTGGCTGGGCGTTGGGGTCGGCGTCGGCATCACCGCCGTCGGCTGGGTCCGCGTCGCTCAGCGCGTCATCTTCGCCAAGCTCCGCCAGACCCGGCGCGTCGTGGAGCCCACCGGCGTCGCCGTCTTCGCCGCCGCCGGCCGCGCCACCGTCGTCTGCGCCCGCGAGGTCCGGCGCCGCGGCGTTGTCACTGGTGCCCTGGTCTCCACCGCCGCTGGTGTCGCCAGCGTCGCCGAGGTCGCTGGACTGCGCGCCCTGGTCACGAGGGTCGAGCGCGTCACCCGAGGCCGGCAGGTCGCGTCCGCCGGCCGGGTTAGGGCTGCTGGGCGCGGTACCGGCGCCACAGGACGCGAGCGCCGCGACGACGACGAAGCCGAGCGCGCGCCAGACCAGCGATGGCGACAAGGCGAAGAGGGGCACTACCGCAGCCGAGTTGGAGCGAGCCGCGGCGCGGCGTGATAGGTCTGGCGCGACCTTCGACGGGCAAAGATCGGCCGCGAGTCGGACGTCGCGGCCAGCCGTGCGGCGTCTCCCGCGCCGGCCGGGGCTGAGCGGCAGCGGTGGCGCGCCACGCCTAGAGCTTGCAGCCACTTGCCCGCGCCTCCGCCAGCCCGTGCTCTGCGTCCGAGAGCTGCCGAACCGTCGCCGCGATGAGGGCCGCGGCCTGCGACAGGTGCGGGTAGTCGATCTTCTCGGCCCTGTCGCAGGTCTTGTGGTAGCAGGCGGCGTCCGGGGTGTGGAAGAAGACGCCGGGCACGCCCACCGCGCACAGGCTGATGTGGTCGGAGCTATCGCCGGGCTCATCGAGGTTGACCTTGAGGTCGGGGAAGCCGCCGCGAACGGCGTCAATGGCGGAGCGCGCTGGCGTGCCCTTGGCGGCGTCGAGGCCGAAGAGGACGTTGGAGTCGTCATAGCGGCCGACCATGTCCATGTTTACGATATACATGGTCTTCGCGACGGAGAGGCCCGGCGGGGGCTGCTTGGCGTACGCCTTGGAGCCGTCGAGCTCGAGCTCCTCGGCGCCGAACGCGGCGAACACGATCGTCCGCTTTGGCTTGTAGCCGGTGGCGGCGAAGGAGTCGGCGATGGCGAGGAGCGCCGAGATCCCGGAGGCGTTGTCGTTGGCGCCGGCGAACGCCGCGCCGCCCTGGTCTACGCCGAGGTGATCGAAGTGCGCCGAGACCAAGATAATCTCGCCGCCGACCTCGGGATCGCTGCCGTGCAACACGCCGATGACATTGGCGGTGGCGTTGCCGCTGCTGTCGGTGAACGGGTGCTCGAAGGCGCCGATAGCCGTGAGGCCAGCGCAGCTGTAGGCCTTGGCGATGAACGCCCGCGCCGCCTTGTCGCCGGCACTGCCGCTGAGGCGCCCGGCGAGCGTGTCGGAGGCGAGGTGGCCGATGCGGGCCTTGAGCGTCTCCACCGCGAACGCGTCGGTGACCTTCGGGCAGTCGTCGTCGTCGACCTCCGCTGCGGCGTCCGGCTCGGGGTCGACGGCGACCTCTGCTTCGTCCTCGGGGTCCGACGCTTCATCGCTGACGCCGGGGTCCACCGTCGCGGTGGCCTCGGCGGTGGGGGCGGAGCGGCTGCAGGCGGGCGCCGTGCCGACGAACGCCAGCCAGGCCAAGTACGTCCACCAACAACGTCTCTGACGCATGGTGATCTCCGCCGCTGGCTCCCCACCGGGGCCATCAGGGCGGCCCAGAGCGAGCCCGCCGCCGCAGGGCAGTATGTGCTCTGGGCGGCGGCTGACAAGCGCTCCCTGCCCGGAGCGGCGCTCGTCGTACTGACTGCGCCTCGGCAGCCCGCCAGCGCAGCGGCGACGCGGTGCACCGGCGGTCGGGCGCTTTGGCCAGACCCGGCGCTGGGCAAGGACGGCAGCGTAGAGCGATCGCGGCAGCGTCGGCTTGCCAAGGCAGCGAACGCCCCGCAGTGTGTTTGGCGCGGGCACCGTCGCGGGCAGACACGCCTGCAGCGCGCTCTTGGGTGGCGCCATCCTCCCTGCAGGGGCTTGGCAGGGGGGGTGCGGTGGACAGACGGACCGAGTCCCTTATCTGGATGTGGGCATTTGGCTACTTCGCCTGCTACGCCCCATACAGCGCGCTGACCAAAGCACTCTCGCGCGGCTGGCTGCCGAGCACCGGTCCGACGTCGGGCCTCGCGATCTTGCCTGTGTCGGTCGCCACTTCGGTGTTCGGTATGATCGTCTTCCTGTGGGCGACAGGTTGGTGGCGCTACGCGTCGCGGGGCGTGGTCTTCGGTGTCGAGATCCCGCTGCCGAGGCGCTCCACCCTGGCGAGCGGCCTCTGTACGGCGGTCATCGCGGCCACGACGACGCTCTCGTACACCTTCCAGGGCGTCTCCATCGTCTTCGCCATGCTGCTGATGCGCGGCGGCGTCCTCATCCTCGCGCCGGTGGTCGACGCCATCACCGGCCGGCGGGTGCGTGCGATGAGCTGGGCTGCGCTCGGCCTATCGCTCTCCGCCCTCGTCGTCGCCTTCCTCGAAGATGGCGGCTGGCAGCTCACGACCGTCGCGATCATCGACATCGGCGCCTACCTGCTCGGCTACTTCTTGCGCCTGCAGCTGATGAGCCGGGAGGCCAAGTCTGGCGACAGGGCTGAGACGCTGCGCTTCTTCGTCGAAGAGCAGCTGGTGGCGACGCCCGCGCTGCTGCTGTCCCTGGTGGCTGTGGCCTGCTGGGGCGAAGGCGCGCTGGGCGGCGCCGTCCGCAGCGGCTTCATCGACCTGCCGCGGAGCGCCGCCCTGCCCTTCGCCGTCGCCATCGGCCTGCTGTCGCAGGGCACGGGCGTTTTCGGCGGCCTAGTCCTACTCGACGGACGCGAGAACAGCTTCTGCGTACCGGTCAATCGCGCGGCGTCTGTGCTGGCCGGTGTGGTCGCCAGCCTTTGCCTGTGGGCGCTTGCCGACGCCCGCCTGCCGTCGGTCCACCAGCTCGGCGGCGCGGCCATGCTCATCGCCGCCATTGGCGCGCTGTCGGTGCCATCGCTCCGCGGGGCGTGGGCAGCGTTGGGTCGGCGGGCGCCATGACGCAGCGCCGCGCTGGTGGTTGAAGCTGGTTGGGCGCGCTGGCCTGACGGAGCAGCCGGCCCCGCTACCGGCGCTGTCCGCGCGGAGCCGCAGCGACGCTCAGTGGCCGGCTCCTCGCCGCGCTCCGCCGCGAGGCGCCGCGCGGACG
>SXNM01000036.1 GCA_005777155.1 Pseudomonadota bacterium | reverse complement strand
GGCGTCACCACCAGCGGCGCCCAGGGCAGCGGCGCTCGCCGGGCCAGCGCCTTGGACGGCGACTGCGGGGCTCGGCGCGGCCGCGAGCTGCTCGGCGGCCCATGCCTGACGCACCTTGGCGTAGCCCGGCCACATCGCCTCGCCCCACACCAGCGTCCTGCCGTGCAGCAGCTGCGCGATGTTGAGGCTCAGCGGCAACAACAGCAGCAGCAGCGTGCTGCCGCCACCGATGCGCCGACCAATCCAGCTTGGGGCCTGTCGCGACATCGCCGCCTCCCTCGATTTATCCAGCCAATCGGCCTACTCGATGCCGTCGAGCACCGACTCGTCCTCGCGGCTGGGCGCCTCGGGCGCCGCCGGCAGTTCCGCGATCCCGACGCCTGGGCTGCGGTGGCCGCGCTCGTGGCTCCAAATGCGATCGGCCTCATGCCGGCTGAGCAGCGTGGCGTAGCCGTCGAGCAGCCGCCAGCGGGCCGGGGCGGCCTTGGCCTGGAGCGCCGCCGCATGTGCCGCGATGGCCGCACGTGCCCCCGCCTCGTCGCCCGCGCCGGTCAACCCGACCACCTGCAACGCGCGCGCAAGCCGAATGCCAGCCGCGTCGCCGCGCTTGGCAGCCGCCTCCAGCGCCTCACGCGCCGGTGCTAGGGGGTCTTGGCCCTCTTTGCTGGCGGGTCCGGCGCCCGGCACCGTCATCCACACCGCCGCCCGCAGCGCAGACGGGACGCCCCACCACCGGCCATCGTCGAGGCAGGCGGCGGCGCGCGCCACGACGGGCGGAATCGTCATCGGCACCCCAGCCGCGCCTCGGGCGCCCCGATCATGCAGCACCGCCATCATGCCAGCCGACAGCGCCAGCAGCGCGACGACCTCTTCGTCGTCCGACACCTTGGGGCAAGCGCCGCCAAACGCGCCAAAGCGCCGCTCGGCCCGTTGGTAGGCGCGTAGAAAGCGGCGCGCGGCGTCGAAGTGGGCGCGCCCGGCGACGATGGCGGCGTCTTGGGCCTCGCTGGCGTTACCGGCACGGACAGCCCGCACCTGCCGCAGCTCCGCCTCACGGGCGACCTCCTCAGCGCACATGCCAGCGCCGACAAAGCTGACCACGGCGGCGAGATCTGGGTCAGCGCCGACCCGCTCAAAGGAGGCGACAAAGCCGGTCAACGCGGCGCCCATCTGGCACGCCATACCGACGTCTTCGTCGCCCATCAGGTGCGGGACCATGTGGTCGTGGGCATAGCCGGTAATCACGGCGCCGGTGCGGCCGTAGAGCGCGGAGGTGCAGGCGCTGGCACCGAAAGTGAGCAGCAGCGCCAAGGCCAAGGGCGCGGTCGTGGCGCGGCGGGCGCCTAGTGTCAGGCGCGACGCGGTCTGAGACGGCGAAAGGAGCATCGATCCCCCTGCTGCGCGCCGGCGCGCCTCGGCCCCGCGCCCGCCCTGGCCCACGGCAGCCACGCCGGCGAATGGAGACGGCCCCGCTACTCCGCGGGCTCAACGCACTCACCGGCGGTCGCGCCTTTGCAGCGCACCTTCTTCATCAGCTTGAGCACGCGCCCGTCGTAGACGCCTTTGTCGCGAAGCGCAACGCGGACGTCGCGGAACTTACTAGCGTAGCCCATCTTGGCTTCGGCGTCGATGTCGATCCACAGCCCGGCGTTGATCGCGCGCTCGGCTGCCTCGGCCATGCGCTTGCCTTCCTGGAAGTGCGAGGCCACCCACTCGCGCGACTTCTGGCCGAAGTCGGCGGGCAGGTCCGCCGAGCGGGCGACCATCTGGAAGGTCAATTGCGCCAACGGGTAGCGCACGATACCGCCGCCGCCCGACATTCCCTTGGTGAGCTCGAGCGGCTTGACCGCGGTGGCCGGGGCGTAGCACGCGTCGGCGCGGCCGTTGTTGAAGATGCCTGCGAAGGTCCCGACCTCGGAGCCGACCATCGAAGCGCCGACGATGTCGACCATGGTGCGGGCCGGCTGGTCGTGCGTCAGGACCGCGATCTTCTTGCCAGCGATCTTGTCCATGGTGTTGACCTTGCGGTCACGCAGCAGCAAGTAGACCGCCCCGCCGGGTAGAATGCCGATGGTTTCGTGGGGGCCCTGCTTGACGAGGCCAGCGGCCTTTGGGCTGGCCAGCGCGCTGATGACCTGCTTGAGCTCGCCATAGGACTGCAGGGCGCCGATGGCCTCGATCGAGCCCGTGGACTTGACGAAGGCCCGGACCCGCAGGCTGGTGAGCAGCGCGGCTTGGCACTGGCCGGCCTTGAAATCTTGGGTGGCGACCACCTCGTCGGTGTAGGCCTTCAGCTTGAAGCGCACGCCAAAGCCAAGCGCGGCCGCTTGGTAGCTGTCGGCGAACTTGTAGATGTCGCCATGGGCGCCAGAGGGATCGAAGATGCAGAGGACCTTGTCGACAGGCGCGACCGCCGGCGCTGGCGCGGGCGCCGCGGCTTGGCCAAGGGCCGTTCCGCTCAGGGCCAGTGAGGCGCAGACGACGAGGGCAGCCCGAGCCACCAGCGCGGCCGATCGATGGAAATTCCTAATCATCACGATGGACTCCTGGTGCCTCGGCGGCATTTAGCGCTCTCCCACGCCGTCCGGGGGTGAGCGACCGGTGCGGCGCCAGGCGGACCGCGACCTTAGCCACAGGAACGCGCCGCGACAAGGTCCGCTTCGACGGTGCCGCCCGCTGGCCTGATCAGCGCTCGCCAACGACGCGGAGGTCGAGGGTCAATGGCTGCAGCGGGGCGACCAGGTCATCGCGACCGATACGACCGTAGGCGGCGGCCGCCTTGCGCAACAGCTCGCGCGTCAGCTCGGGGTCCCCGCGAGAATTGGCGACCTTGGCGAGCTCGACCAACGATTGGGCGGCGCGGGCATCGTCGCCATGGCTGGCGAAGATCGCGTGAGCGCGCTGCAGATCAGCCGCCGCGCGCGAGGGCTGCTCCAGATCGCGGTTCAGCGAGCCACGCTGCAGCCAGGCGCAAGCCCCGGCGTGCTCGGCGCCGATGGCCTCAGCGCGATCCAGGGCAAGGTCTAGGCACTCGACAGCCGCCTCCAAACGCGCCGCTGCTCGCTCGCAGCGTGACTTGAGCAGGAGCGCCGCGATCGCTACACGCGGAGTCTGGGCGCCGATTGCGACCTGGAGGAATTGCGCGGCCCAGCCGGAGTCGCCGCGCAGCAAGACGTGCTCGGCGCTGACCGTCGCGACCAAGCTCAGCGCCTCCTCGTCGAGGAATGCGGCGACGGCGTGGGCCCGCTTGAGCGCCTCGCCCGCCGCGGCGAGATTCGGCTCACGGGCGCGAAGGCAGGCTCTGGCGAAGTTGCACAACACGTCTAGCAAGGCCGCGAGCCATAGGGGCTTGGCCGTCGCGTGTGGGTCGAGGCCGTCGCCGAGCAGCGCGGCGTTGACCAACGTGATCGGCGCCATCTCGCACCATTGGTCGTGGCGGCCGCCGCGGTCCGAGACGGGCCACAGCGCCACGAGCGCCATCAGCGCTCGGTGCAGCGATCGCTCCGTTGGCGGCTGGACGCGGCACGCCCGCTGGACGATCGCGACGAGGTTCAGCGTCTCCATTCGGAGGCGCTGCAGCGCCGCGCGCCCATCGGGGCCGCCGGTCGCGGCTTGCAGCTCGGCGCCTAGCTCCAAGTAGTAGTCGGCGTGGCCGCGTCGCGCCGCGTCGGAGTCGCTGCGTTCGATGAGCCGATCGCGAGCAAAGTCGCGGACGCTGCGCACGACCTGGAAGCGCGAGGTGCCTGGCAGCTCGGCTGGCTCGTAGCTGGCCACGAGGTTGCGCTCGCGTAGCCGATCAAGCAGGACCGAGACCGCGCCGGGCGCCGGCGCTGGTGCCGTCCCCTGCCGCATCCAGCGCAGCACAGCGGCGGCGGCGGCGAGATCGAATCCACCATGGAAGAGGCTCGCGCCGGCGAGGAGCTGCCGCTCGGCCTCGGTGGTCTGTTGCCACGCCCAGTCGAGGGCAGCGCCGAGCGCGGCGTCGTCGAGCGCGGTCAGGCGCTGGGTGCCGGCCGTGGGCAGGGTCGCCACGAGCTGCGCCACGCTGGCGACAAGATCGCGCGCGTTGACCTGGGCCGCGGCCTGGCAGATGGCGCCCGGCATGCCCCGCAGTCCCCGAAGGAGCGCCAGCGCGGGCGCTGAATTCTCGGCGTTGAGGGCGAAGCCTGGAACGGAGCGCGCGACCTGCCGTGCGAAGAGCTTGCCCACCGGCGACGCCGCGAGGCCATCGGCGCGCCTGGGCACCTCCAGGGGCACCAGCTCAAGGGCGCCCTCGGCGGCGGCCGCCCGTGTGACCTGGCGCGTCACGAGGATCTCAAGCTCCTCGGACTGCTCAACGAGCCCGTCGATCGCGTCGTCTGCGCTTCGATCCATGCGGTCGCAGCCGTCCAAAATGAGCCGCATGGGGCCACGAGCAGCGAGCGCCACGCCTAGGCTGCTCCACGACACGTCGTCGGAGTGGCTCGTCGTGATGGACAGAACGCCAGCGATGGCCTGGCAGAACTGGACGTCGTCGACGATGTCGTCGCAGGCGATCCACCACACGCCGCCCGGCATCCGGCGAGACCCGACGAGCAGCCGCATCGCGCTGGCGCGGGCCACCGCGGACTTTCCGATGCCCGGCGGCCCTGAGAGCTCAACCACGGCGACGCCGCTCGCGAAGTGGGCCTCGATGTGCGCTAGCTCAGCGTCGCGGCCGAAGAAGTCGACCGGCTCGGGCGGCAGGTTGGTGCGGCGCTCCAAGTTGGCGTGCAGCGCTGGGGCTTGTATTTTGGGCCCGCTAGCGCCGGAGTTTGGCGGGGCGACGTCTTCCGTCTCGCGCCTGTCGTCCGAGGTCGACGCGACGTGTTCGGCGGGGATGGAGACGCTGATGTTGCTGCTGAGCCTCGCGCCGCTCGGCGCCAGCAGGACCAGGCCGCCGCCAGCGTGCTCCTGTACGGTTGGCCGAAAGACCACTTGCAGCGGGTCGGCTATGGCCTCCACCTCGGCGTCGGCC
>SXNM01000357.1 GCA_005777155.1 Pseudomonadota bacterium | reverse complement strand
GCCGAGCCCCTCGCGCTCGGGCCGCTCGGGCACACGCGCCATCGCCCGCAAGTCCTCCTCCAGCCGCCGCCGCTCCTGGGCCAAGATCGCCGGCGGGTTGATGTGCTTGTCCATGTACTCGCGCGTTGGGATCTTGCGGACCTCGACGCGGTCGCCGAAGGCCTCAGCCTCCGAGTCGCTCGTGCGGCGGCGGGGCAGGGGCATGGCCCGCTGGATATGCTCGCCATGCGGATCGATGAGGTTGTCGAGGCTCGACACTCTGTCGAGGAATGCCTCTACCTCGGCCTGGCCATGGCGATCCATGTGCCGCTGGATGCGCGTCGCGTGGTTGGCCATGGTGTCAAGCATCTTGCGGTTGGTCGGCTTGAACCAGGCGTTGTGGCGAAAGAAGTCGACGTGGCCATAGACGTGGGCCATCACCAGCTTCTGGTCGACGATCATATTGTTGTCGAGCAGGTAGGCGTAGGCAGGATCGGTGTTGATCACCAACTCGTAGATCTTCTGCAGCCCGTACTCATAGCCTTTTTGCATCTTGAGGTACGACATGCCCCACCGCCAATGCGGGTAGCGCACTGGGAAGCCGTCGTAGGCGGCGAGCATGTTGATCTCGTCGGCGGTGCACATCTGGAACACGGTCTCGAAGGGGTCCAGCCCGTGCTGGCGTGCGATGACGAGGATGCTGCCGGCGGCGTCGCGCAGGGCCTCGGGCAGGTCGCGTCCACGCTGCAGGAAGCGCTGTGGTGGCATGGACATGGCCCCTCCCTACCGCGTCCGGCTGCCCGCCGGTGAGGCGGTCGCTGCGACGGCCTGGCTGGGCTTGCCGCCGAGCAGGACGCGGATGCTATCGAGCACGCCATCGCGGTCCTTGATCCGCGACAGCACGACCTTCACTTCTCCAGGAAACGCCTCGGCGAGCACCTGGAACAAGCGTCCCGAGCCATAGGCCGACTCGGTCTGGGCATAGGCGAACTGATTGAGGCTGGGCAGCAGGGCACGCAGCATGCCAACGGAGAGCTCGTTGTCCTTCTGGCCGAGGTTGTCGCCGTCGCTGAAGTGAAAGGCATAGACGTTCCAGGCGTCGGGTGGGTAGTCGCGGGCGACGATGTCCGCCAAGAGCTGGTAGGCGGTGGAGATGACGGTGCCGCCGGCCTCGCGAGTGCGGAAGAAGGTGTCGCGATCGACCTCGCGCGCCGTGGCGTCATGGATGACAAAGCGCGTCTGTAGGCCTTTGTAGGTGCGCGACAACCAGGCGTCGATCCAGAACACCTCGTTACGCACGATGGCCTTCTGCTCGCTGCCCATCGAACCGGAGACGTCCATCAGGTAGATGACGGCCGCGCGCGCCTCGGGTAGCGGTTCGTCAAGCGCGGCGCGATACCGGCGATCGTCCCGGATCGGCAGGATCGCCGGCCGCTGTGGGTCGTAGTTGCCGCTGGCGACCTGGCGTTTGAGGGCCTCGCGGAAGGTGCGCCGACCGTGGCGCAGCGACTCCGGCCCGCGGCGCGAGATCGACGTGTAGCGCTGGCGGATGCTCTGCACGTCGCCACCGACGCGCGGTTCAATGCGAGGGAGCTGCAGCTCCTCGCCCAGGATCTCGGCGAGCTCGTCGACGCTGAGGTCGACCTCCAGCATGTGCTCGGCGCCCTCACCGCCGGCGCCCGTTCCGCCAGCGCTGCCATCGGAGGGCTGCGCCGCTTGCCCCGCCTCGCCTTCGCCCTGGCCGACGCCTTGGCCCTCGTCCTTGCCCGTCCGCAGCCGTGGCAGGTCGATCTCCGGGATCGGGATGCTGATGACCTCGTCGCCCTTGCGGCCGAACAGCTCGCTCTGGCCCATCCAGCGGCGCAGATCCCGCCGCACGCGGCCGCGCACCACGTCCTTGAAGCGCTGGAGGTCGCGTTCGATGGTCAGCATCTCGAGCTCCGTCGCCACTCAAGCGTGGCGGACCACCGCTAGCCTTTCTCCGTGCGGGCGTCGCCGCGGGCGAAAATCGACGCCACGTATTGCAGGACGTCGCTCGCCGACCGCTCGTCGTAGCCATAGCGCTCAATCAAGCGCTGCTTGACGACGTCGATGCGTGCAGCGGTGTCGGGATCGACCGAGGCGCTGACCAGCGAGCTGAGCTTGATGCTGTCCTTGCTGTCTTCGAACAGCTTGAGCTCCAACGCCCGCGCCAGGCGCTCGTTGGGCGGCTCCGCGGCGCCGGTGAAGGGGTTCGGCACCTTCTCGTGCAGCACGTAGGCGCGCAGGTTGTCGATGTAGTTGCGCGCCATGCGGTCCATGGCGCCGTCGTCGGCGCAGATCGCCTTCTGCACCTCGTTCTTGACGATGTCGTCGTACTCCGAGTTGACGACGGCGATCAGCTGCCGATAGCGCGCGCGCTCGTTCACGTCGCTGATCAGCGAGTGATGATCGAGACCGGCCTCGAGCTCGTTGAGCACCATGAACGGGTTCAGCGAACTGCAGTCTGGGTCGCGGACGAGGGCGTTGCTGATCTTGTCCTGGACATAGCGCGGCGAGATGCCGATGAGGCCCTCACGGCGCGCCGCCTTGCGCAGCTCCTTGACGTGCTCATCGGTGAAGCTAGGCACCGACTTGCCGTCGTAGAGGCGCGCCTTCTGCAGGATCGACAGCCGCGCGTTGCCCGGCTCTTCCAGGCGCGTGAGCACCGCCCACAGCGCCGCCATCTCCAGCGTGTGCGGGGCGATGTGGGCGGCGACCTTCTTGCTGTTGAAATCCTTGCGGTAAATCTTCACCTCTTGGCCGGGCCGCGTGATGTAGGGGACATCGATCTTGATGGTGCGGTCGCGCAGCGCCTCCATGTACTCGTTGTTCTGCAGGCGGCGGAACTCGGGCTCGTTGGTGTGGCCGAGGATCACCTCGTCGATCTGCGTCTGCGCGAACTTCTTCGGCTTGATGCGGTGCTCCTGGCTGGCGCCGAGCAGGTCGTAGAGGAAGGCGACGTCGAGCTTGAGCATCTCGATAAATTCGATGATGCCGCGGTTGGCGACGTTGAACTCGCCGTCGAAGCTGAACGCCCGCGGATCGCTGTCGCTGCCGTACTGGGCGAGCGAGCGGTAGTTGATGTCGCCCGTCAGCTCGGTGCTGTCCTGGTTCTTCTCGTCCTTGGGCTGGAAGGTGCCGATGCCGACGCGGTCCTTCTCGGAGAGGAGAAGGCGGCGGACGACGATGCGCTCCTGCAGCTTGAGAAAGTCGCCACCGACCTCGGCCATCAGCTTGCGCTGCAGGAAGCGGCAAACTGGGTTGAGCTCGCCGTCGATGCGCAGCGGGTAGCGCGCCTTGGCGCCGGGCGCGCTCTGGCCTGCGGACTCTGCACCGGCCGTGATGGCGGCGACGACGGCGGCGCGGGCCTCCTCGGGCAGCAGGCGGATGGGATCCTCGTGCATCGGCGACACGACGAGCCCCTCCTCGGTGCGCCAAGCGTAGGTGTAAAGGCGCCCCTCAGGCTGGCGGGAGTACCACTCGAGGCCCTTCTTGAAGAGCCGCGCGATGGTCGACTTCGCCGAGCCGACGGGGCCATGCAGCAGCAAGATGCGGCGCTCGGGGCCGTAGCCGAGCGCGGCGGCGCGCAGCACGCGCACCAGCTTCTCGAGCTGGACGTCGATGCCAAAAACGGCGTCTTTGCCATCCTCAAAGGGGTCGTCGAAGAAGTGGTGGCGCGTGATCTCCTTCTTCGAGTCGGTGTAGGTCGAGGAGCCGAAGCTGCAGACGAGATCGTAGAGCCGCTGCCAGGCGTTGCGGCAGACCGCGGGGTCGGCGGCGGCGATCTCGAGGTAGTCGGCGAAGCTGCCCTCCCACGCTAGCTCGGCGAAGCGCTCGCGATCCTGATGGCTGGCGACCAGCTGCAGCAGGGCGGCGCCGCTTGGTGCAGGTGCGCGCGCCGGCGCCGAGTTCGAGGTGGCTGCGGAACTCCCGTGGGGCTCGTGCGACATGGCGACCTCCCTTTGGGCGCCGCCCGGCTCAGGCGGTGAGCCCTCTGCCTCCAGAGACGCACCAGCGCGGCAGTCGGATCGATCGAGTCCGGCTGAACTCGACCGGGCGCCGCGCTGACGGCCCCTATCCCCACGGTGCCATCACCCTGCCGTAAGCAAAATTGCGCCCGACAACCGCGACATGGCTGTCAGTCGACGGCGCGTCGGGTCCACTTGCGAGCATTGATCGCGGCGATGGCAGGGCGCGATCGGCTACTATATCGGCAGGTTGGCCGCCGGTGCTGACATCGTGATCATGGCCCGGCGCACCTTTTCAGCGCCGGCTCCCTAGAAGCCGCCAGACGCAATCCTGCGACCCGAACTCGGCGCCGCAGCCAGCTGCTTCCACGGCTCTGCCTCAGCGAAGAGCTGGAGCAAGTGCGGGCAGATGGAGCCGCTCGCCACCTCAGAGTCGAGGATCGACATCGCGCGGTCGTGTGGGACCGCGGACTTGTAGGGTCGATCGCTGGCCGTGAGCGCGTCGTAGATGTCGACGATCGTCATGATGCGCGACTGCACCGGGATCTCGTCGCGAGCCAGCTGATTCGGGTAGCCGCGGCCATTCAGCTTCTCGTGGTGGCGGTGGGCGATCTCCGCCACCTTGGCGAGGTCGCGGGTCCAGGGGATCTGGCGCAAGAACTGGTAGGTGTGGACGACGTGGTCCTCGATTTGGCGCCGCTCATCGTCGGTCAGTGTGCCGCGCGGGATGGACAACGACCGCAGCTCATCGCCCCGCAACAAGAACACAGCGGCGCCTTCGCTGGTGCGGTACTTGTGGTTGGCGATCTCGCGCAGGCGCTCGAAGCCCCCCTCGGCGAGTACAGTTGGGCGGTTGCACTGCTGGACAAACGACCAGAAGCCCTCCAGGTCGGCCAGCGCGAGCTGCTCGGCGCGTTGGATGTCAGCAAGCTCCTCGGTAGCGGCGGCGTCGAGTCCGCGCGCCGCGATGGCCCCCGTGCGACGCTCGGCGTGCTCGAGCTTGCAGGAGAGGCGAGCGCACTCAAACCGAGCCTCCAGCAGGTCGAGCTCGTGGGGGTGGAGCTTGTTGGCCTTGACCAGGATATGCTCGCGCACACCGACCTTGCCAAAATCGTGGAGCAACGCTGCGTAGCGAAGCTCGCGCAGCTCGGCATCCTTGAAGCGCACATTCTCGTAGCCTTGCGGCGGGTGGCGGTTCAGCGCCTCAGCGGTGGCGACCGAGAGCAGCGCGACGCGCTCGCTGTGGCCCGACGTCGTGGGGTTGCGCGCTTCAATCGCGTAGACGCTGGCGCGGATGAAGCCATCGAAGAGTCGGCGGATGTCCTGGTGCAGAATAGCGTTCTCGATGGCGACGGCGGCGACGGCGCCGAGCGCCATCAGCATCTCTTGGTCTTCGGAGTCGTAAGGGCGGCCACGCGACTTGTTGAGCGCCTGGATGACCCCGCTGCACTCCTTGGCGGTGTCGATCATCGGCACCGACAAGATGTTGCGGGTGCGGTAGCCGCTCGCTAGGTCGACGGCCTGGTTGAAGCGCGGGTCGGAATAGGCGTCCGGAATGTGAATCGGCTGCAGCGTGGCGGCGCATTGCCCGACGATGCCTTGTCCGATCTTGATGCGCAGCGTCTCGCCGTCGAGCCCTTGCGCGATCTTCGCCCAGAGCTCGCCACGCTTCTTGTCGACGATGAACAGCGAGCAGCGATCCGACTCCGTGACGCGCTTGGCCTCCGCCAGGATGATGTCCAGCAGCGTGCTGATGTCTTGCGTGGCGTCGAGCTGCTGCGCGACGTCCAGAAGGCCCTGCAATTTTCTGTTGCGACGTTGGGCTTCAACTCGCTCATCGGCGAGGCGGCTGACCTCATCGGCGAGCGCCGACAGCATGATCTTGCTGTCTTCGCGGATCGCGATCGAGAGCTCGTCTGCGTCGTCAATCCTGCCCGAACGCGCCATGGAATCACCCTAATGTACTGCAGATCTACGTATGAACCTCGCCGTCGCGTGCTCCGTCGCAATGCCTACGTTGCAAGGTACCGCACTGTCATGAAGGTAGCAAACCAACGCCTCTGCGTGCCTCAGCGCCGTCGCCGTTCGAGGCCAAGTCAGTGACGACGAGTCGGCGGCGCCGCGTCCGTTGTGCGGCGTCCGTCGCCCTGCGTCTAGGGCACATCGCCGCGGGGTAGCGGCGCCGAGGCGAGGCCCGGGGGCAGCATCGCCGGGATCTGCGGCGCTGCGGCCAGGGTCGATGCGACCGGATAAGCGCAGTAGTCCACGCTGGTCGCGCCAGCCGGGCGGTGGTTGCCGCTCCAGCCGACGCCGCCGAAGGGAAGCGTCGAGAGCGCGCCGTTGGTTGGCCGGTTGTGGTTGACGATGCCGGCGGGGACCTCGGCGCGGAAGGCCTCAAAGTCCTCGACGGTGCCGCCGATGAGCGCGGCAGAGAGGCCAAAGCGCGTCGCGCCGGCGGCGGCGAAGGCCTCCCGTTGATCGGCGACACGTAGCACGTGCAGGAGCGGGCCGAAGACCTCCTCATCCGGCAGGGCGAGGCCCTGGAAGGCGTGAGGCCCGGACCGCGGCACGGCGGCGCTGACGTCTAGGATCGCCGGCGAGAGCGCAGCTGGAGACCAGTCGAGCAGGCGCATTGGCAGCAGCTCGCGGGCGCCGGCATCGACTCGACGGGCCACCGCGGCCTGCACCGCGGCCGCGGCGGCTGGCGGCACGAGCGGGCCGCACAATGGGGCCGGATCGGCGCCCGCGGGCCCGACGCGCGCCGCTTGCGCCCGCGCTACCACAGCGGCGATCAGCGCGTCTCCCAGCGCGCCACGCGGCACGATGAGTCGTCGCGCGCTCGTGCAACGCTGCCCAGAGGTCAGCAGCGAAGACAACACGCACAGAGTCGCCACCGCCTCGACGTCGAAGGCGCCTGAGTCATCGCCAGGCAGCACGACCAGGGGGTTGTTGCCGCCCAACTCGAGCGCCAACAGCACCTCGGTCCGGCCACCGAGGGCGCGGTGGATCGCCCGCCCCGTCGCCGTGCTACCGGTGAAGGCCACGGCGGCGATGTGCGGCGAGGCGATGAGGGCCTCGCCGGTCGCGCGGGCGCCGGCGAGCAGCTGCACGACGTCCGGCGGCACCCCCGCTTCGAGCAGCAGCGACACCTGGGCCAGCGACGACCGCGGCGCCAGCTCGCTCGACTTCAATACCACCGTGTTGCCGGCGAGCAGGGCGGGCACGAGGTGACCATTGGCGAGGTGAAGCGGCAGATTGTAGGGCGCGAACACCGCAAAGACGCCGAGCGGCGCGTAGCGCAGCGCGCTGCGGAACCCGGCAGCGCCGTTGCCATGCTCGGCGTCGCGTCCGGCTTGGCGTTCGGCAGCGGCCTGCGCCGTCTGCTCGACCTTGGCGGCGAGCGCGGCGGCCTCTTCGCGGCACTCCCAGAGCGGCTTGCCCACCTCTTCGGCCAGCAGCGTCGCCAGCGGCTCTCGGTCGCGGACAGTGAGTTCGGCGTAGCGTCGCAAGATCTGCAGCCGCTCGGCCTGTGGCCGCCGCGACCACGCCACACCCGCGCGCTGGGCGCAGGTGACGGCGCGCTCGACCTCGGCGGCGCTGGCCTCGTGAAACACCGGTCGCGGCTCGCCGAGGGGGCCAAGGCCACGGACAGCGGCGCCCGCTCCGTCGCAGAAGGCGCCGTCGATCCAAGAAGGTCGCAGCGCAGGCACGGCGCCGGCGGCGGACGCCATCGTGGCTGCGACGCTCATAGGGCGGCTCCTTGCGCGCCCCGGCGGCTCGGCGGCAGGGGACACCAGCGCACTTCGCTGCCGACGTCGACGCCGAGCGACCGCATCGCCGCCGCGGGCAGGGTGAGGTGCTCGCCGTCCGGCTCGGCGGTCGACACCAGGACCGCTGCGAAATCTTTGAGCTTGCGGTTGCTGACCATCGAGAGCTTGGACGTTTGTGCCGCCGTCTCGCCACCGGCTCGCACCCGCAACAGCCTGCTGCTCGCCACGGTGCGGACGGCCGAGACATCGGCGATGAGGACAGGTCCAGCCTCGAAGGGGTCGAGCCAATCGGTCAACGTAAAGCCCTCGTCCTTGAGGATATCCATCGCCGGCAGCGTCGCGGGGTGGACGGCGCCGATGACGGCCTGCGCCGCAGCGGGCAGCAGGTCGACGAAGATGCGGTCGCGCGGCAGCAGGTGTTGGACGAATCCCCGGACGGTGTGGGTGTGCAGATCGGCCTCGGGCAGGTCCATGCGGAAGAAGTTGCGGCCGAGGGCGTCCCAGAAGCGCGAGCCGCCGTCCTCCTCCAGCCAACCGCGCAGTTCGGCGATGACGCGGTGCTCGAAGCGAAGGCGATGATCGGCCATGAACATGAAGCGCGCCAGCGACAAGAAGCGGCCGACGCCCTGGCCGCGGGTCGCGGGGTCGAGCAGCAGCGAGCCGACCATGGCCGGCCCGTGCGGCAGCTCAAGCACCTGCAGGACGCGCATATCGCGCGGCATGTTGATCGCCTCGCCGATGCGGACGGTGTCGAGGCGGTAGGCGAAGTAGGGCACGTCGCCGCCGACCTGGCCGTAGATGCCAGAGCAGCCCGCGAGGCCGGAGCGCTCGTCGTCCTGCAGGCCGAACAGGTACGCCGACTGCCAGCGCGGCAGGTCGGTGCGCGAGAGGGCCTCACAGCTGGAGGCGATGCGCTGCTCCAAGATCGCGCGGTCCTTGGGCAGCGACGTCATGCCGTGGTCAGCGCGACCGGCCAGGGTCACGAAGGCTGGCAGGTCGTCGAGGCTGAGCGGGCGGTAGACGTACATGGGCGTGGGTCATCTCGGGTTTTGAGGGTCAGCGGGGGCGCACGCATGCTGAGCGCGGCGCGAGGCCCGTGAAGCTACGCGAGATTGGCCTCGGCGGCGATCTCGGTCAGGCCGCGCTCGAGCAGCTCGGCGGCGAAGTCGATCTCGGCATCCGTCACGACCAGGAGCGGCGGCAAGAAGCGCAGGCGTGTCGGGTCACTGCCGGCGTTGAAGCCCATCAGCCCGAGGTCGTAGAGGCGGGTGAGCAGCCGGTTGGCGAGCTTGCTGTCGCCGCCGAACGGCGTGAATCCGAGCATGGCGCCGATGCCGAATGGGCCGGCGACCCAGGCCGGGTGCGCCGCTTGCAACCGCAGCAAATGGGCCGTGAAGCGGTCGTAGATCGCTTGATTGCGACCGCCCGGGCCGGCGTGGCCGCGCTCCCGCAGCGCACGCACCACCTCGTCGCCAGCGCGGATCGCCGACGTCGCGCCGGTGAAGGTCTGCGACAGCAAGCCCGCACCCGGATTGACCGCGTGGGTGAACAGCGTCGCGCAAGCCTGCGTGAGCTTGCCGACGGTGACGACGTCGACGAGATCATCGAGGCCGAAGTGCTGGAACGCGAACAGCTGCGGCGTGCGCCCAAAGCTCTGGATCTCGTCGACCAACACGCCGACGCCGGCCTGCTGGCAGCGCTCCAGGAGGGCCCGGAAGAACGCCGGCGTGCCGGTGTAGTAGCCGCCCTCGCCCTGGACCAGCTCGAGGATGAAGAAGGCGTGCTGCTTCGGGTATCGCTCCAGGTGGCGCTCCAGCACCGCCAGCGCGTGCTGGCTGCTGCGCTCCGGGCGCTCGGGGTCGAAGAAGGGCACGTAGTCGACGTCGAGGGTCTTCGGCACACCGATGCGGCCGGCGTGCTTGTCGGTGACCCAGCTCATGCCGAGGCTGCGGCCGGCGAAACAGTGCGAAAAGGCGAGGACCCGCGACGCCGGCGCTCGCGCCTGAAACAGCACCTTGGCGCCGTTCTCGTTGGCCATGGCGCCGGTGGTCGTCAAGAAGCAGTGTCGAAACCGCGGCTTGCCGTCGATTGGCGGCGCCGGGTTGGGCACGTCGCTTCGATTGGCCTCGGCCAGCAGGCGCTCCGAGAAGTGCAGGCTCTCCGGGTTCTGTTGCAAGTTTCCTTGCATCACGCCGTCGGACAGCGCCGAGTCCAGGCGAGCGTCGAGCAGCTCCATCGGGCTATGACCAAATGGGTGCGCGCCGATGCCGGTGATGAAGTCGAGCTTGACCGAGCCGTCGGCCAGCTCGACGAAGGCGCCGCGCCCGAGGCCCGATCCGAGGTAGGGAAAGAAGAGGCCGCGGCCTCGTGCCTCGCCGAAGCGCTCCATCATCGCCTGGTAGCCGCCTTGCAGCGCCGGATCGGGCGGCACGATGGCGGCTGGCACGCTGGCGCGGGCGTCCTGCAGGGCGGCGGAGAGCAAGGCGCGCGCCTCGGCCACCCGCGGATCGGTGAGCAAGGTCTGGAAGCGGGTCTGGGCCATCTTTCCCTCGCAGCAAGGAACGGCGTCGGAGTTTGGGCGTCTTCGCTCGCGCTGGCGCTACCGGGCATCAGCGCCGCCTGCGCCGCGGCGCCGTGCTACCGCATCAGGCGCGCCGGCGCCAGATCTGCGGCCTCGTGGCGCGCGGGCTTGTCACCGTGTGCCGAATTCCGGCATCAAGCGCTCAGACGCCCGCGCACGGGCGCCCGCGGCGCCTTGCCCCGTCTTCCGCGCTTGCACGCCGCCCTCCTTCGCCCACCTCATCGTCACGAGACAGACAAGGAGCCCTCGATGTCTTCCGCCCCTCACTACCGAGCCAACCTGCGTGACATCACCTTCAACCTCTTTGAGGTCCTCGAGATTCAGAAGACGACGCTCGGGCGCGGGCCTTTCGGCCTCGACCGCGATGAGGTCGAGGGGTCTTTAGCCGCGGTGGCCGAGCTGGCCGAGGGGCCCTACGGCGCCGGATTCGCCTCTGCTGACCGCGAGGGATTGCAATTCGATGGCAAGGGCAACGTCAAGGTTCCAAAGGGTATCCGCGACAGCCTGAATGCCTACTTCGGCGCCGACTGGCATCTGCTGGAGTCTCCACAGGCTCTCGGCGGCTATGGCGCCCCGCCGAGCGTCGCCTGGGCCGCCTTTGAGCTGCTGGCCGGCAGCCATCCGGCCGCCACGTTCTACCTGCTCGGCGCCGTCAACGCCCGGGTCATCGCCAACAACGGCACGCCGTCGCAGATCGCCCGCTTTGCCCGCCCCGCCGTGGAGCGCAAATGGGGCGGAACAATGTGCCTGACCGAGGCGGACGCCGGCAGTGACGTCGGCGAGGCGCGAAGCGCTGCCGTCCAGCACGAGGGTGAGGTCTGGAAGCTGACGGGCACCAAGCGCTACATCACCAACGGCGACTCCGACACCTTCGAGAACATTATGCATCTGGTCCTGGCGCGCCGGGAGGGCGCCGGCCCCGGCACCAAAGGCCTCAGCATGTTCATCGTCCCGAAGTTCATCCTTAAGGACGACGGAAACCCGGGTGAACGAAACGGATTTTGGGTCAGCAAGATCGAGCATAAGATGGGCCTCCACGCCTCGGCCACCTGCGAGATCGTGATGGGCGATGATCGTGGCCCTTGCTACGGCTGGTTGGTCGGCGAGCGGCACGACGGCATCCGCCAGATGTTCCAGGTCATCGAGCACGCCCGCATGGCTGTCGGCGTCAAGAGCTTCGCCACGCTGTCTGCGGCGTACCTCAACGCGCTCGACTACGCCCGCGACCGGGTGCAGGGCCCGGACCTGGCGCGGGCGACCGAGAAGACCGCGCCACGCGTCGAGATCTTGCGCCACCCCGACGTGCGCCGAATGCTGATGGCGCAGAAGGCGACGGTCGAAGGCTTGCGCGGCTTGGCGCTCTACACGGCGTGGGTGCAAGACCAGGTCGAGCTGCAGGGTGGTCACGGCAGCGAAGCCGCCGACGCCATGGATCGCCGCAACGACCTGCTCCTGCCGCTGGTCAAGGGCTACGGCAGCGAGCGCTGCTGGGAGATGTTGACCTTATCGCTGCAGACGCTGGGCGGCGCGGGCTACATCGCCGACTACCCGATGGAGCAGTACCTACGCGATCAGAAGATCGACTCGCTCTACGAGGGCACGACGCACATCCAGTCGCTCGATCTGCTCTTCCGCAAGATCGCCCGCGACGGCGGCCAGACCTTTGGCGCTTTGCTCGAGGAGATCCGCGCCGAGGCCGAGGACACCTCCAGCGGCGACGCCCTGGCCGAGACGCGGCGACGCCTGCTCCATGCCATCGGCGACATGGAGGGCCTGTTCGCGGCGCTGATGGAAAAGATGGAGGACTCGATCTACCACGTCGGCCTGCACGCCAACGTCGTCTTGCAGTCGGTGGCCGAGCTGGTCGTCGGCTGGCGGCTGCTGATCGGCGCCCGCGTCGCCGCCGCGGCGCTGCCATCGGCCAGCAAGCGCGACATCAGCTTCTACAAAGGCAAAATCGCCGCAGCGCACTACTGGGGTACGCAGGTGTTGCCAAACCTCACCCTGGCCCGCAAGCGCATGGAGCAGAGCGACCTCGCGCTGATGAACCTCGACGACACCGCGTTCTGACGATCGCCTAGGCCGGAGAGTTGGACGCCCCAGAGTTGAACGCCCCAGAGTCAACCGCCCCGGCGCCTCCTGCTGGCGGTCGTCGCAGCGCGCTGATGAGCAAGAGCGGCAGCAGCGCCAGCAAGACGCCGACCGCCATGACCGGCGCGTAGCCGATTCGCTGGGCGACAAAGCCGGCGACCAAGGGCCCAGGCGCCTTGCCGGCGACCTCGATCGCCGCCAGCAGCGTGTAGTGACTGGCGCCGATTCTCCGATCGACGGAGGCCATCATGGTCGCGAACATCGTCGTCGTCAGTGCGCCGCCGGCCGCATGCTCCAACGTCGTGCAGACGATGAGGCGCGCCTCGTCGACGCCGACAGCAGCGCAGACGGCGATGAGGACGAGCGGCAGCGCGCGCAGCCAGAGCGTCACCCGCAGCGCTTCGGTCGCGCCGAGCCGGGCATAGAGCCAGCCGCCGAGCGCCGAGCCGAGCGCACCGGCGACCATGCCGACGCTGCCCACCCACAGGCCGATGGTCGCCGTGGCGATGCCGGAGTCGACCAGCAGCGGCT
This sequence comes from Pseudomonadota bacterium, assembly GCA_005777155.1. GTDB lineage: Bacteria > Myxococcota_A > UBA9042 > UBA9042 > UBA9042 > SXNM01. The sequence continues at coordinate 3,390 of SXNM01000357.1, read as the reverse complement.
TGAACAGGACGTCGATCATCGACTCGCCGACCTTGTAGCTGACGCAGAGCACCAGCAACGGCCGGCTGGCGCGGGCCTGGAGGACCCGCACCAAGGTCCGCAGCACGAGCCGGACGCCGATCCGCCCAGCGCCGGCCTGGGTCGTGCTGGCTGCGCGGTAACGCAGGACCGCCAGCGCGCAGGCCCCCTGGATCAGGGCCATGCCGCTGAAGAGCGCCGGCCAGCCCGCCTTGCCGGCCAGCCAGACCAGGAGGCCGCCGCCGGTGAGCATGCCGATCTTGTAGCCGACAACTTGGACGCTGTTGCCGTAGCCGAGCTCGCCGTCTGCCAGCGAGTCAACCGCGAGGCCGTCTGTGGCGATGTCTTGGGTGGCGGCAAAAAGGTTCATCGCCAGCACAGCGCCGAGCAGGGCCGCGGTCTGCGTCGCCGGGTCGAGCGTCGCCGCCAGCGCGCAGGTCGCCGCCTGCGCCCCTTGCATCAAGAGCAGCCAGCTGCGCCGTTGGCCGAGGCCGAGGGGATCCGTAGCGTCCACCAGCGGCGCCCACAACGGCTTGCAGATCCAAGGCAACGACAACATGCCGAGCAGACCGATGGACTCGAGCGAGAGCCCGGCCTGGCGGAGCAGCACCGGCAAGGCCGTGGCCTGGAAGCCAAACGGCACTCCCTGCGCCACATACAGCGCGGCGAGGAGGCCAAATCGCCGTCGCTGGGCAGTCGACGTGGGACCAACTGTAGCATTCGGAGACATGGGTGACCTTGTGACCGCAGTATGCTAGCGTCGCAGGCGAGATTCGCTTGTGTCGAACGGATCGTTCGACGCTGTGGCTGGTCCGCTCCAAAACGTTCTGTCACCGACGCCGTCAATAGGAAACGTCCGCCATGATGGAATGCCCACGCTGCGGCGGCAAGTACGCGGACAACATAAGGTACTGCGGCGTCGATGGCGCGCCGTTGCGACAGGTTCGCGGCGGCGACCCGCTGCTCGGCAGCGTCGTCGCTGGCACCTATCGGCTGCAGTCCGCGCTCGGCAGCGGCGGCTACGGCGTGGTCTACAAGGCCAGCCACGAGCGCCTGCCGAGCTTCGTCGCCGTCAAGGTGCTGTCCCGGCTGCGGGCCAAAGACGAGGTCGCCGTCGCCCGCTTCAAGCGCGAGGTCGAGGCCGAGGCCGTGGTGTCCCACCCCCACGTCGTCAAGGTCCTCGACTATGGGCACGACGCCACCGTCGGCTACTTCATCGTGATGGAGCACCTAGAGGGCCAAGATCTCGGCACCAAGCTCGAAGAGGGCAAGCTGCCGCATATCCTCGACACTTTCTCGATCCTCGACCAGGCTGGTGGCGCCCTCTCGGCGGCGCATGACCTCGGCATCGTCCACCGCGACGTCAAGGCCGACAACATCTTCTTGGTCGCCGATGCGAGTGAACCGCAAGGGTTCTCCGTCAAGCTCCTCGACTTTGGCGTCGCCAAGCTGACGCGACCCGTGACAGGTGGCAACAGTGAGACATCGCGCAAGGATCTGCACAGCACCGAGGCGACCCCCATGCTCGGATCGCCGTGCACCGTGAGCCCCGAGATTCTCCGCGGCCAGTCAGTGGACGCTCGCGCGGATGTCTACTCTTTCGGCGCCATGCTCTACGAGATGTTGACAGGTCAGATCCTGTTCGCGGCCCGCAACGTGGAGTCGATGCTGGAGCGCATTGTCTACGAGGCGCCGACGCCGCCGTCGCGGGTGGTCGGCGCGGACTGGATCGGCGCTGAGCTCGACGCGCTCGTGCTGTCAATGCTCGAGAAGAAGCCAGAGCACCGGCCGCGCTCGATCGACGCCGTGTTGCGCGGGGTCGACCGCATTCGGCCGGACGTCGAGCGGGCGTGGGCCGCGCACTTCTTGCCGACCAGCCAGGCCAACAAGCTCATCGAGTTCGGGTTCAAGGACCGGGCGGAGGCGACTGTCACCAATACACAGGCGGGGCAAGTCCCTGCCCACACCCACGTCTACGCCGACCACAAGCCGATCACCAAGCCGCCGACCCGGGCGACGCCGCTCGTGCTGGTGGTCGACGACGACCGCAGCGTGCGCATGATCACGCGCCAGCTCGTGATCGCGGCGGGTTTTGACGCCGAGGCGATGGAGGGCGGCCGCGAGGCGTTGGCTTGGATCGGCGAAAATGCCCCGCCCGACGCCATGGTCTTGGACCTGCTGATGCCTGGCCTCGACGGCATTCGGTTCCTCCAAAAGCTCCGGGCGCGCGGCTGGCTAGGCCCAGTCGTCGTTTGCTCCGGCGTCGGCTCCGCGGTGCTCCGCGCCGAGGCCGAGCGCATCCCGGGCGTCTCGTTTGTCGACAAGGTGGGTGAGCTGCACCGCGTCGGCGAGGCGCTGCGCGCGATGGGAGTCGGCGCTGCCTCGGCTTGACTCGAAGGTGGCCGCGGCGGTTGTGCTGCCGGTGTTGGCGGCGGCGGCGGCGCTCGGTCTCGGCCAGGGTGTCGGCGCGTGGCTGCCGGCCGGGCTGAGCGTGCTGGCGGCGGCGTTCGCTTGGGCGGCGCGGCCCGGTGGCGGCGGCGGGGGCGACCCAAGTCTTGCCACATCGTCCTCGGACGCCGCAGGGGGTGCGGGCGCCTTGGGGCCTTTGGAGATCGCGGAGTCCGCAGGGTCGGCAGGGTCCGCAGGGTCGGCAGGGTCCGCAGGGTCGGCAGGGTCGGCAGATGCCGCCGGCAAGTCTGGATCGCCGCTGGCCTTTCGGGGCCGTCGGGCGACCGTTCATGGCGGTCAGGAACCGTCCGCTGCCGGACCGGAGCTGGTTCCGCGGCAACTGCGACTCCCGAACGAGGAGTCAAAGACGGCCGCCCCCGCCGCCTCGCCTCACTACATCACGTCGCAGCTGCGTCGCCAGGCGCCCTCCCTGAGCGTCTCGCGCCTGCCGCCGCGGCCATCGCAGACTCAGATCGCCTTGGCCGCGCCCGCCGATCTGCCGCAAGCGACGACTGCGGCGCCGGCGCCCCTCGATGGTCGAGGCGCCGGCGACACTGCGACGCACACCGCCTTCGTCGCGCGCATGAGCCACGAGCTGCGGACGCCGATGCACGGCGTGATTGGCATGGCAGGCCTCCTGCTCGAGACCGAGCTCGATGACGACCAGCGCGACCAGGTCGAGACGATCCGCGGCTCTGCCAACGCGCTGCTCCTGGTCGTCAACGACATCTTGGACTTTTCAAAGGCCGAGGCCGGACGGGTCGTGCTGGAGCACATCGACGTTGAGCTCTACGCCTTGGCCCAAGAGGTGGTCCGGCTGTTGGAGCCGCTGGCGCGCGACAAGGGTCTGGAGCTGGTGCTTTTGCGCGATGCGACCTTGCCTGAGCGGGTCCTGGGCGACCCGGGGCGAATGCGGCAGGTGCT
>SXNM01000356.1 GCA_005777155.1 Pseudomonadota bacterium | reverse complement strand
GTCGCCACCACCACGCCGTCCGCTTCCGCGAGCAGCGCCGGCAGGGCGTCGAGGGGCGCCACCCGGCCGCGCTGTCCGGCAGAGACCGTGCGATTGACCGCGCGCACGGTCCAGCCGGCGCGCCGCTGGCAGAGGCCGAGCGCCTTGCGGCCGATCTCGCCGTGGCCTACCACGACCACCTGCGCCGGCGGCTCGCCGAGCGCCGCCTGCAGCGCCTGCACCGCGACGGCGTGGACACCGCGGCCGTGGGCGCGAAACGCCGTGCCCCGCTCCACAGCGCGCACCACCCTTCCGAGCGTCGTCTGTAGGGCGTTGAGGTCCGGCGAGCTGTGGCCGAGCGCCCGCGCCGCGTCGAGGGCACGGTTGAGCTGGCCGGCGATCTCGCGCTCGCCGACGACGAAGGACTCGAGGCCAACGACCACGCGCGCCAAGTGCCGCACGGCGTCGTCGCCGACGTAGAGCGTGGGCTGCGGCAGCGGCACGTCATCGGCCCGCAGGTCGCTCCAGGTCGCCATCATCGCGGCGCGGGCCAGGTCACCGGCCCAGCGGGGATCGGCGGCGTCGATCCACCACTCGACGCGGTTGCAGGTCTCGAGCACGACGAGGCCGCGCGCCCGGGCGCTGCGCTGCAGCTGGCCGAGCAGATGGCGACGCGCCGGGGCGTCGAGCAGCGCCCGCTGCCGCCACGCCGCCGAAGCGACGCGGAAGTCGCAGCCAACGACGGCCAGCGGCAAGTGCCCCTCAGCGCGCGGCACGGGCTCGGCGCCGGGGAGGTCGCCGGCGCCAACACGGCCAGCCGCGTGCGGCGTTGGCGCGGCCTTGCTCATCGCTCCCCCCAGGCGGCCAGCAGGCGACGAGCGACAGCGACGCCGCTGGCCGCGGCGTCATCCAGCGAGACGCCATCGCAGCCAGCGCCTGCGAGCTCCACGCCAGGGCATGATCGCACAAGGTCGGCCCGCGCCGCGGCGACGCGACCCCGATGACCGGGGAGGTATTGCGGAATCGCCGCCTGCCACCTGGTCACCGACGCCAGCATCGGCGGCCGGTGCAGCGCCGGGCCAAAAACCGCGCTGCGGCCGGCGATGGCGCGATCGATGAGGTCGCCGTCGCCGCGGCTGGCGACCGTCGGGTCGTGGACGCCGCCGAGAAAGACGGCCGCCAGCGCCGAACCGGGCGGCGCGCGCCCGGCAAAAATGGCCGAGGGTAGCAAGACGCCGAGCGCGTCGACGCCCTCGCCCCGCGCCACTAGCGCGCCAAAGCCGTCTGGACAAGCGGCGTCGGGGTCATCGCCGCCGAGGTGGACGATCGCGACCGCCGCCAGTGGGGTCGCCTGCAGCGCCTGGGCCGCCGCGCCATCGAGTGGCGCCAGCAGCGCCGCCGTCGCGGCAGGAGGCAAGGCCAGCACCACGGCGTCGAAGGCCTGCGCCAGCGCCGCGCTGGCCGAGGCGTCGGGCGTCGCGGTCGAAGCGGGCTCAAGCCGCCAGAGCGGCCCGTCCCGGCGCAGGGCGGCGATGGCGAGCGACAGGTGCACACGCGGCCCAAGCGCCCGGGCGATGGCGTCGGGCAGCACCTTGAGGCCGCGGTCGAAGTTCCACAGCCCCGGCCGCGCCGGCAGCCCGCCGCGCTCGTCACGCAGCGCCTTTCGCACCTGCGGCGAGACCATGCGCGTGAGGGCGCCACGAATGAGCCCACCATGCTCGGCCTCGAGGCGCCACATGCGCGGAAAGGCATCGGCGGCGCCGAGCTGACGTGGATCGCCAGCGTAGACACCGCTGGTGAAGGGCCCGATCACCCCGTCGGCGAAGTTCTCTCCGCAGCGCCGCGCACCGAATTCGTGAAGCGTCTCCCGCTCATCGCGGCGGGCGGCGACGAAAAGCTCGCCGAAAAGGCGCAGCTTGGCGTGCCAGGGCAGCCAGTCGCCGAAGACCGCGGACAACGGCCCGCTCGGCAGCTGGCGCAGGCGCCCACCGCGATAGACCCAGCGAGCGCCGCGGCCGCGCGCCGGCGTCAGGCGATCGGCGAGGCCGAGCCGCGCCACCAAAGGCCAGAGGGCGCGGGCGCTGCCGAGGAAGCTGTTGGGCCCACGCTCGAGCAGAAACGCTCCGGCCGGCGTCTCGCAGACGTCGCTGCCGATCTTGCCACCGACCTGCGGGCTGGCCTCGAAGAGCGCGACGTCGCAGCCGCCGTCCTGCAGCGTCAGCGCGGCGCTGAGGCCGGCGATTCCAGCGCCGACGACCGCCACCCGCGCCATCGCCGGGCCGGCGCCCGGACCCAGGTGCCCCACCGGCGACGTGGCCGCGGTCGGCATTACAGCACCGCGGCGCGCAAGCCCTGGACCGCGCTGGCGAACGACGCCACCCCCTCGAGCGGCGTCTGCGGCCAGACGCCATGGCCGAGGTTGACGATGTGCCCGGTGCGGCCGGCGACGGCGGCGTGGATGGCGCGCACCCGCTGGGCGATGTGCGCCGGGCTGGCGAAGAGCTCGGCGGGGTCGAGGTTGCCCTGGATCGCCACCCCGGCCTGCGCGGCTCGCCCGGCGACGCCGTGGATGTCGGAGCGCCAGTCGAGCCCGATCGCGCGCGGTTGGGCGGCGATCGCGATGTCGTCGAGGTGGCCGGGGCTGCGCAGGAACAGGATCAGGGTGCCGTTGCGCGCCTGCACGGCGTGGATGATGCGAAGCAGCGAAGGCAGCGCGAAGCGCCGATAGTCCTCCGCCGAGAGCTCCCCGGCCCAGGAGTCGAAGAGCTGAACCGCGTCAGCGCCAGCCTCGAGCTGCATCAGCAGCAGGTCGATGACGACGTCGGCGATCCGATCGAGCAGCGACTTCAGCAGCGCCGGCTCCTGCCAGGCCATCGCCCGCAAAGTGGCGAAGGTCTTGCTGCCCTCGCCCTCGACCAGATACGCCGCCAGCGTCCACGGCGCGCCCGCGAAGCCCAGCAGCGCGCGGTCGGGGCCCAGCTGTGCCCTGCAGAGTCGCATGGCATCGGCGACGTACCGCAGTTCGACGCCGACGTCCGGCATTCGCAGGCGCTCGACGTCGCCGCGGCTGCGGACGACCGGCTGCAGGGTCGGGCCGCTGCCGCCTTCAAAGCGGACCTCCACCCCCATCGCCTCAGGGACGGTCAGGATGTCGGAGAACAAGATCGCGGCGTCGAAGTCGTAGCGCGCGATTGGCTGCAGCGTCACCTCGGCGGCCAGCTCGGGCGTGCGGACCAGCGTCAGGAACGACCCCGCACGCTCGCGGGTGGCGCGGTACTCCGGGAGGTAGCGCCCGGCCTGCCGCATCATCCAGACCGGCGGCCTGTCGACGGGCCGGCAGTGCAGGGCCGCCATCATGCGGGCCCGCGGCGTCATCGGCTCGGCGGTCGTGGTCCCCACGCGCAAGCGCGGCGCTGGCTCGTCGACAGGGTCTGGCAGCTCGGGTCCGGTGCTCATGGTTGGGTCCCGCTTTCAAAGGGCTTCTTCCAGCATTCGCGCATGCAGAACTTGCCCTGGCTCTTGCCGTCCTGGTCCTTGAGCTCCTGACAGCCATAGCCCTGCGGACAGGGGCCGCTGGCGGCGTCGGAGCAGGCTAGGCCGCAGAAGTCTCCGACCTTGTTGCCGTCTTGGTCCTGGAAGGAGAAGCACTTGTGCGGCGCCCCGCCGCAGGCCGTCGCCTTGTCGTCCTGGGCGTCACAGGGCGCGCAGTAGGGGCCCTCGGCGGCCTTGCACTTGCCGGCGGCGGGGTCGCACACCTCGCCGAACGCGCACTCCCAGTTCTCGAGGCAGCCCTTGGCGACGCAGGCGCCGGCCTGGCACTTGACGCCGAATTCCTTGCAGTCGGCGTCGAGCTTGCAGCCCTTCTTGCAGAGGTGGGTGGCGGCGTCGCAGTAGGTCGCCTTCTCGGGGCAGTCGGCAAAGCCCAAGCAGCCGCCGGGGATCTTGCAGCGACCAGCCTCGCACTTGGCCTCGGCGGCGAGCAGCTGGCAGGGCGCGTCGCTGTCGCAGGGCGGATTGCAGCGGAACAGCGTGCAGATCTTGCCCGTGGGGCACTCGGTGTCCTCGCTGCAGCCCTTCTTGCATTGGGCGTACTCAGCGTTGCAGACGCTGCCGAACGGGCAGTCGGCGTCGACCTTGCAGCCGCCGCTGAGTGGGCCGCAGCTGCCGGTCTTGGGCACGCACTGCATGTCCTTGGCGCCGACTTCGGCGCAGCGGTGGCCCTTTGGACAGCCGGCGTCGCCGAGGCAGACCCGCCCGCAGTAGGTGCCGCCGCTCTTGTAGGGCAGGCAAACCGAGCCCTGGTCGGCGAGGTCGCACTGGACATCGGACGTGCAGGGATCGCAGACCTGGCGTGGGGTCTCGCAGGTGCGGCTGCACGGATCGCAGTACTGCTCCGAGCCGCACTCGCTGGCGGTGTCGCAGGCGCCCTTGCCCTTGGCGACGCAGACGGTGGCCGCGATGTCGCCCTTGCCCGCTGCGCCATCGCCCGCGCCGCCGCCGCCGTCGCCGGTCTGGCCGCTGTCGCCGCCACTGCCACCGACGTCGCCGAGGTTTAGTCCAGCGCCGCCATCGCCGGCGCCACTGGACGCCGCTGGCGCGCGTGAGCTGCAGGCTGCGATGCCGAGGAGGGCGGTCGTCAGCAGCGCCGCGATCCGGCGGGCGCCGCCGCGCAGCTCGCCGCCGGAAGCTGCGCCGCGCAGACCAAGGCCGCTGGCGCCAGCGCCGGCGAAATCGAGGCGGTGTCGCGCCAACTGGTCGGCGCCAGAGTGGGTCCATACGCGGTCAAAGTGTGCGATCTCGAGGTCCATCGCCATCGCCTCCCTGGGACGCCCCGTGGCGCCGCGGCGCGTTCGGGCGCTAGGGCTCCCGCAGGCGCAGCGCCCAGATCGTGCCGTCATTGCCGATCATCCAGGCGTCGTCGCCGTCCAGGCAAGGCGCTGCAGCGTAGCCATAGGGATCGACGACTCGACCGCGGGTCTGCTGGTCGTCACCGCTGAGCAGCCACAGCCCATCACCGGCCATGACGAGCACGAAGGTGCGCCATAGCGCGAGGGCCCCGCTGGGCTCGCCGTCGAGGTGGCGGCCGACCCGCAGCTTGCCGTCGCTGGCGCGCAGGGCCAGAAGGCGATGATCGCCATCGACCACCCACAGCTCGTCGCCGCGGCGCAGCGGGGTCTGATAGCCCTCACCCTTGCGGTGCCAGCGCACCTCGCCGTCACCGAGCGAGAGGGCGTACAGCCCACCACGCTGGCTCGCCGCCAAGACGAAGGCCTCGCCGGCGCCGCTCTGGACCACCAGCGGGGTGGTGTCAACGTCAGGTGGACCGTCGCCGCCGCCGGCCAGATCGCGGGTCCAGACCACGCCGCCGTCGCGTCCGTTCACCACCACGAGGTTGCCGTCGCCCAGGCCGGCGATCACCGACTCGCCATGGACGGTGGCGGCGCCGGTCCCTTCGGCCAGAAAGTCCCGGCCACCCGGCACCGCGCGGCGCCACAGGGCCTTGCCGGTCAAGGCGTCGAGCGCGAACAGGCTGCCGGGCTCGACCAAGGCGTACAGCCGGGCGCCGTCGCCGACCAGGGGCGCCCGGACCACGGCGTCGAGCAGCGAGGAGCGCGCCCACCGCGGCTTGCCATCGCCGAGGCCGAGCGTCTGCACAACGCCACCGCCATCGGCGAAGGTGATGGTCGACCCGGCGGCGTCGAGGAGCGGCGTGCCGGCGATGGGATCGGCGGTCGGCACCCGCCAGAGCTTGTCGCCGGTCAAGGCGTCGAGGGCCCAGAGGCCGTCGGCGGCACCGACGAGCACCTGGCCGCCGCGGCGATCCAGCACCGGCGCGCCGCTGCGGCGGGGCTTCCAGGCGAGGCCAGGCAGCTTCTGCGTCGACACCCGCCACACGGGCTCGGCGAAGCTGCGCGCCGACGTCGTCGCTGGCCCGAGAGCCAGCAGCAGCGCGAGGCCGAGGGCCGACGCCACCGGACGCCCAGCCAGCCAAGGCGCGCCTCGGCCGGCGATCGCGGTCACGGCGGGTCGCAGCCCCAGTGACGCTCGAATCACTCGAGCTGCCCGAGCTTGGCCGTCGCCTCCAGGTGCAGGAACCCGGCGTGGCCTTCAGTCGGCGCCTTACCGGCGTCGGCGACGGCGGCGATTGCGGCCTGATAGGCAGCCTTGGCCTTGGCGGCGTCGCCGGCGCCGTCCTTGTGGAGCTTCGGGTTGATGGCGTCGCCTGAGCGCACCAGGGCCATGCCCTTGAGCGCGGCGGTGTTGGCGCCGGCGGCCACTTTGGCCCAGGCATCGGCTGCCTCAGCGCCCTTGGCGAGCGCCGTCAGCGCCGTGGCCCGCTGCGCCAGCAGCGCCTGGGCGATCGGGGCATCGCCAACGGCGGCGATCGCGGCGTCGATCGCGGCGAGCTGCGCCGCGCGGTCGCCGAGGGTCCCTTTGGCGGTGCCAACGACGACCTCCGCCAGCACCTTCTCGTCGCCCTCCAGCCCGGCCGCGGCAGCGACGACCGCCTCCGCTCGCTCCTTGGCGGTGGCGAACGACGTGCCGAGCGGCTTGTTGGGATCTTCGCCCTGCAGATCGGCGGGCGGCGCATAGACCGGCTTCGCCATGGCGGCGTAGACCGGCGCGTTCGCCGCGGCGGTGGAGCGGGCGCTGCGGGCCGTAAGCATCTGGAACAAGCCGATGCCGCCCCAGACCACCGTGACGATCGCGATGCCAGCGACGACGGGCCGCCAGTTGGCCTCCATCCACTCCGTCAGCGACCAGAGCTGCTCGTGAATGATCTCCGGCACTTCGATCGCTGTCGCGACCTCCTCTTGCTTCTGCTTGTAGGTCTTGACGATTCGGCGGCGGTTGCTCATCTGGGCTCCTCCCTCGGCGTCGGGCCTGGGGGGCGGGAGAGTACCGGCAGGGCCGGCGTTCGCGCAACTCCCCTCGCCGCGGCCCGGACGTGGCGATGATGGCGAGGCCCATGGGCGGCTGACGCGGTCGATTCGCGCCATGCTACGTCTGTTGGCGCGGCTGCGGAGCCTGGGCCGGCCCGGTCGCATCCAATCGCGCGGCGGGGGCGCCCTTGCCGCCGCACGGCCAGCCGGTATCCTGGGTCGCCGTCGTGCCCTTTGGTGCCGCGCCGACGCCCGGAGTCCCGATGGAATTCGCCCTCAATGACACCCAAGAGATGATCCAACAGACGGCGCGACGTTTTGCGGATCAAGAGCTTTTGCCGGTGGCCGCCGCCATCGACAAGGCCGGCGCGTTCCCGGAAGCGCAGGTACGCAAACTTGCAGCGCTCGGTTTCCTCGGCGTCGCCGTGGAAGAGCGCTTCGGCGGGGCCGGCCTGGACGTCTTGTCTTACGCCATCGCGATGGAAGAGGTCAGCCGGGGCTGCGCTAGCACCGGCGTGATCATGAGCGTCAACAATTCACTGGTGTGCGACCCGATCCAGCGCTACGGCGACGACGCCCAGCGCAAGCGCTGGCTTGGCCCGCTGGCGCGCGGCGAGCGCTTGGGCTGCTTCGCCCTCTCTGAGCCTGGCTCGGGCAGCGACGCTGCTGGCATGCGCACCACCGCCCTGCGCGACGGCGACGCCTACGTCGTCAACGGCACCAAGAACTGGATCACCAACGGCAAAGAAGCCGACCTCTGCGTCCTGATCGTCCACACCGACCCGAGCGAGCGGCACAAGGGCATCTCGGCGTTGGTCGTCGATCGCCGCGAGTCGCCATATGGCATCGGCAAAGTCGAGGACAAGCTCGGCATCAAGGGCAGCAGCACCACCAGCCTCGTGTTCGAGGACCTGCGCGTGCCCGTCGCCAACCGCCTCGGCGAAGAGGGCGATGGCTTCAAGGTGGCGATGTCGACGTTGGACGGCGGCCGCATCGGCATCGCAGCCCAGGCGCTCGGCATCGCGCGCATCGCCTTCGAGGAGGCGCTGGCCTACAGCCGGGAGCGTGAGGCGTTCGGCAAGAAGATCGGCGATTTCGGGGCGATTCGCGAGATGCTCGCTGACATGGCGACCGAGATCGACGCCGCCCGGCTGCTGATCTGGCAAGCCGCCGTCGCCAAGGACGAGGGGCAGGCCTACGGCAAGCTGTCGGCGATGGCCAAGCTCTATGCGTCGGAGATGAGCGCGCGGGTGACGCACAAGGCGCTGCAGATCCACGGCGGCTATGGCTACGTCAAGGAGTACAACGCCGAGCGGCACGTGCGCGACGCCCGCATCACCGAGATCTACGAGGGCACAAGCGAGATCCAGCGCCTCGTGATCGCCCGCGAGACCCAACGTGAGCTCGCCGCCAAGGCGTAGCGCGGAGCCTGCGATGGTCGACCTCCACCCCAGCGCCGAAGAAGCCGGCCTCAGCGCCCGCGCCGCCGCCATCGCGCGCAGCGTCGTGCTACCGCAGGCAGCCGCGGCCGACGGCGGCGCCTTCCCGGAGGCGGCGCTGCGGGCCCTGGCCGCCGAGGGCCTGATGGCGATCAAGTCGCCGCGGGCGTTCGGCGGCGCCGGCTCGACGCAGGTCGCCTATGTGATGGCCCTACGCGAGGTCGCAACCGCCTGCGCCAGCACCGCCGTGACCATGGCCGTCACCAACATGACCGGCGAGATGATCGGGCTTTTTGGCGACACCGACCAACGAGAGCGCTGGCTGCGGCCGATCGCGCAGGGCCAGATGGAGGCGGCGGCGTTCGCCCTCTCGGAGCCATCGGCGGGCAGCGACGCCGCCAGCTTGGTCTGCAAGGCCACCCGCCGCGACGACGGCAGCTACGTGCTGGACGGTCAAAAGGCCTGGATCACCAGCGGCGACCGCGCCGGCGTCGTGCTGACGATGGCACGCACCGGCGAACCGGGCTCGGGCGCGCGTGGCATCTCGGCGTTCTTGGTCGATCCGCGGGCGCCCGGCTTCAGCGTGCTGCGCCACGAGTCGAAGATGGGCCTGCGCGGCAGCTCGACGGTGGGCCTCTCGCTCGACGGCGTGGTGGTGCCGGAGCGCGACCGCTTGGGGCCGGAGGGCATCGGGTTCCGCGTGGCGATGACTGCCCTCGACGGCGGCCGCTGCGCCATCGGCGCTCAGGCGATCGGCATCGCCAGCGCCGCGCTGCAGACGCTGGTGCAAGGCCTGGGTAGCCGCGCCGGGGTGGACCGAGCGCAGAACCTCCAACAGATGGTGGACTTCCGCATCGCCGACATGGCCACCCGCCTGGAGGCCGCGTGGCTGCTGGTGCTGCGGGCGGCGCAGCGCAAAGACGCCAACCTGCCGATGACGCGCGAGGCGGCGATGGCCAAAGTGTTCGCCACCGAGGCCGCGCACTTCGTCTGCCAGCGGGCGTTGGAGCTGGCGACGGCGCAGGGGCTGCAGGACGATGGCCGAATCGCACGCGCGCTGCGCGATGTGCGGGTCAGCCGCATCTACGAAGGCACGAGCGAGGTGCAACGCATCGTCATCGCTCGAGAGTTGCTGGCGAACGCGAGCTGAACGGGGGCCACCGCGGCGACGCGACGGCGAGGGGCGAGGGCGATGGCGACGAGACGCAGCACGCGCGGTGGGGCGACGGGTCGGGGGCCCTCGGCGTATGACCATGAGGCGCTGGCGATGATCGCAGGCGAGGTGCGGGCGCTGTGTCGGCAGCGCGTCGCCGTCGCGGCGTCGGCGTGGAACGAGGGCCACGGCGCGGCGCAAGACCTGCTGCCAGAGCTGCGGACGATGGGCCTGCTCGGCGTCATGGCGGGTGAAGCGATCGGCGGCGTCGACCTCGGCGTCCGCGGCTTGCAGGCGGTGCTGCGCGAGCTTGGCGCCGCTGACGCCGGGCTCGGTGCGCTGGTCGCCCAGCACTCCCTGGCGCTGGCCTGGGCCGAGCGGCTCGGGCTGGCGGCTGCGGTGACGACGGCGGCGACGG
>SXNM01000355.1 GCA_005777155.1 Pseudomonadota bacterium | reverse complement strand
GCGATGCCGGTGGCGGCGGCGACAGCGCGGTGGCCCCGATTGGCGACGCTGCGGCCGACACCGCCGGCGCCAAAGGCGGCGCGACGGCGCCGAAGGACGATGGCGGCTGCACCGCCCGACCGACCAGCGCCGGCGCCCCGAACGTCTTGTGGCTCTTGCTGGTCGCCTTGGCCGCGGCGCGCTGGCGCCGGCGAGCCGTCTGAGGCCACCGCCCGCGCCGGCGAGCGCTCAGCCACCCCCTGAATCCCCGCGGGAGGAAGCATGACCCCGGAAGTCCGTCACGAGTGCTACAAGTGCTCGGAAGAACTCGTCTTCGACGTCAAGATCGGTCGCCTCGATACCTGCCCGAATTGCGCGGCTTACCTGCATTCGTGCCGCAATTGCCGATTCTGGAGCCCGAGCGCCCACAACCAGTGCCTTGAAAACCAGGGCGAGTTTGTACGCGACCGCGAGGCGGGCAATTTCTGTGGCCACTTCCAATTTCGCGTCATCGGCGAGGAGCTCAACGACGAGGCGGCCAAGGCCAAGGCGAAGCTGGCCGGGCTGTTCGGCAGCAAGGGCGGCGCCGCAGCCGGCGCGAGCCCCTTGGGCGGCGGCGACAAGGACGGTGAGCGTGCGGCGCTGAGCCGCCTCGACGCGTTGTTCAAGAAAAAGTAGCCATCGCCGCGCCACGCCGAGGCGCGAGACTGCGCGACGGCGCGCTGGGCTTGGCGCGGTCGCTGGCGTCGGCGCGTGCCGCTCTGCCCTTGCCGTGGCGGCCGTTGGCTTGGTTTGCGCAGGTTTGGCCGGCCTGGGCTCAAGTTGACATTGGCAAGCTCCGCAAGGATGCTGGACGCGCTGGGGCTGGTGTGCGACCGTTCGAGACCACGGAGTTGCACGGGCTTGGAGTGTGACTCAGGCTTGCAGTGGGACACTGGCTTGCAGTGGGACACTGGCTTGCAGTGGGACACTGGCTTGCAGTGGGACACTGGCTTGCAAAGGGACACTGGCTTGGAGTGTGACTCGGGCTTGGAGTGTGACTCGGGCTTGGAGTGGGACACTGGCTTGCAGTGGGACACTGGCTTGGAGTGGAACAATGGCCTCGGGACGAAAGACAGCAGGCCGGGGCTCCGGTGCAGTGCGCCGGACAGGCAGACGTTGGCTGCGGCGCTCTGGCGGCGACTTGGTCCAGTTCGAGGTGCCCTCGCTCCAGTATCTGGACTTCGCCTACAGCCTTGATCACGTGAGCAAGATCGTAGCCCGCGCAATCGGCGACGTCGCCCGCGCGGTGGACGCCACCGCCGGCCAGCTGCAGGTCATCGCAGCGGTCGCCCGCGTGCCCGATGGCCTCACGGCCAAGCAGATCGCGGCGGCGCTGGCGATTCGCCCAGGCTCGCTGACGGGCATGCTGGACCAGCTCGAGATGCGCGGCGCGATCGCCCGCCTCCCGGTGCCGGGCGACGCACGCCAGGCCCGCATCGTGCTCCGCGAGCCGGCCCGACCGCTGGTAGACGCGCTGCTCAAGGTCGACGCCGAGGTGCAACGCCTGCTGGCGCCGCTTGGGGTCGACGCGTTGCAGCGCATGGCCGACCTCGCGGTCGCCATCGAGGATCAGCTGCGAGACGACGTCGGCGTGCCCGTGCCGGCCGTGCTGCGATCGACGTCCCCAGACGGCATCAAGCTGCCCAAGCTGCGCGATGACGACCCCGATGCGCGGCCCCGCAACAAATTCTAGCGCTACGTCGACAGCCGACGCCCGACGGCCGACGCCAGCGGTGTGCCTTGGGCCGCAGATCGGCGCCGCGCTGTTGACCCTGTTCACCGTGCTCATCGCGGCCAATGTGGAGGCGCGTGGTGCGTCGATGGCTCCCCACGCCGGCATGGGCGGGGCGGACGCGGGCCTGCTGCCGAGCTCGATGCCCACCGGCGGGCCGTCATCAGGCTCGACGCCCGCCACCGGCGCACATGCCAGCATGACGACCACGGCCGTGGCGACCGCGATCCCCACAGGGGCCACTGACGCGACGACGGCAACGCCGCCAGCGCCCGACTCCCAGGCCGCCCGTGGCGCGACAGGGCCCGCTGCTTCGAACGCTGCTGGCCATCGGGCGTCGGCGCTGGTCTCGACCGGATTCCCCTGGGGTCGCATGCTGCTGGCTGGCCTCTGCGGCCTGCTGGCGGCGCAGGAACGCGACACGTCGGCGCGCATGGGCTGGGCGACGCTCGGCGTAGGCCTTGGCGCCTGGGGCAGTTACGACGCGTTGTGGCGGCCGGCGACACTTCCGACGCCTGCTGCGGGGCGTGGCGCCAGCGTCTCGTGGGCGTTCTGACGGCTAGCGGGAGCGACCATGCGGCTCGATCGGCTCGTCTCGCAGCACAGCGGCGTCTCGCGTCGCGAGGTCGCGGGGTGGATCCGCGCCGGACGCCTCACGGTAGACGGCGTGGTGGTGCGCGACTCCGGCTACGCCGTGGCGACCAGCGTCGACGTGGTGCTGCTCGACGGCGCGCCAGTGCGGGCGCCGACTGAGCTGACGCTAATGCTGCACAAGCCGCCGGGCTGTGTGTCGGCGACCGAGGACGCGCAACATGCGACGGTCCTTGATCTGCTGCCTGCTTCGCTGCGTCGGCCGAGGCTGGCGCCGATCGGTCGCCTGGACAAGGACACCACCGGCCTACTCTTGCTGACCACCGACGGCGGCCTGCAGCACCTGATCGCCCACCCGCGCCGCAAGGTCGAGAAGGTGTACCTGGCCACGCTGCGGCCCGACACTCTGGCGCCAGACACCGAGGCCCGCTTTGCCGCCGGCATCACGCTCGCCGACGGCAGCGTCTGCCGCCCAGCTCGTCTGCAGCGCCTGCCCGGCGACCGCGTCGAGGTGACGGTGGTGGAGGGCAAATATCACCAGGTAAAGCGGATGCTCGGTGCTTGTGGCGGGCACGTCACGGCGCTGCACCGCCAGCAGGTCGGGCCGCTGCGCCTTGATCCTGATCTCCCTGAGGGACAGGCTCGCCCACTCTCTGCCGCTGAGGTCGAGGCCCTTCGCGCCGCAGCGAGCGATCCGATTCGTCACAGCCATCGACCTTGAGGTGAGGGCCCTCGCCCTGACGCCTTGGAGGTCGAGATGATGCGGGGAGTCGAGGCCTGGCCTGAGCAACAGCGCGGTCGGTTGCAAGCGGCCGACGGGCATGCCACACCAGGGGCGGCAGGCTGGCGCCGCGCGTGGGACTCCCTACGCAGGCTCGGCCGCAGCGACCCGAGGGCGCGGGGCGGCGACATGACGTGGACGGCCGGGCACGACGCCGCCGAAGGGCGCCGCGGCAAGCGCAGCGACGACGGTCGCATCGACGCGGTCTTGCGGGACCGTTTGGGCCACCCGGCCTTTCGCGCCCATCAGCGCGAGGTCTGCGAGGCCGTCATCGACGGTGTAGACGCCCTGCTGGTGATGCCGACGGGCGGCGGCAAATCGCTGTGCTATCAGCTCCCTGGGTTGGTGCGCGCCCGGCCGACCCTCGTCATCTCGCCGCTGATCGCGCTGATGGACGATCAGGTCCAGAAGCTCACAGAGCGTGGCGTCGCCGCCGAGCGCGTCCACAGCGGTCGGCCACGCGATGAGGCGCGCCAGGCGCTACAGCGCTGGAAGGACGGCGACCTCGACTTCTTGTTTGTGGCGCCTGAGCGCCTACGCAGCATCCGCTTCTGCGAGTGGTTGGCGCGCAACCCCCCCGGACTCATCGCCGTCGACGAGGCGCACTGCATCTCGCAGTGG
>SXNM01000354.1 GCA_005777155.1 Pseudomonadota bacterium | reverse complement strand
GGGAACGTCGGTGGCGCGGCCACGGCCGGTATCGCTGACGGCGCGTCGGTCCCGGCCGTCGGCGCGCCGTTGCGGCCTCCCTCGTCCGTCGCGCCCGTCGTCGGCGCCGCGTCCACCGATGGCAGTCCGCCGCCGCCGCCGCGCGTGCCGACGGTGACGCGGGGCGTGTCGGGGTTGCAGCTGGGTCGCAGCAGCAGCCCGGTGCAGGTCATGCCGACGTAGCCGTTGCGGGTAAACGGCTTGAGCTTGCTGCCGGCGATCTCCATCAAGCTCGACCACTTGGCGCGCTGGTCTGCGGCCCCCTCGCCCTCGACCGCCTCGGCATCGCCAGCGCGACCGGCCTTGTCGCGCCCTTTGTCACCCTTGCCGCCCTCGGCGCCCCGCTTGCCGCGGGCTGCGGCGGCGTCTTTGTCGGCGTCTTTGTCGGCGTCTTTGTCAGCGTCCTTTTCGGCGTCCTTGTCGCCTTCCGCCTCGGCGGCGTCGGGTAGGCGGAATGCGAAGTGCAACTGCAGGTTGGCCATCCGCACGCCCGCAGGGCCGGGTGGTACCAGCGCATGCGAGCGCTCCTCGACCAGGAGCTCGATGTCTCGGCCGTCGACCTCGATCTTCTCGAAAGCGATGGCGGTCGACTTGTCGCTGCCGCGAGCGCCCGTCAACACCGCGATCTCGCCCTTGGGCGCCATCGTGACCTCAAGCGCCGTGTTGCCCATGCGCAGGTCAGCGAGCTCGAACTTGCCCATCTTGCCGAGGTCGATCGAAGGCTTGCGCAGCACGCTCTCGGTGATGGTCACCTTCAGCTTGCCGGTCGCATCGTCGAAGGTACCTCCCCAGCGCAGCTTGACCGAGCCGGAGAGCTCACCGTCCAGCGTGCCCTGGACCTTGCTCTGCACCCCGATCATCAGCGCGCCAAGCCCCGTCGACTCCAGCGGCAGGCGTTCGATGGTCGGCAGGTCGAGATCGATGGCGTAGCCGCGCCGTCCGCCGCCCTTGCTGGCGTCCGCTTTGGCGTCTGGCGCCACCTCACCCTTGCCCTCGCTCGCCGCCTTGTCGGCGCGCTCGACCGGCTTGTCATCCTCGCGGCCGGCCGCAGCGCCGCTCAGTGGAGTGAACACGACCAGCCCGTCGGCGAGAGCCCCCTCGCCTGCCTCGACGTCGACCCCCACCGCCAGCTCGCGCCGCCACAGCGCCCGCCACACCGCGACGTCGAGCCGCACGCGGTCGAATTTGAGGTCGATCGCGGGCCGGCCTGGCTGATCGTCTGGCCCGGGCTTGGCCGGCAGGTGCAGCGCGACGTCCTCCATCGTGACGCCGCCGAGGCCGCGCAGCGACATCTCACCGATCGTCAGCGGCATCCCGGCCTTGCGAGACTGGGCCTCGACGTAGGCCTGCAGCTGGCGGGTCGGAAACGTCAACACCAGCGCCGCGAGCAATGCGGCGACGAAAAACGCGCCATAGCCGCAGTAGACGGCCGCGCGCTGCAATCGCTCACGGACGGACGGGTTCACGAGCCCTCCTCGGCGCCGCCATAGCGGAACTGGGCGATGGTCAGCTTGGCCCGAAAGTGCTCGTGATCGGTAGACTCCCGCGAGACGTCGAGGCTGGACGCGAAGAGCCCGTCCGGGTGGGTGTCGATCTTCTCGAGAAACTGAAACAGGGCGGTGTCTGGCACCCGATCGAAGACCACCTCGATGCTCGACAAGAACACCTGCTTCTCACCCTTGGTTGGCTTCTTCTTCTTCGCGGCCGCCTTGCCACCACCCGCGCCCTTTCGCGCCGTCAGCTCGGCCAAGATTTCAGAGGCATTACTGAACTTGATGAAGTCGCTCAGGCGCTCCGTGCCGGCCGGGCCTTCTTCCTCGCCCGTCACCTTGCGCTCGAACTGGATCTCCTTGGCGAGCGCCAACAGTGACGACTGCAGCGACGTCGCCCGCGCCCGCTCTAGCGACTCGTCGATCGCCCTGTCTTCTTTGCGGTTGCTTAGATACGCCGGCGCCGCGTCGCGGATTTGCCGCAGCGCCTCCGCGTTGTCGGCGACCGCCAACTCCATCTCCGCGACGCGCTGCTGCACGAAGAAACCGAACGTCAGCAGCACGGCCGCCAGCACAGCGACGCCGCCGCCGACGACGATGGAGCGCTCCCGGTCGCTCAGCCGCGCCAGCCACGCTTGAATCTTGCCTTCTTGCACCAGACCCTCCCAGCCCGAACGGGCGACCCAGGGCATCACGCCTCTTGGCGGACGCTACTCCTCAGTCTCGGCCTCGCCCTCGTCGGCGTTCTTGCCCTTGTCCCCGTCCTCGTCGTTGCCTTTGCGCTTGTCGGCGTCGTCCTCGTCGGGCTCTGACTCTGCCTTGTCGCCCGCGGCGGCCTTCGCGGCCTTCTTGGGCACCTCGGCCTCTGGGCACTGGATCTCAAAACCGATGTTGAAGCGGAACCACTCGCGGTGGCGCTCAAAGGTGATACGGTCCGACGTCGACTTGATCTTCTGGAAGCACGCGTGCTTCTCGAGCGCGGTCTGGAAGGCGAGCAGCGCCTCTTGGGTGTCGCAGTCGCCGCGCAGGCTGGCCTTGCTGCGGTCGATATCGACCGAGAGCAGCTCGATCTTGTGGCCGCTGAACGGCTCATCGCTGCGAGGGGCGCCATCGTCGCCAGCGGCCCCGCCGCCAGCGTCGCCGTCGCTGCCACCGTCGCCTGTGCCGCCATTGCCTGCGCCGCTACCGCCTGCGCCGCTACCGCCTGCGCCGCCACCGCCTGCGCCGCCACCGTTGCTGGCATCGCCCATCGCTGGCCGCATCCGTGGCCGAGGGAACATGCCGCCGCCGCCCATCGTCGGCGGCATCGCCGCCGGCGGCACGCCGCCTGGTGGCATCGCGGCCGAGTCGCCAGTCGGAGGCGCGGTCATGCCGAGCGGCGGCAAGCCCCGCAGCTGCGGCGGCTGCGCCACGATCTGCGCCAGCTGTGGCCCGGCTAGCCCGAGGTTGGGTGGCGCCGCCTCGCCAGGGCCGCCCGGCTTGAACTCCGGGGGCTCGGTGACCTCGTGCTGAATGCGCGACACCTCGTCGAGCACCTTGATCGCTGACATGTCCGGATAGTAGGAGCCGAGGTCGACCGCCAATGGGCGACGCAGCTCGCTCTGCAATTTCTCGAAGCTGCTGAACTTCTTGCCGGTGACCTCTTTGCTGAGGGCGACCAGCTCGGCGACCTGCTGCTGCTGCTCGTTCACCAGCCCGCGGTAGGTGATCGTGCTGCGGACCGCCAACAGGCAGAGGGCGAACACCGCCATCGAGATCAGGGCAGGCAGCCGCTCCCGCAGGTACTTGTAGTCGCCCTCGAACGCCAGGTCCCCCTGGCGGAAGTCCATGATCTCGCCACCCTGCGCCAGCGCACCTTCCAGCGCCAGGGCGACCGCGCTACCACCGGCCTCGTGCAGGCGCTCGGGCAGCTGCGGCGCCATGGCCACGCCGTCGAGCTCGTGCAGCGGCAGGCTGCGGACCGGCACCGCCAAGATCGCCTCTAGGCTCTCGACCAAGCCGCGTAGACCGGCCATGCCGCCGGTGAGCACGATGCGGTCTGGCGCCGGTTTGCCTCCCTTGCGCCAGGCCGCCATAGTCTGCCGCACTTCGCGCAGCCACGGCGCCAGCGCTCGCAGCGTCGCCTTGTGCAGGGTCTGCTCGTCGGGAGTCGCCGGCGCCATGCCCGGCGGCAGCAGCAGGCCGTGGCTGACCAGCAGGTTGTCGGCGGATTCGGTGGTCTGGCGATCGAATTGGTCGGCGAAGTCGGCGCGCACGGCGTCAGCGCCGACGCTCAGCGCACGGACGTAGCGCGGCGCGCCGTCCACCGCCACCACGGCGTCAGTGGCGGCGGCGCCGATGTCGAGCACCAGCGTCGTCCCGCTGGCCAACGACGGTAGGTGGCGCAGCAGCCTGGCCAGCGAGAGCGCGACGAGGCCCAGCTGCCGCGGCTCGGCGCCGACCCTTCGGAGCAGGTCGATGCGCTGCTGCACCCGCGCTCTTGGCGCCGCCACCACCAGGGCCTCGCAGCCATCGGCGCGGCGACTGACCACGATGTGATCGATGACCGACTCTTCGAGGTCGACCGGGATGTGGGTCTCGAGCTCGAACGCGGCGGCCTCGACGATCGCCTTGCGGTCCTGGAACGGGAAGCTCAGCACCCGGTGCAGGACGTCGGTCGCGGGCAGGCCGGCGACGATCACCTCGTCTGCTTTGCGGACACGCGCAAGAAGCCCGCGGATCGCCGCTTCGAGCTCGGCCTCGCCGTAGGGCGCCGCCACCGGCTCGCTGTCAAAGCCGACGAGCTGCGTCTGCCGCACGGACTTGTCGACGACGGCGACCTTGACGCGCCGCTGGCCGATGTCGAGTCCCAAAATTCGATGCGCCATGGGTCTCCCGTCAATCCTCGCGCCAGTAGACGTACTGCTTGCTGGTGGTGTCGAGCAAGGCCGTAATGGTTTTGGTCACTGAACCAGAGGTGCCAAACGCCGTGATGCGGACGATCTGCCCGCTCGTCCCGACGTCCGCCAGCATCTTGCCGGCGTTGACCTGCAAGACGTTGGCATAGTCCGCCGGCAGCACTGTGCCCAGCTTCTCGAAGAAGCGCACGAAGCGGCCCGGCGTCGAGAACGGTGGCGAGAAGATCAGCTTTTTCAAGGTTCTGCAGACTTCGATGTACTGGCCGGCGACGTTGACGGGCACGAAGGCCGCCGCTGCGCCGTCTGTGCGGGCGCAGGCGATGAGCTCGTGGCGCGGGTCGGCGAGGTTCTTGCAAACTAGCGCCTTGATCACCTCGATGGGCGCGGTGTTCACGTTGAGCTTCGCCGTGTTGTAGACCGTGAGCTGATCGCGCAGCTTGCACCAGAGCGTGTCCGTCATGCCCTCGACCAGGCGCACCTCTTCGGTGGTGTCGTAGGGCGCGTCTTTGGCCTTGTAGCCGTTGCGGGCGTAGTGCACGCCCTCGCTGCCGGTGCCCTGCTGCAGCTTGCGCGTCACCGGGTCGAGGTCGGTCTTGACGTTGTCGGGGTCGGCCCAGTCCATGACGTTGAGCGCCAGCTGCGCCATCTCCTTGTCCAGCTCGCCGGCCGCGCTCATGCCCTCGTGGCGTTCAAGCAGCTTGTAGAGGGTGTCGAACGTCGCCTGCTTCTCGCCCAAATTGGCGACGCGGTTGAGGTTGACGCGGCCATCCTCGTCATCGGACTTGCAGCCGCAGGTGCCACGCTTGAGCCCCGCAGCCTCCTTGCCGCGCAGATCGATGAGGTCGAGGCCCATCATGTTCATGCGCCCCTCGCAGAAGGCGTTGACGAACTCACAGGCGTACGCGGCGGTTGAGATGTTCGGCCGCTGGCCGCCGAGCATCGACGCGTACTTGTTGATGATGCTCTCGACGATGTCGACCGAGCCGATCACCAGCGTCGCCAACTCCACCGCGGCGCGGGCGTGTAGGTGGGCCTCGATCTCCTGCTCGACGTAGCTGCTGGTGCGGACGGCGACGCGCGATTGGTAGGTGAATTCGAGCGAGAACACCGTCAGGATCGCAATCGCCGTCATGGCCAGCAGCAGCGCGACGCCGCGCTCTCGGTCGCTTGGTCCTGGGGCGGTGCTGCCCGTCGCTCGCATCGCCGCCGCCGCTGCCAGCTGTACCCGCTGACGGAGCGGCAGCGCGCTCGCCAAAGGCGTTGGGCATGCGGCGCCGGGCACGGCGGGGCGTGCGAGGTCGAGGGCGCCGCTCATGGCGTGCCTCCCGCTGGCGCTGGCGGCGGCTGCTGTCCCGACAAGATCGCTTGCGGGTTGAACATGGACGGCGTGGTCGAGGGGATCGGCGCATAGGGGTTCAGCGAGTTCTGGAAGTCGCCAGGCTTGTAGGCCTGCTGGAAGTCGAGCGGTCGCGCGATGCGGACCCTCGTCTGGGTCTCGAACTCGAGGTCGAGGTCTTCGTCCAGCGTCGACAGCACGAGGCGCACCCGCACCCGCACCGGCAGCCACTGCTCCTCGGGGCCGTGGCGCTCTTGATCGCGGCGGTTGGCCTGCTTCACCACCGCGTTGGCCAGCGCGGCGTTGCCCGTCATGCCGGTCGCCAGCGCCGCCTGCTGCTCTTTTTGCCGCTGCTCCTCGGCGGCGCGGTCGATCTCGACCTTCCAGTCGCTCTCCCACTCCTCCTTGTCCATGCTCCAATAGGCGAATTCCAGCTTGCGCACCCCGTCGGCCAGCACCTCGCGCCGGCCCTCCTTCTCGGGCCGATCGTCGATGATGACCTTCTCGCGTCGGACCAGCCGCGCCAGCCCGGTGGACGACTTCTCGAGGGCATACTCGACCACGCCCTGATCGGACTCGAGGCCGCCGCGGGCGACCCGGCGGTGGCCCATGTAGGTGAACTGCAGTTTGTTGGGCTTGCCGACAAAGATCGTTTTTGTCGCGCCGCTCTCGGCTTGGTGGCGCGAGACATAGGCCATCGCCAGCTCGCGCTGGACGCGACCGAGGGCGACGCGGGCGGCGTGGTAGCGGTCCTGCAGCTCGCGGTTGTCTTGGATGGCGCCCATGACGGTGGTGATCGAGGTGCCGAGCAAGATCCCCATCATCGCCAGCAGCGAGACGGCGATCATCAGCTCCACCAGGGTGAAGCCGCGCACGAGATCCAGGCGGTGGCCCGTCATCGCGGCATGCCCGGGATGGCGGGGGGAGGCTGGATCCCGCCGAGCGCTGGGGCAGGGCTGTCGCCGGCGTTGGGGTTGATGGCCTCTTGCAGCTCCTGCTGATCCTTCATCTGCTGGATCGCGCGGGCCTCTTCTTCGCTGACCGCGGTCGTGAAGGTCTCGATCTCCAGGTGGGCGTCCTCACCCTCGGCGTCACGCCAGCTCAGCCGCAACCGGACCTTGCGGGTGCGATCGGTGGCGCGCTTGAGGATGCGGGGCAGCAGCTCGGCGATCATGAGACCCATCGACATTTGCAGCACCGACAGGTTGATGTCACAGAGGCCGAGCAAGTTGAGTCCTTGCCCGCCCGACATGAGGATGGTGGTGATGAGCTGCATCATGTCGCCCGACTTCGCCATCGAGGTGAGGTCGAGCCCTGCCGCCTCCGCGTTCTTCGCCGAATTGCCCAGATCGTCCAGCGCCTTGCGGCCTTCTGCCTCGCCAGAGGTCGCCGCCGAGAGCTTGTCCATGGCGCCCGAGCTCTGCAGCTGCTCCTGAGCGCCTGAGAGCACGTCTTGCGCCGACGAGGTCAGGTCGGTGATCATCCCCTCGTCAAGGTTGAGCCCGATGAGATCGAATTCACAGCGGAAGTGCTTGGCATAGGCCTTGGGCAGCTCGCACTCGCGGCCCTCGATGTCGTTGGAGGGGAAGCCGTCCTTGCGGTACTCCTCCTCGATGTCGAGCAAAACCCCACGCAGGAGCAGCGCCGCCGTCGTGCTGCTGTAGACGCGCTTGCCGTAGACCGCCGACGACGACGCAGACGCCGAGATGACGGCGAGGGCGAAGGCCAAGATCGCCATGGCGATCAAGATCTCGAGCAGGGTGAAGCCGGCCTCGGCGCGTCGCATCAGCGCTCCTGGTCCAGCCAGTCGTCGACCGTGAGCTCGCCGTTGTAGACGCGGGCCGTGCCCTGCAAGGGGAGCACCTCGACCGTCACGACGTCGCTGTCATCGTCGCTGTCGCCGATGAGCACAAAGCCCGCCTCTACCGAGCCATTGGGAAAGAAGTTCAGGTGTACTTGGCCCTTGCGCTCGATGTCGCTCTGGTGGCTCGTCATCGCGCCGACGAAGGCGATGCCCTTTGGCAGCTCGCGCTTCTGCAGCAGCGCGCTCTTGGCGGCGCCAAACGCGGCCGGCGGCGGTGCGTTGCCTTCGTCGTCTTCGTCGACCTCGCGGCCCTCCTCTTCGCCCTCGCCGGGCAACAGGAACTGCT
Organism: Pseudomonadota bacterium; assembly: GCA_005777155.1. GTDB lineage: Bacteria > Myxococcota_A > UBA9042 > UBA9042 > UBA9042 > SXNM01. The sequence continues at coordinate 13,915 of SXNM01000354.1, read as the reverse complement.
TGCAGGGATCGCGCGAGTCCTGCGCCTCGCCCCACCAGGCGTGGCTGTCGAGGTCGACGATGAGGCGGTAGTTGCGGCCGTTGAGGACCGAGAGGTTGTAGAGGTAGCGGACCGCCGCCGCGAGTTGGCCCGCCTCGGTGTCGACGTTCGCGCCGCGGATGTTTCCGATACCGATGACGACCGTGACGGTCACCACCGCCATTACGACCATGACGACGACCAGCTCAATGAGCGTGAATCCGGCGTCGCCGCGTCGGCCGCGCCGCGCCCGTAGCGCTGCAAAACCGGGATCGCTCACCGCCATCGTCGCCTTCTGCGCCAACGTCACCCGCCGGCGCGCTGCCGCCGCTACTGCTCGGCCTCGCCGTAGCAGATGTCGTCCTCGGTGCCCGACTTCTTGTCGTCGCCGCCGCTGCACAGCGAGAAGACATCGCCCTCGGCTCGGTAGACGAGGTCCTGCTTCCATGGGTCTTTCAGGTTGCCCTTCTTCAGCTTGGCCTTCTTGCCCTCGGCGAGCGACTCAAGGCTCTCCGGGTAGTCGCCGTGCCGCGCCTCGTGGGCTTCGATGACCGCGCCGATGGTGTTGATCTGCGCCCGCGCCGTGTCGGTCTTGGCGTCGCCCAGCATGCCAAACACGCCGACGGCGAGCGCTGAGCCGAGCACGCCGATGATCACGATCACGACCATGATCTCGATCAGCGTCATGCCGCGCTCGCCCGCCCGCGCCAAGCCTTTCGCCGCCACGACGACGTCTCTCCAGCTAGCGCGATCTGCGCCGTCCCCGCCGCTCGAATCCGCAGCCACGGCCCGCATCGCGCCGTCATTCGCTTGCAACTGCTCGGTCTCCATTGGGTCCTCCGTCCTTCTCCAGGGTTGTGGCCAGTCGCCCCGGTCGGCTCTCTCGCCGCCGTCCTCAAAGCGCCGCACTACCCACGCCTCGCACTACCCACGCCCCGCACTACCCACGCACTGCTGAGGTGAGCTTCATCATTGGCAGCAAAATCGCCGCCACTAGGAATGCCACCAGGATGCCCATGCCGACGATCATGATCGGCTCCAGGATCGAGGTCAGCGCCTGAACACGCGAGTCGACCTGGCTCTCGTAGCTCTCCGACACGTTCTTCAGCATGTTCTCAAGCTCACCTGAGCGCTCTCCGATGGCGACCATGTGCACCACCATCGGCGGGAACTCGGCGCTGCGCTTGAGCGGCCCCGAGATGGTGTCGCCTTCGCGGATCGCCACCCGCGCCTCGCCGAGCACCTTGGCCAGGACGTGGTTGGAGACGACGTTCTCGACGATCTCCATCGCAGTCAGCAGGGGCACGCCGGAGCTCAGCAGCGTCGATAGCGTCCGCGAGAACCGCGCGATGGCGATCTTGCGCACCAAGTCGCCAAGGATCGGCACCTTCAGCAGCATCGCGTCCCACTTGGGCGCGCCCGAGTCGGAGCGCCGCCAGCGCTCGAACCAACCCCAGCCGCCGATCGCCCCAAGCAGCAACAGCGGCCACCAGGTCGAGAGGACGTCGGAGATGAAGATGAGCACGCGCGTGATCAGCGGCAGCTCAGCGCCGAGATCTTCAAACATGATGGTAATCTTGGGCACGACAAGGACCATCATCGCGGCCACGATCAGCACCGAGATGCAGAGCATGATCACCGGGTAGGTGATGGCGCCAATGATGCGGTTGCGCAGCCGGACCTGGCTCTCGGTGAAGTCCGCCAGCCGCTGCAGCACGATCTCCAGCGTGCCCGACGACTCGCCGGCGCGGACCATGTTGATGTAGGTGGCGCCAAAGACCTTGGGGTGCTTGCCGAGCGCGTTGTGGAAGCTCGCTCCCTCGTTGAGGTCGGTGCGCGTCTGCGCCAACACCCGCTTGAGCTTGGGGTTCTCCGTCTGCTCGACGATCGCCGCCATAGCGTCGACCAACGGCACGCCCGCTCGCACCAACGTCGCCAATTGGCGAGTCATCTCAGCCACATCCATGGGAGAGATCCGCACCAGAAGCTCGGAGAGGTCGACCTCGCGGCTGCCCGCCTTCTGCTGCACTCCCGCCTTGATCGCGGCGCCGCTGCCCTTGCTGTTGGTCTCCTTGTATTCGGTCAGGAAGACGCGCTCGCGCCGCAAGGCCGCCTTGAGCGCGCGGACGTTGTCGACGTCAAGCACGCCCTTGAGGGTCTTGCCGCCCTGCGTTCTGCCGATGTACTCGTAAACTGGCACGTTGCTACCCTATGAAGCCAAACCGCGGCGCACGCTGTGGCGCCGTTGGCCCCTTTCCCGTCAATCGACCGCCGCTGTGGCGATGCGCATCACCTCTTCGATCGTCGTCTTGCCCTCCATCGCCTTGATTGCGCCGTCGGTGAGCAGGGTCTTCATGCCGGCGCGCACCGCCGCCTTCTTGATGGCGCCGGCGTCAGCCTTGGCGACCACCAAGCGCTTGACCTCTTCGTCCGGGACCAGGAGCTCGTGCAGGCCCGAGCGGCCGGCGTAGCCGTTGAAGCCGCACTGTGGGCAACCCTTGGCGCGGAAGAAGGTCGCGGTCCGCAGCTGCGGCGCGTCCGGGGTCAGGCCGAGCTGCTCGATCTCCAGCGCCGTCGCCCGGTGCGGCTCTTTGCAGTCTCGGCAGAGCAGGCGGATCAAGCGCTGCGCCAGCACGCCGATGATCGACGACGACAGCAGAAAGGGCTCGACGCCCATGTCGACCAGACGCGTGAACGTCGAGGCGGCGTCGTTGGTGTGGACCGTCGAGAACACGAGGTGACCCGTCAACGACGCCTGGACCGCGATCTCGGCCGTCTCAAGGTCGCGGATCTCGCCGACCAGCACGACGTCTGGGTCCTGGCGCAGCGTCGCCCGCAGGCCGCTGGCGAAGGTGAAGCCGATCTTCGGCTGTACCTGCATCTGGCCGACGCCCTCAAGCTGGTACTCGACCGGATCTTCGATGGTCAGAATGTTGATGTCGGGGTGGTTGATCGTCACCAGCGCCGAGTAGAGCGTCGTCGTCTTGCCCGAACCGGTCGGCCCGCAGCAGAGGATGATGCCGTTGGGCCGGCGGATCAGGCTGTCCAACGCGCCGACGATCTCCTCATGCATGCCGAGCGTCCGCAGGTCCAGGGTCGTGCTCGATTTGTCGAGCAGACGCATGACGATGCGCTCGCCGTGCGCCGTCGGGATCGTCGACAAGCGCAGATCGATGTCGCGGCCAGCCACCTTGATGCGGATTCGACCGTCCTGCGGTAGCCGCTTCTCAGCGATGTTCAGGTTGCCCATGATCTTGATGCGGCTCGTGATCGAGGGCTGAAAGCGCTTGGGCGCCCGGACGATCTCGCGCAGCACGCCGTCCTTGCGGAAGCGGATGATGACGAACTTCTCCATCGGCTCGATGTGGACGTCGCTCGCCTTCTCCTTGGCGGCTTGGTTCAGCACCGAGTTGACCAGGCGGATGATCGGCGCTTCATCGTCCTCGTCGAGGATGTCCTTGCCTTCCTCCAGCTCGGCGGCGATCTCGCCGACGCCCTCCTCCTTGGCCATGTCGTCGACGACCTGGTCGGCGCGAGCGCGGCGGTCAAAGGCGTAGTTGATCGCCTCCTGCAGCGCCTCGTGGGTGACCAGGAAGGTCTCGATGCGGCTCGGCTTGAAGATCACGCGCAGGTCGTCAAGCGCGTCGACCGCCAGCGGGTTCGACAGCGCCACCTCAAGCACGCCGTCCTCCATGCGGACCGGCAGCACGCCCGAGTCACGGGCGTAGGAGAGCGAGAGCGGGCCGACGAGGCTGGGGTCGATGTCCTCCTGCGTGACCTTGTCTTCGACATCCATGCCGAATTGCGCCCCGAGCGCGCGCACCACCTGCAGCTGCGTCACGTGACCCGAGCCGACCAGCAGCTCGCCGATCAACCCACCGCGCTCGGACTGTACCTCTAGCGCCGAGCCGACGGCCTCGGGCCGGCAGGCGCCGCTGGCGACCAAGATCTCGCCGAGTGGCCGGGGATCGATGGCCACGTCGATTGTGGCGCTGGCGAGGCTCATGGCTCGCCCTCGGCGCCGTCGGCCTGGTCCGTCGCCCCGGCTGCACCCTCTTGCTTGGCGCCGGCTTGCTTGGCGTCGCTCCTCTTCGCGCCGCCTTTCTTCGCGCCGGCCTGCTTGGCGCCGACCTTCTTGGCGCCGGCCTGCTTGGTGACGTCCTGCTTGGCGTCCCCCTGCGTGGCGTCGCCCGGGCCCGGGTCGCTGGCCTCGCCGCCATCGGCAGCGCCGGCCTCTGCCGCGCCGCTGGCGGCCTCGCCTTGGCCTCCAGCGCCGGCCTTGCTGTCGCCTGCTTTGCCATCGATCGCGTCGCCGTCGCCGGCCTTGCTGTCGCCTGACTTGCCGTCGCCTGACTTGCTGCCGCCCTGCTTGGCGCCGGCTTTGCCCTTCGACGCGTCTGGCAGGTCGATCTCCTCGGTGCGCTCGGCGCCGTCCTCGTCCTCTTGCAGCTGCTTGCCGAAGGGATCGTGCTCAAGGTCGTGATCATCGGGCTGGCCGACGCTATCGACGTCCGTGCTGTCGTAGTAGGCCTTCTCGTGCTGCTTGCGCTCGTGGCGAGCCGCCTCGACGGCGTCATGGATGTGCTGCAAAAGGCCGCGTTTCTTGCGGTAGTCGACGTCGCCCTCGTACTCCTTGCGCCGCGTCGCGAGCTCATCGGCGAAGTTGCGCATCTGCGTCATCTTCTCCTCGTGGATGCGCCGAATATCGCTCGGGTCCTTGAGGATGTGCGGCACCACGATCAGCAGCAGGTTCTTCTTCTCCTTCTGCTTGGTGGTCTTACGAAAGAGCATACCGATCAGCGGCAGATCTCCGAGGATCGGGATCTTGGCGACGCCCGTGCTCTCGCGGTCAGTGATGAGGCCGCCGATGACGATCGGCTGCTGGTCGCGCACGACCACGGTGTTGGTGACCTTGCGCTTGGAGGTCGTCGGGCCGAGGTTGGGGTCCATCGCCTCGATCTCGTCGAGCTGCTGATCGATCTTCAGCTTGATGAAGTCCGACTCGTTGATCTGCGGCGTGATCTTCAGCGTTAGGTCGACATCGATGAACTGAATCATCGACCCCATACCGCCCAACATGCCGCCGAGGCCGCCGAGGCCACCCAGCGCGCCGAGCGCGCCACCGGCGCCGCCCGCCAGGCCGCTGAGCGCGCCGAGGCCGCCGCCGCCGCCCAAGTTCGCTTGGCGGTACGGGACTTTGCGGCCGACCTGAATCTCAGCCTCCTCGTTGTTCAGCGTCAGGATGTGCGGCGTCGACAGCACGTTGACGTCGCTGTTATTCTGGATCGCCTGGATCAGAAAACCGAACGCCGGAATCGACAGCGACACGCCGCTGGTGACATTGCTGCCGGTGTTGCCGGTGTTGACCTGCACCAGCGGGCCTTGCATGCCCGCCGCCAGGCCGCCGGAGTTGAGCTGGCTGATGTCCACGCCGCCCATACCCAGGCCGCCGAGGCCGATGAGGAAGGGCACCTCGTCGCCACCGATGTCGAAGGCGGTCCCTGCCGAGCCGGCGATGTGGAGGTTGGCTGACTTGGTGGTCGAGATCTCCATGATCACGGCCTCGACGTAGACCTGCTTGCGGCGGCTGTCGAGGCGGGCGATCACCTTCTGTAGGCTTAGGTAATCCTTGAGGCTCGCCTCGATGACCAGGGAGTTGGTGGCCTTGTGGGCGGTGATCTTGACGTTGCCCTCGAAGAGCGCCGCAGAACCGCCACCGCCGCCGCCGCCGCCTGCGCCCTGACGCTGACCGCCGCCGCGCTGACCGCCGCCGCGCTGCCCACCGCCACCGCCGCCACCGCCACCGGCGAGGCTTTGCAGGGTCTGCGCCAGGTCCTCGGCGTCGGCGTTCTCTAGCGGATGAATGTGGACCGCGCCTTCGCCGGGGATCGGCACGTCGAGCTTGCGGATGAGGCGGTCGACCTTCAGATAGTTGCTGCGCGTAGTGATGAGGATGATCTGGTTCGTGCGCTCATCGGCGATCACCTTGCTCATCGAGACCTTGGTGATGTCCACCTGGCCCTTCGCCTCCGTCGCGCCGCCAGCAGGGGCCGGGTTGCGTGGCTTGCCGACCGCGGCGCGACCGGGCGAGTTGGCGCCGGCGCCGCCCTTACCCTCGCCAAAGACAGCGTTGATGCGCTCGACCAACTCGCTGGCGGCCATATGCTGCACCGGCCGAATCCAGATCTTCTCCTTGCCGAGCGGGATATCGACCTCTTGCACGAGCTCCATCATGCGGCGAATGGCGGCGCCGGTGTCGGTCACGATGAGGGAGTTCGTTGCCTTGTAGGCGAAGATGTCGCCGCCCTGGCTCTTGAACTTGCCGAGCAGCTGCTCGACCTCCTGCAGCTCGACATGCTCGATCCGGATGATCCGGGTGATGATCTGGTCATCGTTGGGCACGCCAGACTTGCCGCTCGAGATCCGAGCGCCGCGCGCACGTGCTTGGTTGGAGTCGACGATGTGCCAGAAGCTGCCGCGCTGGACTACGGTCATGCCGTTGACGTCGAGCGCAGACAGGAAAGCGCGCCACGCCTCGCCGACGGTGACCGGCTGTGGCGACAAGATCGTGACCTTGGCGCCGCGGCGGCTCGTGGCGAGCATGAAGTTGCGCGTCGTCCAACAAGACACGAGCTTGATGATCGACTCGATCGGGGCCTCTTCGAAGTCCAGCGTCACTCGAGCGCCGCGTGGCAGCGGACGGCACTTGATCTCCTTCTCGAAGTTGGTCTTCCAGGTGACAGAGTCCTCGATCTTCTTGCTCTCGTCGGGCGCAGAGCCGCTCGGCGCCGCAGACGTGGGCTCAGTGCTTGGCCGGGTCGGCTCTGCCGCGCGCTCGCGACCTGCCGCCGCCGGCGCCTCCACGCCCGCGCTCGGAGGATCCAGCGCCGCGTCGGCCGCCGCCGGGTCATAGGCCGGATCGAGCTTGCCGGCGGAGCGCTTGAGCACGCCCGCTCCGCCGCCCGCTTTCAGGCTGCGCTTGCCGCTCTTGTTGAGCGTGCCGACCTGACTCGGGCGGACCGGGATCGCCTGCTCCTGGCCCTCTGCCAGCGCGGCGAAGCAGAGCGCGGCCAACCCGAGCCCAAGCGCAACGCGCCCTCGCTGGCCTTGACACGCCGCGGATGTCGACTGCGTCCTCGCGTTCATTCGCAACCTTTCCTCGCTACTTCACTGTGTAGCGCAGGGTCTTGAGCATGCCGCCGCGCTCGATCTGCACGGTCAGCCGCGCCTTGGTCTTCAAGGCATCGTAGAGCGCCAAGGCCTTATTCGGGCTGTCGATGCGATTGCCGTTGATCACCTTCACGATGTCGCCGTTCTCAAAGCCGATGTCGCGAAAAAGGCTCGCGCTGGCCATGCCGATCATGCGGAAGCCGTCGTACTTGCCGCCGCGGTAGTTTGGGACCACGCGCGTCTGCTGGCCCAGCGACGCTAGGTTCTTGAGCTTCTCGTTGAGCATGCTGCGATCGAGCTGGTAGGTCGTCTCACCGACCTTCTTGACCCCAGGCGGATCGGCCGCCGCGCCGCCGCGAGTGGCGCTCGCCGTGGCGCTCCCCGGCATCGGGCTCGGCGTTGCGGCGCCGCCCAAGGCGCTACCGGGCATCGGTCGACCGCCGGCGTCTGCGGTCGGCTGGCCCCCTTCACCGCCCTCGGACCGCGGCCAGAGCGGCGCGATCGTGAGCTTGCCGGACTCCTTCAACACCACGTAGGTGCGATGGATCTCTTCGACGCGCGCCTGGCCCTCAAGCAGCTCGTAGCCGACCGTCACCAGCTTCTGCTCCTGGCGATTGACCTCCATGGTCGCGCTCGAATAGTCGACCGGTCGGACGACCATGGTGCCGAGGAGCTTCAGCGGCAGCTTGGTCACCTCGTAGGTCGGGTCGACCGGCGCCTCGACCTGCTCTGCCGGCGCCTCATCGGTCGCCTCGGGCTCGGGCTCCGGCTCGACCACTGGCTCCTCGATGAGGAAGGGGCTCCGGGCCGCCATGGCGCCGCCGGCGCCGTCCGTCGCCCGCGAGCGATTCAAGCGCTTCTGCCACGAGCCGGCGCTCTCTGCCGCGCTCAGCTCCAGCGAGCCGCCCTCCGCGGCCGCCCGCGACGCCAACTCAAGCCCGGCAAAGCCAGTGATCACGCCGCCAAGCTGCCAAGCCACGAGCCCAAGCCCGAGCAAGTACACGACCCAGAAGTGGCGCTTGATCAGGGTCTCCATGCCGCCTGTCGCTCCTCACTCACGCGCTCGGGTGCCTCAAGGTCTCTGCCGTGCCGCGTCAACCAAGCGCGACACCTGCCTGCGGTGAAGCAAGGTCCGTGCCAGCCCGCCGCAGCGCCAACCGTGGAGATATCATGGTGAAGTGGGCTAGGCTCCACCACGCGCCTCGCCGCCCTGACACGCCGGTTGGGCCGTAACCAGCGGCGCCGTGCCAAATTGGCACGAAGGCGGTAGTTGCCACCTCCCCATGGGCGCCCGGCGGTGCTGACCGGCGCCGCCGAAACCGCTAGGATGCCCCTCGGGTCGCGACCGCGTGGCCAGGAGAACCAGATGCACAGAATGCTCGCCCACTCGCTGCTCGCCGCAATGCTCGCTGCCGCAGGGATCGCTTGTGGCGGCGAAGAGGCAAAGGTCCAGGATGCCGGAGATGATGGGTCCGATGCCGGCGCTGCCTTCGAGGTCGGTGGCGTGGACATCGCCGGCGGAGACGCTCTGGATGGCGCTGCCAACACTGACAGCGTCGCTGCGGCCGACGACGCGCCGGGCGCTGACGCTGTCGCCCCGTTCGACGCCGGCTGTAAGCCCGACTGCAAGGCAAAGGTCTGCGGTCCCGACGGCTGCGGCTCGGTGTGCGGCTTCTGCGCGACCGGAGACTTCTGCGCCAAGGACGGCAGCAAGTGCGCTCCCTTCTGCAAGCCCCTCTGCGACGGCAAGGCCTGTGGCGACAACGGCTGCGGCGGCGACTGTGGAGACTGCGGCGCCGGAAAGGTCTGCGGAGTCGACGGCCTGTGCCACCTTGAGGCCTGCGAGGGCTCCTGCAGCGGCAAGGTCTGCGGCGACGACGGCTGTGGAAAGCTCTGCGGCACGTGCGCCTCCGGCGACGTGTGTTCGTCGTCAGGTCTGTGCAAACCTTCGCCTTGCAAGGGTATTCCCGCCGAGGGCAAGTGCGACGGCGACATCCTCAGCGGCTGCAGCGGCGAGGGGCTCTCGGCGACCAAGACGACCACCGACTGCAGCGCCCAGCTGCCCATGGGCACCAAGCACTGCGCATGGGATCCGCTGACATCCAAGCATGCCTGCGTCCAAAAGCCGGCCTGCGCCCCGAGCTGCAACAAGGCTGACGGTGCACCCAAAGAGTGCGGTGACGACGGCTGCGGCGGATCCTGCAAGAGCTGTCTCGAAGGCTGGGCCTGTGAGGTCGACATCTGCAAGGTCAAGGCCGGCGGCACCTGTGGCGGCACCTTCAACCAGAAGACCGGGGCCTGCGAGGGCGACACCTGGCTGCTCTGCTCCGCTGGCAAAGTGGTCGCCGTCGACTGCAAGAGCGCGGGCAAGAAGTGCACCTGGACCGGCACCGCCTACGGCTGCAAGTAGTGCTGCCCGTCGCAGCTCAGCGCCGTGAGGGGTCGAGGCCGCCGAGCGCCGCCATCCGCTGCAGCAGCTTCTTGTGCTCAAGCCCCTGGCGAGCGCCGGCGGGTCCGTAGGCGACGGCGTCCAACTCCAAGCCGTGCGGCGGCGCGGTCTGACCGGCGGCGCGGCGATCGCCCTCCGCCAGCGCCCGCTCTACGTCGCGATGGCGCCGCTGGCCCCGGCCGACGGCGACGAGCGTGCCGGCGATGATGCGCACCATGTGCTGGAGGAAGGCGTTGCCCTCGACGGTCAGCACGACCACACGGCCACCTGCCACCGCCTCGTCGGCGTGGGCCTGCAGACTGACGCCCCGCAACGTCCGCCAGGTCGTCGGCGATTGACAGCCGGCGGCGCGGAAGGCCGAGAAGTCGTGGTCACCGGCCAATAGCGCCGCCGCGTCGGCCATCGCCGACAGGTCCAGCCTCGCCGGCACGTGCCAGTGGTCGACGGCGTGGCGCGGCGAGCGGGGACGGGCGTTCCAGATGCGGTACAGATAACGCTTTCCGATCGAGTCGTTGCGGACATGGAACGCCGGCGGCACAGCCTCGACGGCGGCGATCGAGAGGTCGTCGGGCAGGTGTGCGTTCCAGCCGAGCAGCAGCGCTTTGGCGGGGAGCGCCCGCGCAGTGCGCAGCAGCACCGGCAGCGCACGGGCGTGGACGCCGGCGTCGGTGCGGCTCGACGCCCGCAGCAGCACGCGCTCGTCTTGCCAGGCCGCCCAGCTCTGCTCGAGGGTGCCCTGCACGGTGCGCTGGCCGTCTTGCCGTTGGTAGCCCGCGAACTCGCCGCCGCGAAAGCAGACCCGGAGCAGCCAGCGGTAGCGCGTGACGCCGTCGTCTCCAAAGTCCGCGTCGTCTTCGTCGGTCGCGCTCAGATCAGGCGCGGCCGGGGCGACGTCGTTGTCGGGCGCTGCCAAGTTCGCCATCGCGCCACCGACCCCCTAGAGGTCAAAGGCCAGACCGAACATCAGCACGCTGTCCGAGAGGTCCATGGTCCGGCTGTCGCCGAAGTTGTTCAGCGAAAGCCGCTGGTACTCCGCGAACAGGTAGCTGTGGTTGACGCCGCTCTCGAGGTCGAATCCGCGGGCCGCACGCGGCTCGAAGGTGTCGAGCAGCAGGCGCACGCCAATGGTGCCGTGCAGCCCAGCGATGCCACCCTCGGCAGTGCGGACCTTGTTGTCGACGCCTATCCAGGTCGAGACCTCGTCGTTGCCATCCTTGGCCCACCAAAATGCGTAGGCGAGGCCGCCCCGCGCGTACGGAACCAGCGGGAAGCCATAGCGAAAGGCTAGAACGGTCAGCCGCAGGCCCAGGTTGACCGTCACCGGCACCACGGTCAGCGTCGTCTTGTCTTGGCTCTTTGTGCCGTCGAGCTTGCGGCCCTTGCCCTCAATGGACCACCAGCCGACCGAGCCGCCGATGCTCAGGTCGCCAAAGCCGTCCAACAAGATCTGCTCAAAGCCAATGCTTTTTTGCAGCGATGTGTCGGTAAAGGCCTTGGCGTAGGGTTGCTGGCCGTTTGTCGAGACGAACTCGCTGTCGATGTCTGGGGCGTAGAACCCGAGCCGCAGGTCGAGGCTCGACGTGCGCGGCGAGTCAGCGGCGGCTGGCGCTGGCGCCAGGGCCCCGCCAGCCAGCACCGCGAGGGGCAGCATGAAGGCGCCGATGCCTACCCCGCGGCCGCCGCTCCGCCTTCGCCGCAGCGAGACCAGCAGCGAGGCCGCGCCGAGCAGGAGCAGGCCTGTCCATGGCGAGGGCCCCCCGGACGCCGGAGCGGCGCTACAGCCGTAGTAGCCGCCCTCTTCGGTGCCGCCTGAGGCTTGGTAGTATTGCCAGAAGTCTTGGATCTCAATCGGGACGCCCTCGCGCACCGCGGCAGCTTTCGACTCGTTCTCGTTGGCGTCGATGGCCGTCACCGCGACGTAGTAGGTGGTGCCGTTCTCCAACTCAGTGATCTGATAGGTCGTCGCCGTCAGCTTGTCGCTCTTGCTCGTCGCGGTCGTCGGCGCCGAAGCCGGAAATGCCACCTTGCTCCAGTAGACCCGGGCGTAGGGTGTGTTGGCGGCGTCGCTCAAGGTCCAAGCGACGGTCAGGTTTTTCGCACCGGCGGCGACGCTGTCGATGGTCGGGACTGCCGGTGGCTTGGTGTCCAGCGTGATGTTGAGCGTCGCGCCGCTGAACTGCTGTCCCGCCGTGGTGCCGGTGCCGCCAATGACGAAGTAGACGCGCGCCTCGACCTCTGTCTCATTGGAGCAGACGACGCCTGCAAACAGGTCGCGCAGGTCGATGTCTATCGTCAGCCCCAGGGCCGACAACGGATTGGTCGCCTTGTCGCTGATGAGCACGCTGCAGCCGTCGTTGCCGGACTCGGTCATCGAAGTTGCCGAGCACGACTTGCCGGGCGGCGCGATCTTGACGCCGTAACTGGTCGGGATCGTGATCACGTTGTCGGCGATGAACGACCACGTAATGCGGACGATGGGCTTCTTGGCGGCGAAGATCGCCTCACAGTCATCCTTGTTGACAGCGCGCTTGACCGAAGTGTCGGTCGTCAACGACTTGCTGGCGACGAGGCGGGCGTTCGGCGTGAAGCCACTACTCGGCGCCCCGGCGATGCTGCTGATCTCCACCGACGCGTGGGCCAGCGCAGGCAAAAGGGCCAGCCACACCCCGGCCACTGCCAGTAGCGCGCGCAACTGCGTCCCCGTGCTGCCGCGTCCGTCTCCGCCTCGCATGGCCACCGCGACCTCCTGCCTTGCCCGCCGTCACCGGCCCGCTGCCACCAGCCCGCTGCCCCGCAGCCGCCTCGCGCCGGGGCCTCTGAGCGCGCACGCGCCCGCCATCCGCAGACCTGCACGAGCCGTGCCAGCGTCGCCGCCCTGCAAGCACTGGAAACCACGACGACGTCGCCACATTCCCCGCCCAGCCGGGCTGCCTGCCCGGCACGGCTGCGGCGCGGCTATCGCCTTCGGCTGTGCCAAACTGGCAACGCCGCTCCGGCCTATCAGGCCTGCACCGCCTGGCCGTGGCGGTCCAGCAGCTCAGCGATCTGCACCGCGTTGGTCGCCGCGCCCTTGCGCAGGTTGTCAGCGACGATCCACAGCGCGAGGCCGTTCTCGACGCTCGGGTCCCGCCGCACGCGACCGACACGCACCTCGTCCGTTTCGGCGACCTCAATCGGCATCGGGTACGACTTTTGTTGCGGGTCATCGACCAAGAGCAGGCCCGGCGCCGCCGCCAGCAGACGCCTCGCCTCCTCCGGCGAGAGCGGCCGCTCGGTCTCGATGACGACGCTCTCGGAGTGGCCGGCGAAAACCGGGACACGCACGGCGGTCGGGCACACCGCAATGCTTGCGTCGCCCAAGATCTTGCGTGTCTCGTGCACCAGCTTCATCTCTTCGCTGGTGTAGCCATCCGCGTCGAAGTCGCCGATTTGCGGCACAACGTTGAAGGCGATCCGCGCGGCGTGAACCTTGACATCAAAGGGTTTCTGGTTGAGCAGCGCCACGGTCTGGTTCGCCAACTCCTCGATCCCTTTCTGGCCGGCGCCCGAGACGCTCTGGTAGGTCGTGACCACGATCCGGCGAATGCGCGCCGCGTCGTGCAGAGGCTTGAGCGCGACCACCATCTGAATGGTCGAACAGTTCGGATGGGCGATGATGCCGCGGTGGGCAAGGGCGTCGAGTGGGTTGACCTCTGGCACCACCAGCGGCACGTCAGCGTCCATGCGGTACGCGCTCGAATTGTCGATGCAGATCGCGCCCTGCGCCACTGCGGCCGGCAAGAGCTGCCTGCTGACGCCAGAGCCAGCTGACGCCAGCACGATGTCGATGCCAGCGAACGCAGCCGGCTCGGCCAGCTGAACGACCAGCTCGCGGCGCCCAAATGTGACCCGCTCGCCCACCGAGCGGCTCGACGCCAGGGCCACCACCTCCGAAACCGGAAAGCGGCGCTCGTCCAAGACCTTGAGAATCTCGCGACCGACCGCGCCGGTCGCGCCGAGCACCGCTACTCGGTAGCGTCGTCGTTCCATGCCTTGCCTCGGCTCACAGCGGTGAGAGCGCCGACACGTCGCGACGTTCAGCTGTCGGACGCCACGCGCTCAGGATTTGCCGGACTTGCCGCCGCCCTTGGGGACCGCGCCGCCGCGCTTGCCAGCGGGCGCCTTGGCCTGCGGGGACGCCTTGACGCCCTGTCCCCCGCCGACTCCGCCGACCTTGGGTGCCGCGACTGGCGCCGGCTGAGACGGCGGCATCACCGGCGCCGGGCCAGAAGGCGGCGG
>SXNM01000353.1 GCA_005777155.1 Pseudomonadota bacterium | reverse complement strand
GGTGCCGGTCTCGCCGAGCACCAGCAGCGGGCAGTCCTCCTGCGCGCAGAGGAGCAGCTCCGCCCAGGCCGCGAAGACCACCTCGCTCCCTGACAGCCCTTGCCCGGCGCGCAGCAGCGGCGGGTGAGCGGGGGCCATTCCCGCGGTGGACTCCGCTTCGACCGCCAGGGCGACCAGCGCGGCTGAGCCGAGGCGCAACACCGCGTTCGGAGACAGCGCCGCCCCGGCGTCGGGGACCGGCTCCCCGTCGAGGCGGAGCGCCGAAGAGCCGGTGACGAACCACCCAGCGGCGCCGCGGCCGAACCGCATCCAGCTGCCGACCGGGGCGCCGGCGAGCCTCAGGTCGACATCCACGCTCGCGCCAAAACGCTGACCGGCGACGAGCTCCTGCCGCCGCCAGCTGCCAGCTTCGCGCACCAGGAGCGCCAGCTGTGGCGGACGCGCGCCGCCGGCGCCCCCCACCTTGCCCCTCAGATCCCGCGGCGAGGCGATCATCGGCCACCTCCGAGCTCAAAGACGAGCGCCCGGATGTGCGGCGGTGGCTCCAACTCCGGCAGCACGCTGCAGAGCCCCCAGCCGGCTCGCGGCCAGCCAGCGGCGGCGACCGCCAGCGCCACCTGCAAGGTCCAGACGCACAGCATCCCGGCGCGCGGCGCGACGATGGCGCGATACGCCTCGGGGTCGGCAACATAGAGCGCGAGCAGCCGGTCGATCAGCGCGACATCCGCGGCGAGGCCAGCGATCGCTGGGCGCTGTCGTCCACAGGCGCGGAGGGCAACGTCGACCTGCGCCTCCAGCTGGGCTGCGCCCACCGGCGCCGCCGTGCGCCAGCGCTCTACCTGCCGGACATCGGCGTCCCGGCGCCACGGCTCCGCGGTCCCCTGCAACGAGTCGAACATCTCCGCCTCCTCGGGGGATGCCAGCCGGTTCCCCCGGCCTCCAGCGCGCCCCTGCCAAGAGGTCGCTGCGCGCGGTGATTCGGATCGCAGGGCGCCCGCGATCGAGACGCGCCGGGTGCCCGACAGCGCGGTGGTGACGCGGCGTTGTGGTGGTACGGCGCTGCGACGGCGTGGCGTGCTGCCGCCTGGGGGCAAGACCGTGGGGCCGCAGGTGCCTTCAGCGCCGCGCGAGGCCGAGAGTCGCCTGCCGTCGCGGTTGGGCCGAGGGCCTAGCGTGGCCTCCGCACCAGCGGTCCGCTGCGGCGAACGCAGAATTGCGGCGGCGGCGGCGGCAGCACAGCGTCGCGGGCATGTCTGGTCGGTCCGGCTTGGCTGCGCTAGCATCCGGCGCCCAATCGCGCGCCGGGCGGCCAGCCAGCTGCCTCGCCGTCGCCAAGGGCGAGGGACTGTCACCGTGGATCAGAGCTCCTCGAAGCGGCCAGATGAGCCAGCAAAGCCAAAGAAGTCAGGTGGATCGCCGCGAAATGGCGACGGCGCGGCCCCGACCGTGTCTGCCGGTGCCGGCCCGCGCCCCGCCAGCGGTCACGCGCTGGTCGACGACTTGCCAGCGCTCGTGCTCGGCCTGACGGCCGCCATCCTGCCGCGCCTCGTCGAGGTCGGGATCCGAGACCTCTATCAACTACCTAAGCAATTCGCGATGATGGTCGGGGCAGCCTGGATGCTCGCCGCGGTCGCGCTGCTGGCCACCATGGGCCGGCCGGTCGCGCTGCCCAACACCCCGCTGCGGTGGCCGCTCTTCGGCCTGGCAGCGAGCGTAGCATTGAGCCTCGCGCTGGCGCCCGACGAGACCGGCGGCGTACTCTCGCTGTTTGCCAAGGTCGATGCGCTGCGCTGGGGTGCCGGCCTGTTGATCTGCGCCCTCACCATGGCGACGGTCCGCACCTCGCGACAGCTCCTGATCGTGGTGTTCGGCTCGCTGCTGGGCGGTGTCCAGGTGGCGCTCTTCGGCATCGGCCAACACCACAACATCGCCGGACTGTTGCCGCCGGACGCCAAACGTTGGGTCGCCATCAACGCGCCGGGAAGCACGTTCGGCAACCGCAACATGGCGGCGCAGGCGATCGTGGCCGTGATGCCCGCCGCCTATGTCCTCATCGCGATGAGCCTGCGGTGGTGGCGGCAGGGGCGGACTCAGCTCGCGCTCTGGGTCGGCGCGGCCGGCAACGTCTTGCTGTTCATCCAGCTCTACTACCTCCGCCTGTCGGTGACGCGCTCGGCGTGGGGCGGCGCCGTGATCGGCGTCCTGGTCGCCATCTGCCTCTTCTTGCTCGCGAACGCTTGGCGCCAACCCAAGACCGCCTCCGACGGCGCTCCCCTCGTTGAGCCGCCGCGGCCACCGCAGCGCAGCTCAATGCCGCTCTTGATCGGGCTCGGCGTATCGGGCCTCGCCGCCCTTGCCATCGCCAGCAGCATGTTGCTGAGCGCGGGCTTCTCGGCGCGCTTCGATGAGGGCGTCGGCGACAAGAAGCGGAAGATGTCGGTGGTCGACCTGGTCGCGACGATTGGCGACACAGAGGACGCGCACTGGAACATGCGCTGGATGATGTGGGCCTCCACCTGGGAGGCGATCAAGGCCCGGCCGCTCGGCGGTGGCGCCGGCAATTGGCGTGTGCTCTTCCCGCAGTACGTCACGCAGCGGACCGACAACGACCACTTCTCGATCGCAAAGCAGCCTGTGCGAGCCCACAACGACTTTCTCCAGATCTGGAGCGAATTTGGCATCCAAGGCTTCGTGTCCTTTATGGCGCTGCTAGCGGTGTCCCTCGCCCTGGCCTTTGACGCGAGGCGGCGCACCGCCCGGCCGAGGCTGCAGGAGCGCGACGACGTCGCCTGGCTCACGCTCGGTGCCCTGGCCTCGATCGCAGCGCTGGTGGCGATCTGCGGCGACGCCATGCTCTCGTTCCCCTTCCAGCTGCCGGCGCCGACCTTTTTCCTCTTCCTCCACGTCGGCGCGATCGGCGCGGCCTGGGTCGTGGTGCGACGCGTCGAGGCCGAGGCCTATCCGGAACAGGTCGAGCTGCGCGAGTCGGCGCCCAGAGCGGTCGCGTTGCAGGGCGGGGCCGTCCCTGGGTTGGTCGCCGCGGCGGTGGTCTGCGTTGTCTTCGTGCACTGGTTAAATGCGCGCCAGCTTGAGGCCGAGAAGGGATTCACCTTCGCCCGCAGCAAGCAGAAGAACGGGCAGGCTAGCGGCGCGTTGACCGAGATCCGCAAGGCGATCGCGATCAACCCCGACGACTTCCAGAATCACTTCATCGAGGGCCTCTGCCATAACTCCCTCGGCGACATGCCGAGCGCAATCGACGCCATCGAACGCTCGCTAGTTCAGTACCCAAATCTATTGAATGCCTGGGTAAATCTAGCCATGTTCTCACAGCGGGCTGGCGACGAGCCGCGGATGAAGCGCGCCATCGACGCCGCGCTGGCGCTCAAGCCCGATGAGGTCTACGCGCTCAACACGCTAGGGCGCTGGTACAACAGCAAGGGCCAGCACGAGGAGACCGTCAAGGCGCTGGCGCCCTTCCGCAAGGCGCACGCCACCAACACGACCTTCCTCGACATTCTCGAGCGCGCCTATGTCGCCCTCGGGCGCTGGGCCGAAGTGGTCGAGGTGCGCACGCTGCAGGTCAAGGCCATCACGGCCGAGCACATTGAGGCGGGCAGCCCCAACTACGCCAAGCGCCGCGCGAGCGATGATCGCCGCATCGCCGAAGAGCGCCGCAAGGGCTGGGCGGAGGTCGGCGAGGCCGCTGAGAAGGCGGGAGCGTGGCAGCAAGCTTCGGAGGCTTGGCGCCACGCGGCAGAGCTCGCCGGCCGCAGCGGGCCCGAGGTCAAGCGCCGCTACGCGCTGGCGCTGCTGCATGCTGGGGCCTTCGAGCGCGCGGCCGGTCAGGCGGGCGTGGTGATGGAGCTCGACCCGCGTCAGGAGGGTCCGCTGCTGCAGGAGCTTGGCGCCTTCAAGCTCCAGTCGAAGGACGCGGCCGCCATCGGCGCGACCGATAAAATCATCACCCTGGTCAAGCGCATGGCCGAGGCTGCGGCCCGCGGCGGTCGTTGATGGCCGAGCGCCCAGGCGGAGGCTCAGCCGCGCCTCTGCACATCGCCGCCGCCGCCGCTGCCGTGACCGCTGACGCGGCGACCAGCCGGGTGGTGGTGGAGCCAGCGCAGGCCGGGGTCCGCCTGGACGCGCTGCTGGCGGGCTGCATCGCGGCCCTGTCACGAACACGCGCCGCGAGCCATGTCCAGGCTGGCCATGTGCGCGTCAGCGGCGTCGCTGCGGCCAAGGTCGTCCCCGGCCTCCGCGTTCGCCCGGGCATGGTGGTCGAGATCGCCGTGCAGCCGCTGCCGCCGTCCGAGCTGACGCCCTGGCACGACGCCGACCTGCGCGTCGTCTACGAGGACGCCGACCTCGTCGTCATCGACAAGCCGCCAGGCCTCGTGGTCCATCCGGGCGCTGGGCACTGGCAAGAGACCCTGGTCCACGCCCTGCTGGCCCACGCCCCCGAGGTCGCGGAGGTCGGCGCCAGCGAGCGGCCTGGCCTAGTCCACCGCATCGACAAGGACACCTCGGGCCTGCTCGTCGTCAGCAAGACCGCGGCAGCCCACGCGGCCCTTGCGGCCGACTTCGCTCGCCACACCATCTTGCGGCGCTATGTCGCTGTCGTCCTCGGGCGCGTCGCCGCCGATCGCCTGACGGTCCAGAGTGGCCACGCCCGGCACCCTAGCGATCGGCGCCGCTTCACCGGCAAGATCGCGGGCCTGCGCCAGGCCACATCGCACCTGACCGTTCTTGCGCGCTCGACGCTGGCGAGCTGCGTCGTCGCCGAGTTGGAGACCGGGCGGACGCATCAGATCCGCATGCACCTCGCAGAACGCGGGCACCCCATCGCTGGCGACGCCCTCTATGGGGGCCAACGACCGCTGCCGCGCACGGCGCGTGCCGCCGCGGAGGCCCACGCCCTCGCCGAACAAACCCGGCAGGCGCTGCACGCTTACGCGCTCGGCTTCCGCCACCCCAGCACTGGTGAGGCGCTGCGCTTCCACAGCTCGCCGCCAAACGACATGGCGGCGCTGTTGGCGGCGCTGTTCCCCGACGGCGTGGAGCTGCCGAGGCTCGACGTCGCCCTGCCACGGGCGGGGTCGGCGGAGTCGGGGTCGATCTCCTGAGGCGATGGCGGCGGTCAGAGCCCGCGACGGTGGCCTACGCGCTCCGGCGGGCCAGCGGTCAGAGCGCCACGACCAGGCGCTCAAGGCGCCGCCAGTCTTGCTGCGACCAGCCGCTCGGTGCCAAGACGACCGCGTGCTGACCTTCGGCGCCAGCCGGCAGCACGCGCCGGACGATGACGGGCAACGCCAACGGGCCGTCCTCAGCCTCGCCCTCGAGCTCCACCGTCGAACCGACCTGCGGGCTGGCGTCGACAGAGGCGAGCAGCGTCCGGCTGGCTGCATCGACCTCGATGGCGCCGCGCGACAGCCGCGTCTTGCCGAGCCGCAGCCGGCAGCGGCCGATGCGATCGGCCGGTGAGAATGTCCCCTCCGAGGCCGGCGTCACCAGGAGGGCCGGCGGCCTGACGCTCGCCATTCCAGTCGCTGCAGCCTTGGCCTCGACCTCGCGCAGGGCGACCGCGAGCAGCTTCTCGCGTGCAGTCAGGCGCACGTCGGCGCGGACCAGCGCGGCCTCAAGCGCCTCCACCTCGCGCTCGCGTCGCTCCTGCTGCGACCGTCGCCGCGCCATCAGCTCCTCGCGGGTTGCGACCATGGCCGCCCGCGCCAGGGCGAGCGTGGCGCTGCGCTGGACATAGGAGTCGACGTCGGCCTCTTGCGCCGCGGCGCCGCCACCGAGGCCGGTCAGGGTGTCGCCGAGCGCGACCTCGGCCTTGTCGGCCCAGCGCTGCAGCCCGGCAGCGAGACCCTCAATCCAGGCGGCCCGCTCGTCGAGGGCGGCGCGCTGGGCAGCCAAGCTGGCCTCGCGCCCGCGCAGGCGCGCGGCGAGCATCGAGGACTCAATCTCGGCGCGCGCCAAGACCTCCTCGCGGGCTGTCAGCTCCGTCGCCGATGGGTGCTCGTCGCCGGGTTGGGCCTCGTCCCGCTGCCTCATGGCCGGCGAGCCATCGCCGCGATCTTGTTGCGTCGGAGCAGCAGCTCTTCGCTCTGCGGGTGCCGCTTCTCAAGCTCGGCGCAGAGCGCGACGGCCGACTCATAGAAGCTGCGATCGATGAAGAAGTCCAACGTCTTTAAATCATTGCTGACGTTTCGCTGGCTAGCGTCGGGCGCTACTGAGGCCCGGACCAGCTTGGGTCGCGGCAGGGTGTTGGAGCGCCGCCGGGCGTTGAGCAGCGGCCGAGAGCTGCGATCTTGGTCCGTGCCCTGTAGCTCGGGTGGCTGATAGAGGGCGCTGGTAAAGCCAGTGCCGACGAGCGCGACGGCGTTGGCCGAGTCACTGCCCTGAGGCGCGACCGACGCCGAAGCAGCGCTCAGCCCACGCACGGCGCTCAATACGCCGGCGTCGATGCTGGTCGGCTCAGGCAGATCCTGGCCGAACCCAGACTCCTCGTCGTCGCCAACGACGCGCGGCGGTGGCGGCGAGATGCCGGCGACAGGCAGCCGCGATGACGCGCTGGCAGGGGGCACCGCGAGCAGGGGTACGGTGTGTTCGACGCTGGTGATCTCACGCTGTGTGACCGGCAGCGAAACCACCGCGCCGCGCGTCAGCGTTGGGCGGGAGATCGTGCGCCGAAGGCTGGGCCGCTCGGGGGCGGTGGCAGAGAATTCCTCCCGCTTCTGCTTGGGTTCGGGCACCGATTGCGACGCCGGCGCGACGGGCGAAGCCATGACCATCGCCGGCTCGGCGTCGACGGGGAAGCCCTGCGACTCAAACGCTGCCGCGCCGCGCATCGTCGGCCGGCCGTCGAAGACGTCGAACGCCAGGGCGTCGAGGTCGTTTCCGTCGTCCGGGATCGGTGGCGCGAGGTCATCGTCAGGGACAGGCGGCGGCAGCCCGCTGCCAGCGCTGGCGTGCGGAAAGCCGTCGCCAAAACCAAACTCATCATCGTCGATCGGCCGCGCCTGCCGGCTCTGTCGTGGCAAGCTGGCGGCGGATTGCTGGATGGGCGCTTCGGCCTGCAGCTCCAAAATGGTGTCGGCGGCGATCGCTGCGCCGGTAGCGCCGGCTGCGACCTTGGCCTCGGCGTCGTCCGGGTCGAGGCCGTGGAGGCGGACAAGGACGCGCTCGACCTCGGCGTTGAGCCCGTCACGGCGGTAGCGCGCGACCTGCATACGCAGCAGCTTCGCCGCCCGCTCACGCTGCCCCAGCGTGTCGAGCACCTCCACGATGAGCTCGACCAACTCGCCGTCATCGGGCTCCGCCTCGTAGCACACGATGAGCTTGGCCAGCGCGGCTGCGTGGCGACCGGTTCGAACGTAATGCAAGGCCAGATCGTGCGCCAGCGTCGCGTCCCGGGCGTCGAAAAACACCGCACGTTCCGCCACCCGCTCCCAGTCCTCGGTGGCGCCAACAGAGAGCAGGTGGTCGGCCAGCCGGCGAAATGCCCCGGCAGCCTGCTCGACCCGCCCAGCGCGGCCCAGGGCCTCTGCGAACACGACGTGACCGGGGACAAAAGCGGGATCTAGCCCGAGGAGCTTGCCAAGGGAGTCGATCGCGCCGTGCAGATCGCTCTGGGCGAGGTAGAGGTCCCACGCCGCCCGGTACTCGCGAGCGGCGTCCTCGAACATGCGCAGCTTCTCGAACACCTCGGCGTAGGCCATGCGGACGTCGGCGCGCTCAGGGCGCAGCTTGACTGCCGTACGCATCACGGCCACGGCCTTGATCGGGACGCCGCGCCGCGTGTAGTTGGCGGCGACGCGCAGCATCTCCTCGACCGCCTCGTCGGTGCGGTCCTCCTCCTGCAGAAGCTCGATTACCTGCAGGCGGGCCCGCACGTCATGCGGATCCTCCTTCAGGATTGCGACCGTCTCGGCGAATTTCTTACGCCGTTCCGACCGCTTCTGCTCGGGGTTGACGACCTGGCTGTTCACGCTCGCCCCTGCTCCGACGCGGCGGTGCCGGCCACCGCCTGTTCGACGCTACTCCTTGACGCGCTCGACGAAGGAGCCGTCTCGGGTGTCGATCTTCAGCTTGTCCGTCTCGTTGATGTAGAGCGGCACCTGTAGCGTGTAGCCGGTGGTGATCGTGACCGGCTTGGTCGCGCCCTGCGCCGTGTTGCCGGCGACGCCTGGCTCGCAGTAGGTGATCGTGGCGACGATGAAGTTGGGCAGATCGATGCCGATGGCCCGGCCCCGGAACATCAGGAGGCTGACCGGCAACTGCTCGACGAGGTAGTTCTTGGCGTCGCCAACCGCCTCCTCGTCGAGGGAGATCTCCTCATAGTTCGACTGGTTCATGAAGTGAAACTCACCGTCATTGTAGAGGTAAGTCGCGTCGAACTCTTCGATGTCGGGCACGTCGACCTTGTCGCCAGAGCGAAAGGTCTTGTCGACCACCTGGGCGGTGACCAAATTCTTGAGGCGCGTCCGGACAATCGCCGAGCCCTTGCCAGGCTTGACGTGCTGAAAGTCGACGATGATCCACGGCACATTGTCGATCTCGATCTTGAGGCCCCGACGAAACTGCGCTGTATCGTACATGGTTCTGACCAGGCTCCTGGCCGGAGTCCGCCGGCCTACGGGGTCGGGGCTGGCACGCGCCGAGCCCTCCACTGCAGAAATCAGCCCGGCGCGGCAGGTCGTTCGACCGCGAGCCGGGTGCGGTGCGCCGTGACCAGCGCCTGCAGCGCGAGTTGATAGCCGATGGCGCCCAGCCCTACAATGCTGCCGGCCACGACGTCAGCGATCAGCGAGCGGTGCCGAAACGATTCGCGCGCCGCAGGGTTGCTGAGATGAACCTCTACCGCTGGCAACTCGATGGCCAAGAGCGCGTCACGTAGCGCCACACTTGTGTGGGTATAAGCGCCGGGATTCAGGATGATCGCGTCGACGTCGGCGCCGCATGCTTGCACGCGATCTACCAGCGCGCCCTCGCTGTTCGATTGAAAAAAAGTAAGCTCGACGAGATCGCCGCCGTCAGACAGCTGCCGCCCGAGGTCCGCGAGCCCGCGGTGAATCTCTTCGAGGGTCTGCGCGCCATAGATCTCGGGCTCGCGCCGACCGAGCATGTTGAGGTTGGCGCCCTGAATCACGTCGATGCGCATAGTGACGCTTGTCGTGGATCGACCTGACCTTGTCAACGCTCACGGGCGCAACGCGGCTCCGGCAGGCTCCGTCGAGGTCTCGCCAGCACACGGCGCTGGCGGCGGGCAGGGCAGAGCGCGCCGAATTGGCGAGCGGCGCCAGCGAGCTCTCAGGCAAGGCCGGCGCGGGCAGCGGTCAGCAGGGCTGCCGACAGGACAAAGACACCCAGAACCCCTGGCGACAACGTCCGCGAACCCCGCGCCGCAGCGCAGCCGTCCGGCTCTGGCGGCGGCTGACAGCCTGTCGCGACGAAAGCGCGCCGATAGAGAGTGCACACCCCCGCGACATCGTCAGCGTGTAGGTCGCGCTTGAGCGTCTCGAGGGGCGGCGCGCCGCCGTACATCGTCGCCGCTGACTCGGCGCTGTGGTCGAGCCCGAGCAGGTGGCCGAACTCGTGGGCCAGCGTGTTCTGCAGGTCGTAACGGGTCGCCTTGCAATCAGGCGCGACGCAGAACTGCTTATTGGCCGCGTTGACCAGCACATCGGCGTCGCCGATGGCGCCGGTGGCGATGTCCGCCGCCACTAGGGTCAGGGCGATGACGTGGCTCGCCACCGGCCAGCGCGCGGAGTCGTGGATAAAAAGCACTTGATTGCCATCAGGTACGCCGCGACAGACGTCGCCTTTCAGCGTGCAGCCGAGCCCAGGCGGCCTTGGTGGCTTCCATCCGTCCAACTTGGCCCTGACGCCAAGGTCATGGCCGGCGCAGGCGATGGGGGCGCAGGCGGGTCCGTCTGGGCTCTGGCAGAGCGCGCACTGCACGTCGACCCAAGCGGCCATGGCTGAGAGCGCCGCGGTCTCGACCGCCGCATCGGGCAGGCCTTGGCTAGACAGCCCGGTCTGGTCGAGGTCGAAGGTGAGCTCTGCGACATACCAGCGCTGATCGGCGCCCGACGCTGTCCGCGCCGCGCTCCACGCCGACGCTGCCTGTGGCACCAGCAGGGTGGCGAGCGCAAGGAGGCCGGCGCCTGCGTGGCCATGGGCCGGCGCGCTGGACCTTGACCTTGCGCGCCACAGCGCGACCAGGGCGAGGAGCGACGTCCACCACCAGCCCTGCGCCGACGCCGAGCTCGAGCTTCGCGCGGCGCAACCGCCATCGTCTGCCTGCGTCGCCGCGACCGGGTACATCGCGCAGAGCCCCTCACGGTCGTCGGCGTTCAGCGTGCGCAAGATCTCCGCCGCCGATCGGCTGGCGACCATGACTGCGGTCTTGACGTCGGTGTGGTCGAGGCCCAACACATGCCCAGCCTCGTGGAGGAGCACGGTGCCGATGTCGAAGGCTTTGCCGTCGCAATCATAGTCGCAGAAGTCATGGCTGGCGTCGTTCAACAACAACGCAAAACGCGTGCTGATGCCGCTCGAAGGCTCGCTCGCTAGCAGCGTGTAGCCCACGGTCAGGTCAGAGAGCGGCCAATGCTGCGGGTCCGAGATGACGCGGACCACGCCATCGCCCCCAAGGCAGCGACGCAGGCCGTCGCCGTCGTTCGGGCAGGTGGCCACTTCAGGCGGCGCGGTCTCGACGAAGGAGAAGCCGACCGGCTGCGGCCCATCCTGCCGAGGGCACTGCACCTGGGTCCATGGCTTCATGGCGGCCGCGATGCGATCCCCAAGCGGTGTGCCTTGTTGCGACGCGGCCGGCTCGGGCGGCGCGACGTCGTAGACCACCCGGTACTCGATGGCGGCCTCGCGCCAGTGCGGGTTGGAGCCGCCGTCGTTCTGCAGCAGCTTGAACGCCGCCGCAGGGCGCGGCAGCGCGCACATCCACAGCGCCAACGCCGCGCCGAGAGCGCGCGCTAGGCCTGGAATCCCTCGCCCAACGACTGTCATCGGCACCTCCACCGCCGAAGCTAGCAGACGCCAAGAACCGCAGCCAGGACCGTGGCCCACGGTAGCCGCGCCACCGGGTGACGACGCCGAGGCGTGCCGCCGCTGCACCAGGCGAGGACCCGCCTTGACCCGTCCCTCGGCGACGCCGATGCTAGGCGGCATGACCGACACCCGCGCTCCGCGTATCGCGATCTTCGACTCGGGCATCGGCGGTCTGACCGTCGCGGCGGCGATCCACGCCTCGCTGCCGGGGGCGTCTCTGCGCTACCTCGGCGACACCGCGCGGCTACCCTACGGCAGCAAGAGCGCCGAGACCGTGACCCGCTACGCCCTGCAAGCCAGCCGCGCGCTCCTCGCCGACGACGGCGCCGACGCGCTGGTGGTCGCCTGCAACACAGCCAGCTCCTGCGCGCTGCCGGCCCTTGAGGCGGAGTTCGACCTACCTGTCCTCGGGGTCATCGCCCCCGGCGCCCGACGGGCCGTAGCCAGCGCCGCCCGAGGCAGCCTCGTGGGCGTCATCGGCACCGAGCGAACCATCGCCTCAGGCGCCTACGGCCACGCGATCGCCGCCATCGCGCCGGGCCTCGAGGTCAGCGCCTGCGCGACGCCGCTGCTGGTCGCGCTCGCCGAGGAGGGCTTCTTCGCCGGTCCCTTGGTCGACGCCGCCCTCGATGCCTACCTCGACCCGTGGCTCGGCGGCGCTGCTGCGCGCAAGCTCGGCGCCCTGGTCCTTGGCTGCACCCACTTTCCTGTGCTGGCGCCAGCGATCGCGGCGTGGCTCGCCCGACGCGGCATGCCCAATGTGGCGCTGGTCGACTCCGCGCTGGCAATCGCTGAAGAACTGGCGATGCGCTTCCCGACCGCCGGCAAGGGCCAGGGCGCCGTCGAGCTGCTTGCCACCGACGGGCTTGAGCGCTTTCGCCGGGTGGGGAGTCGGTTTTTTCCTCTTGACAACGCTAGATTACAGCTCGTCGACCTCTAGATTGGCCTACTCTGGGGGCAGCCAGAGCCAGAGCGCCGGTGCCCCGGCGGCGGCGGCGCCGTCACCGCCGACGAGCGCCCACGCCTTTCCAGGCCCGTGGGCCGCCACCCTGCCGACGCTGCCAGCGCCGAGGGCATAGACCTTGCGCTCGGAGCCAGCGTGGACGACCTCTACGGCATCGGAGGCCGCGCCTGAGCCGTCGCGACCGCCAAAAAGCCACAGGCTGCCGTCGCGCTGCGCCGACGCCATGCAGAATCGCCCGACGGCCAGGCTAGGCTGGGCTTGCCATTGCAGCAGCGGGTCCAGCAGCGAGAGGCGCCGCACATCGGCGAGCGCACCGCCCGACGTCGCCCCGCCGAGGCGCCAGACGCTCAACGGCGTCGAACCCAGCATCCATGCCGGATCTGCCGCCGCCGGGGCGACCGCCGGCAGCGTGCCGACCGACAGCAAGGTCTGGCCTTTGACCTCGAAGACCTGACCATCGGCGCGGGCCGCGCCAGCGCCATCGCGACCGCCGGCCACCAGCAAGTATCTCTTGCTGCTGCGCGGGTCGTCATGCAGCGCGGCCGCGGGATCGAGGCGCGCGCCCAGCAGGGGCGCCGTCGCCAACGTACCGACGGCGATGTTGAAAAGCTCGACGTTGGGCGAGCCCTCCTGGTCGCCGCCGACGAGCCAGAGCTGCTCAGCGTCGTCTGCGAGGGCGAAGCGGGCCCTGGCCGCGGCCAGCTCGACCGACGCCCCTTCGCTCCGCGCCTCATGGATCACCGCGAACTCAACCCCAGCGCTGGGTCCGATGGCGCCGCCCTTGGCGAGGTAGCCGCCGAGCAGAGCCACTCGCCCACCAGGCAGGGCGCTGGCGCCGTGGTGGCTGCGGCCGTCGACGAGCATCCAGCTGGCCTCGACCCGCATCGCTGTCGGGTCCAGCACGGCCGCCTTAGCAGCGACCGCGGTGGGCTCGCCGGGCTGGCAGGGACCGAGGTCGCCACCACCGCTGATCAACAGCCGACCGCCAGACAGCACCGTCACCCCTGCGCCAGCGCCGATCGCCGCTGCGAGCGGCGTACCATCGGTCGAAAGAGCCGCCACCATGGCGCCGACCGGCAACCACAGCGCGTCGAGTTGGCGATCGGGCTCCTCGGCCGAGACGACGGCGATGGGGCCCTCGGCGCGAGCGAGCAGGACGCCTCCCGCGTCGCGCAGCTCGGCGATGATCTGCGTCGCGAGGTCGGGCCCGAGCGGCTCAAAGCGGATGCGCCCGTCCGCAAGCTCTGCGCCGAGCACCGGCTCGTCGGCTGAGCCCACCGTGCGGCGGACGAAGCGCAGCTGATCGGCTGGCGGGCTCTCGAGATCTGGCCGCTCGACCGGCGCATGCAGGCGCAACCGCAGACCACCGTGCTCGGGAGCCACCGCCTCCACGTCGTTGCCTGCCGGTTCCGGCGCCGCTCGGTCGTCACAGCCAACCCCGCCGGCGCAGGCGAGGATCCAAGCGATGACGGAAGGCCGCCGAGCGCGTCGACGCTGGCCGCTCAGGGCTCGCTCCATAGGCGACGCGCCGCGCCAGGTTCAGGCCAGAAGTCATCGCGGTGGATGAGCTCCGCCGCCGGCAGCCAGCCGAGCTGGCGGGTGACGGCGTCGGTGCGTAAGCCAGCGATCGCGCGCGCGTCCTCGCTGGCGTAGCGGACGAGGCCGCGGCCCAGCGCCGAGCCATCCGGGGCCAACACACGGACCGGATCGCCGACCTCGAAGCGACCCTCGACCGCGCGAACGCCGACCGGCAGCAGCGAGCGTCCACCCTCGACCAGCGCTCGCGCCGCGCCGGCGTCGACGCTGACGCTGCCCCGCGGCCGCACCGTGGTGGCCAACCACTTGCGGCGGGCGCTCAGCCGCGACGGTCCTGGCCATAGCAGGGTGCCGACGTCGGCACCGCTGATGAGGGCGGCCAAGACGTCGGCGCGGCGGGCATCAGCGACCAGCGTAGCGATGCCGGCGTGGGCGGCGATCGCGGCGGCCTGCATCTTGCTACGCATGCCGCCGGTGCCGAGCGTCGAGCGGCTACCGACCTCCGTGAAAGCCGCCGTCCGAGGGTCGAAGGCGTCGAGGTGGGGCACCCGGGTCGCGGTCGGATCGAGCCGCGGGTCCGCTGTCATCAGGCCATCCACCTCGGTCAGCAGCACCAGCAGCTCGGCGCCGACCGCCACCGCGACCTGTGCCGCGAGGGCGTCGTTGTCACCAAAGCCGAGCTCCTCGATCGCCACGGTGTCGTTCTCGTTGACGATTGGCACCACGCCATGCTCCAGCAGCTCCGCCGCCACCCGCCGGGCATGCAGAAAGCGCGGGCGAGCGCCGAGGTCGGCGTGGGTCAGCAACAGCTGCGCGACGCCGAGGCCGTGCTCGGCGAAGGCGGAGCGCCAGTGGGCCATCAGCAGCGGCTGGCCGATCGCTGCCAAGGCCTGGCGGCCGAAGCGTGGGCTCGGGTCGCCGGGAGCCTGGCCGGTCTCGGCGCGGCCGAGCGCGACCGCCCCGGAGGAGACGACGACCACTTGGCGGCCGCCGCGTCGCTGCTCGGCGATTGCCGCGGCGACGCGCGCGAAGGCGCCGACGTCAACGCCGCCCTGCGCCTCGCACAGCGCCGCCGAGCCGAGCTTGACGACGACGCGCTGGGCGTCGCGGAGGGTGGCGCGTCGGGCCGCCGCCTCGACCGGCGCCCGGACGCTGGTCAACGGCGAGGGCCTCGCGCCGAACCGGCAGTTCTACCTGTCGCGCCGCGACTTCGCCGACCAGAACCGCAAGGCGGTCGATGCGCTGATCGAGGCGGTCGGCGAGATCGACGCCTGGGCCAAGGACAACACCGACGCGGTGGCGACCGAACTCGCGCCGAGCGTCGGCATCCCGGCGCCGATCCTCGCGGTGGCGCTGCGGCGGCAATCCTACGGCGTCGCGCCCCTCGACGCGGCGGCCATCGCCGACCAGCAGCGGGTGGCCGACACCTTCCACAAGCTGAAGCTGCTGCCAAAGCCGATCACCGTGTCGGACGCGGTGTGGAAGCCGGGGAGCTGAGGGACGCGGGAGGTCCGTCACTCCGGCAGGCGCGGGAGCGGCGTGCCGTCCTTCGGGAGCGGATAGCGGGCCATGTTCAGCTCCATCGCCAGGAAGGTGTAGTAGCCGCTCACCGCCGCGAGATCGACGACGCCGTCCTTGCCGAAGCGCTGCTCGGCCTTGGCGAATGTGGTGTCCGAGACGCGCTTGTTCTCCTGCAGCTCGTTGGTGAAATCGTAGACCAGCGTCTCGTCGGCGCTCATGCCCTCCGGGCGTCGCCCGTCGCGGATCGCCGCGATCACCGGCTCGGCGATGCCGACCTTCCTGGCGATCGGCGCGTGGACGTACCACTCGTAGTCCTGCGTCCAGCGCCGCGCCGTGATCAGGATGACGAGTTCCGAGAGCGTGGTGCCGATCTTCGGCTTGTAGCGCAGGTAATCGCCCATCGAGCGGGCGAGCGTCATCACCTCGGGCGAGTACATCAGCGGCTCGAAGGGGCCGAAGACGGGCGTCTTGCGCGCCGCCTCGAAGGCTTCGGCGGCCTGCTTCTGCTCGGGCGTGTACTGGCTCGGCGGAATCGTCGGCAACCTCTCCGCAGCCCGGGCCGCGAGCGGTGAGACGATGAGGGCGAGGGCGAGGAGGGTACGCATCGTGGATCGGGTCTCCGAAGGGGGCGCCTCCTTGTCGCCGAGCGGGCGACCGGATGCGAGGCTCCTCCGGAGTGTCGCGCCCGGAAGGCCTGACACCGGCCGCGATTCGCGACGCCCCGCACCTC
>SXNM01000352.1 GCA_005777155.1 Pseudomonadota bacterium | reverse complement strand
TCGCCGACCAGCGCCGCCGAGGCACGACGGTGCTGCTGGTCGAGCAGCACGCCCGCGCCGCGCTCGGGCTCTGCGACCGCGCCGTGGTGCTGGAGCGCGGCGAGGTGGTCGCGACCGGCACCGGGGCGGAGCTGCTGCACGACCCGGCGCTGCACGCCGCCTACTTCGGCGGCGGCTGAGCGCGTCGTCGCGCGCAGAGGCGAACTACATGCAGCCGTCGGGCGCCATGGCGGCGACCTGCTCAGGCGCCTCAGGGCAATGCTTGAGCGCAAAGGCGGCGATGGCTTGCCGCGCCGAGTCGTCGACGCAGTCGAGCAGCAGGCGGTGCTGCCAGCAAAGGGCGACGAAGCGAGCTGCGGCGCCGGCGTAGGGCAAGACGAGCGCCTCGCGGGTGGTCTTGGTCTCCTTTGTCGCCGTCGCCTTCCAGGCGTCCGCTGCGGCCTGGAGCTGCGTGACCTCGGCCGGGCAGCCATCCTTGCAGTCATAGGTCAGCACCAAGCCGCCGTGCTCGAGGTTGTGCACGAAGCGCTCCGGCGGAACCGGCTTTGTGTACGAACCCCAATTCCACCAGCACAGGTGGTGGATGCCTCCCGACGGGGGCGATTCGACGTAGTGAATTGGCCCCTTCTCGTGCCAAGTCTTGGCGTAGATCCAAGCCTCCTCGGTGCACTTGCCGCCGCAGGCGCCGCAGGCGGTGGTCGCCGTCAGCTCGCCGGCGACATCGACCGCCGCGTCGCTTGCGTCGCCGCCATCGACCAGCGCCGGGCCGTCATCTGCGCCGCAGGCGGCGGGTCCGAGCAGCGCTAGTGCGGCGAACGCCACGGCGACGACGGCGGACGCTCGATGGTGGGGCATGGCGTTGACGGGCGGGTGCATGACTTCCTCCTTCGGACGGGCGATGCTGCGCAGGACGGGTCGTCGGCGCAAGGGTGGCGGCGCTTTGGCGGCCGGCCCCGCGGAGGGAGCAAGGCGATGGCTGACCCCACTCTGCGGCGCGCGGCCGCCCCAGCAACGCCGACGCGGCCGGCCGGGCCGGCACATTCGCGGTTGCGGCGCCTGCCAGCGATCGACAAGGTCCGATCGCATCCACTGCTGCGGTCGGTGATCGGCCTCGGCCTTGGCAACGATCTGCCGACGACGCTGGCCCGCGAGGCCGTCGCGGCGCTGCGGGCCGAGCTGCTAGCGGCCAAAAGCGACGAGGCGGCGGCGGCGCTCGACGTCGAGGCCCGCCTAGCGGCGCACTTGCGGAGCCGCTGTGAGGCCCTGCGAGGCCCGATCTTGCGTCGCCTGCACAACGGCATGGGCGTGCTGCTCCTGACCAACGCCGGCCGCGCGCCCCTCGGTCCAGCCGCCATCCAGGCCATCGCAGACACCTGCGCCGGATATTCCAACCTCGAGCTGGATCTGGACGATGGCAGCCGCGGCTCCCGCCAGGCGCTCCTGCAGCCTCTGCTCCGCTGGCTGTCGGGGGCTGAGGCTGCCCTCGTCGTCAACAACGGCGCCGCGGCGCTGCTCCTGGCGCTACACGCGCTGGCGGCAGGGCGCCCAGTCGTCGTCTCGCGCGGCGAGCTGGTCGAGATCGGCGGCTCCTTCCGCGTGCCCGAGGTGATGGCGGCGGCGGGCGTGCGACTCCACGAGGTCGGCACCACCAACCGGACGCACGCCGCCGACTACCAGCGCGCGATCGAGGCCCTGCGCGGCGCCGGTGACCCGCCAGCGCTGCTCCTGCAGGTACACCGCAGCAACTTCGACCAGGTCGGCTTCGTCGCCACGCCCGCTGTGGCCGAGTTGGCCGCCATCGCTACCGCCCAGGCCGTGCCCCTGGTCTGTGACCTCGGCTCGGGGGCGGTCGCCGACCTCTCGGCGCACGGCTTGCGCCACGAGCCGGTGTTGCGCGACGCGCTGCTGGCCGGTGCCGACCTCGTCACGGCGTCGGGCGACAAGCTGCTCGGGGGCCCTCAGGCCGGGCTGCTGCTCGGCCGCGACGCCCTGGTACAGCGCTGCGCCCGCAGCCCGATGTCGCGCGCGCTGCGCCCTTGCCGTCTGACGCTCGCGGCGCTTGAGCCGACGCTGCGGGCGCACTTGCTCGACCAGACCACGCAGGACCTGCCTCTGTGGCGAGCGATCACCCGCAGCGTTGAGTCGCTCTCGGCGCTCGGCGCGCGCCTGGTCGCGACCACCGGGGAGGTCGTCGATTCCTCGCCAGGGCTCGATCTCTCAGCAGACCTCGTCGTCAGCGAGGCGGCGATCGGCGGTGGAAGCCAGGCCGGAGCCACCCTGCCGTCGCTGGCGCTGCGGCTC
Source organism: Pseudomonadota bacterium (assembly GCA_005777155.1). Lineage (GTDB taxonomy): Bacteria > Myxococcota_A > UBA9042 > UBA9042 > UBA9042 > SXNM01. Next base: position 19,530 of record SXNM01000352.1, on the reverse strand, counting down.
CTCCCCCGCAACGGCAGCGCGAGCGCGCTGGGGAGCGCGTTGCGCGCGCTGCCGACGCCTTGGCTCGGCCGGGTTCGGGCCGACGCCGTGTTACTCGATCTGCGCTCGTTGGCCTGTGGCGCCGCCGGCGACGACGAGTCGCTGGCCGCGGCCTGGGCCGATGCCCTCTGGGCGCTCGGGCGGGCGTCCACGACAGCGAGCGCGGTCGGGCGAGCGACAAATCCGTCCGTGGTCGACCACGCGGAATAGATCGAAGTCCGTCTGTGGGCGTCTAGCCCAATGTGCGCCGCGGCGATCGCCCTCGCCGCGGGTTGCGCGGGCCGCACAAGCCCGCCTATACTCGCGCACTCACCAGCGGCCCCATACGTTGGCGTGCCGGAGGGATCATGCGAGCATCGTCGACACCTCACGCGCCCCCCATGCAGCCACCGCGGGCGCACACGCGCCTTGTCGCCCTCGCGGCCCTCGCGACGCTCGCCCTGCCGGCGCTCGCCACGGCGCAGGAGAAGGCCGGCAGGGGCAAGAAAGGTCCGCGCGTGTTGTCCTTCGAAGAGGACCACATCGAAGGGCAGTACCAGAAGCCAGGCGGCGAGAACATCCAGTCGCTGAACAAGAAAAAGCGCCAGAGCTTGATCCGCGTTCGCACGGACTTCTACGCCGAGATCGTTCGTTCGGCGCGCGACCTGTAGCCAGGGCCCGCCCCAAGTTTCGAGGAAACGCGAGCGACGGGTAGCGTCCCGCCGCAGCGAGGGAGGGCCAAAGTGAGGCAAGCCCGCGACAGCAAACAAGAGCTCGAGGCCGCGCTCAAGCAGTCCTCCCAGAGCGACGCGCCGGAGCCGTCGAGCGGTAAGCTGGGCGTCGACATCGCAGTGCTGTGGCGTGGCGACATGCTGACGGCGCGCTTCTTCTCGCGGCCCGAGTTGGTGACGATCGGCCCTGATGGCACCTTCACGATGCCCGAGGACGTCGTCGGCAAACCGCTGGCGATCCTCGTCGAGCCCCACCCGACCGCTGAGTTCGGTCTCCGCATCGACCACGACAAGGCCCACGGCCACCTGATCTTGGGCGGCGAGGTGCACGACCTCGACGACGTCCGCGCCGGCAAGGTGAGCGGTGTGCAGGGGCCCGTGGTGGCGCTGACGGCGGGCACCCGCGCGGTGCAGGTCTACGGCGACTTCACGTTCATCGTCAGCCGGGTGCCGGTGCCGCCGCCGGCGCGCTTCTCGCTGTGGAATCGCGAGATGCTCCCCTTCTTGCTCTGCTTCATCGCCGCGTTGTCGCTGGTCGGCGGGCCGTTGGTCGCGGCCTTTTCGACGGTCGGCTTCCGCAGCAAGGCCGAGATCCTCAAGCGCATGGAGGACGCGCGCCGCACGATCGAGATCGAGATCGTCGAGGAGCAGAAGCCGCCGGAGGAAGAGAAGGAGCCTGAGCAGAAGCAGCAAGAGCCGCCCAAGCTTGAGCCGCAGCCAGAGTCGCCGGCAGAGAAGGAAGACAAGGAAGACAAGAAGGCCGAAGAATTGGCCAAGGCGATCGACGAGAAGCTCGACAAGCTCAGCGAAGAAGACCGCAAGGCCGAGGTGACGCGCCTGGTCGACGAAAAGGCCAAGGCCACCGACGCCATCGACGAGGCGATGAATTCCGCCGAGCTGCCCGGCACCAAGCTCTTCGCCGAGTCTGAGGGTGACGAGGGCGACACCGCCAACCCGCAAGGGCAAGCGGGCCCGACTGTGCTCGCCGACCCCGACGGCCAGGGTAGCAAGTTGATGGGCGGCGGTGGACCCAAGACCCAGGTCGGCAGCTCGGAGTCGACGCAGAAGAAGGTGGCCCACGCCGACCTGGAGAAGGACACCGCGGCCGGCAAGGACGTCAAGATGGACGTCAAAGAGCGCAAGCAGGACGTCATCAAGCTGCAGGGCAAGGTCAGCAACGTCTCGGGCGAGCTGCCGGCGAAGGTGATCCAGGACTACATCCGCCGCAAGATGGGCGCGATCAAGGCCTGCTATCAGAAGGGCTTGCAGGCGAACCCGGAGCTTGAGGGCAGCATCACCGTGAAGTTCCTGATCCAGCCGACCGGCTCCATCGGCGCCGCGAAGGTCGAGAACTCGAGTATCGGCAACTCGTCGGTCGAAGAGTGCGTCTTGACCAACGTGAAGGCGTGGCGCTTCCCCCAGGCCAGCACGGGCGCGAGCACCACGGTGGTCTACCCGTTCCGCTTCTCTTCCAAGTAGCTTGAATCTCAGCGCGAGATGCGGAGTGCCATGGCGGCGAGCACGACCGAGAGCGAGGGCCTGCGCGCGGCCACGCTGAGGCGTCGGTGGTTGGCCGCGCTCGCGCTGCTTGGAATCGGCCTGGCGCTCGCCGGCTGCAATCGTCAAGAGCGCGAGATCGTTGAGCTGATCAACGACGCCGTCGTGGCGCTCGAGAGCGGCAACTCGACCCAGGCGCGCGGCAAGCTGCTGCGGGTGCAGGCGCTGGATCCCGGCGACCCGGACGCAGCCTACTACCTCGGCTCGCTGGCGCTGCATGACGGCGACGCCGAGGGCGCCGAGCGGCTGCTGACACTGTCGCTGCAGCGCGACCCCTTGCGGCCGGCGGCTCACCTCGACTTGGCCCGCGCTCGCTACGCCCGTCGCGACGACACGGGCGCCATGCAGGCCCTGAAGTCGCTGCTGGCGCTGGACGCTAGCCACCCGGACGGCCACACCCTTGTCGCCCGCATCGCAGCCCGCGCCGGCGACCGCGACAGCCAGGACAAGGCCTTGCGCGCCGCCATCGCTGGCGATCCCGGACACGCTCCGGCCTACCTGCTGCTGTCGGACCTCTACAGCGACGTGGGCGCCAACAAGGCCGCGCTCGATGTGCTCAACGAAGGGCTCAAGTTCAGCCCCGACGACGTCGGCCTGCAAGAGTCGCTCGGCATCGCGTGGCTCGGCGTCGGCCGCCCCGACCGCGCCGCCGAGGTGTTCGCCATCGCGGCGCAGAACCCACGCGCGGATTGGACCACCCACATCAATCACGGCGCGGCGCTGGTGCAGATCGGCGATCGCGCCAAGGCGATCGATGCGCTGCAGCGCGGCCTGCTCATGGGCCGAGGCCGCGGCGACAAAGCAGCGCTTGAGGCCGCGGCGCGCATCGTGCTGAAGCTCCGGCGCGGTCAGAAGGCCGACGCCTCGGACAAGAAAGGGGGCGCGTGATGCAGCTCGCGCGGGTCATCGGTAGCGTGGTCGCGACGCGCAAGGCCGAAGGGTTGGAAGGCATTCGCCTGCTCTGGGTGGTCCAGGTCGACGCCAGCGGCAAGGACGTCGGGTCGCCGTTCTGCGCCGCCGACACCACGCAGGCCGGGGTCGGCGACCTCGTGCACCTGACGCAGTCGCGTGAGGCTGCGCTGGCCATGCCCGAGCCTTTCGTGCCGGTGGACGCCGCGATCGTCGCCATCGTCGACTCGGTCGACGGTGAAGCACCGGCGGTCGATGGCCGCTGGGATGGGCCGGCGTACGGCGCCAAGGGGGCGGCATGATCCTGGCACGGGTTCACGGCCCGGTGGTCTCGACCGTCAAGCACCCACGGTTGGCCGGGCTGACGGTTTTTGTGGTGCAGCCGGTCGAGCTCGATGGCCAACAGGCAGTAGGCCCTGAGTTGTTGGCGGTCGATCACGCCCAGGCCGGCCCAGGCGACCTCGTCGTGGTGATGCGTGAGGGCAACGGCATCCGTCAGGTCCTCGGCGACGACAAGAGCCCGATTCAGGCGCTCATCGTCGGCGTCGTCGACATGGTTGAGCGCACCGCCCCAGACGCCCTGTCAGCGGCGGCCGCTGCACCGGCGGAGGGCCGTGGTGGCGGTCGCGCCAACAAGAGCCGCAGCAAGGCGGCGGCGGCATGAGTGAGCGCCCGCCGCGCACCGAGGCGCTGCATCGCCGCCATGGCGTCGGGGCAGTAGACACATCGCTGGCGCAGCTCCGCCGCGACCTCTGTGACGCCAGCCACGAGCTGCACCGCCGCGGTTGGGTGGCGAACCACGACGGCAACGCCTCGCTGCGCCTAGCGGCAGGCCGCTTCCTGATGACGCCGACGGCGATGTCCAAGCGCCTCATCGGCGAGCACGATCTCATCGTCGTCGACGGCGGCGGCAAGGTGGTGCAAGGCGCGCGCAAGCCCTTCTCGGAGTGGGCGCTGCACAAGGCGATTTTTGCGATACGGCCCGACGTCCAGGCGGTGATTCACGCCCACCCGCCGGCGGCGACGGCGCTGGCCGTGGCCGGCATCGAGGTCGAGCCGAAGATTTTGGCCGAAGCGATCGTGTCGCTCGGCGATCGCATCCCGATGCTGCGCTACGCGTTGCCGGGCGCCGCGAGCCAAGAAGCGGCGCTGCGCGAGGCTGCCGCCGCGTTCGACGTCGTGACGCTGGAACACCACGGCGTGCTGACCTGCGGCGACGACGTCGAGACGGCCCTGCTCCGCCTCGAGCTGGTCGAGCATCTGGCCGAGATCGCCCTCCGCGCCCTGCCGCTCGGCAAGCTGCGCACCCTCCCCGAGGTGGACGTCGCCGAGCTGCTGCAACGGCGCACCCGCGCTGGGCTCGGCCCCGCCGCCCGCGTTGGCAAGGCTCGGCCCGCGGGATGAGGCCGCGCCCGACGACGCGCCGTGATCTGCGCCCGGCGCGCTGGCGGGTGGCGTGGGCGCTATGCCTGGGGTGTGTCGCGCTGGTGCAGGCCGGCTGTGCAGGCGCCTTGCGGGTGGTGCGAGGCGGAGGCGACGAGCGCCGCTGTACGCTGCTGATGACCAACGACAGCGAGGCGCACTTTGACGGCGCGCGCCTCGGAATCGACCCGCCGCAGTACCTCGGCACCATCTCGCGCATCGCGGCCCGCAAGAGGGCGCTGCTCGCCGACCGACCAGGCGGCGTGCTGCTGATCAGCGCCGGTGACGTGCTGCAAGGCCGCTACATGGATCGCGTCGACAAGGACCGCGCCCGCGCCGCCAAGGAGGCGTGGCTGGTCTACGACGCCGCCGGCTACGACCTCGGCACGCTCGGCAACCACGAGTTCGATGCTGGACCCGAGGTCCTCAAGCAGGCGCTGCTCGGCCTGCGGCGCTACCGCCTCGTGGTCAGCAACCTCGCGCGCGACAGCCCGACCTTGGACAACCGCGACGGCAAGCTGTGGGACGAGCATGTGGTCCGAGAATGCGGCGGCATCAGGGTGGGATTCCTCGGCCTGCTGACGCCGCAGACCCGCACCATCAGCCAGTTCGGCGACACCCGCTTCAGCGACCCCGACGACCCCGTAGCGCCTGCGGCGCGGCGCGCCATCGCCCGCCTGCGTGGCCTCGGCGCCGAAGCGATCGTCGCCATCACCCACCTTGGGCTCGAGCACGACGTGGAGTTGGCGCGCAGTGTGCCAGACATCGATGTCATCCTCGGCGGCCACTCCCACACCCTGATGAAGACGTGGCGTCGCGTCGGGCGCACCACCATCGTGCAGTCGGGCGAGCGCTTCTCGCACCTCGGCCAGCTGGAGTTGGTGCTTGGGGTGGCCGGCGGCGTCGACAGCGAGCGCTCGTCGTGGCGCGTCCAGCCGATCGACGACTCCCTGCCCCAGGACGCCACCATCGCGGCTAGGGTCGAGGCGCTGCGGGCCGACTTCGCCAAAGAGGTCGTCGTCGGCACACGATCGGTGCCCTGGGAGCTGCGGGGTCCCGGCCGCCGCGTGTACGGCCGCCGCGTCGCCAGGGCCCTCTGGCGCTACGCCGGCGCACGCAACGCCGAGGGCAAACCCATCGACGGCGCCATGATCAACGCCGGTGGCTTACGGACCGGCACCACCTACCCGCCCGGACCGGTCACCAACTTCGAGATCAAGGCCATCCACCCCTTCGGGAACCGCCTGGTCATCGTCGCCCTCAGCGGCGAGGCGCTGCGCGACGTGCTCGAACACGCGTGCTCCGACGGCCGCCGGGGCGCCGCTGGCGAGCGGTTGGAGGCCTACGGTGTGCGCTTTCGTTGCCAGGCCAGCAACCCACACGTCGAGTATCGCCTTGAGCAGGGGCGCCCGCACGCCATCGTGCGCCGCGGACAGCGGGTCATCGAGGCCATGGTCGGCGACCGCCCGCTGCAGCCCGACGGCCAGTACCGGGTCGTCGTCAACGACTACCTAGCGCAGGGCGGCTCTGGCTTCGCGGTGCTGTCGTGGAACCCACGGACCTGCATCCAGGGTACGGCGTTTGAGGCCGACGGCTGCCGCGGCGAGCTGACGGAGGCCGAGATCGTCGAGCTTGCTGTGCAGGACGGCTCATTCGACGCCCCGGTAGCCGAGTAGAGCGGTGCCCGAGGCCTGCGACACGTGCGGCGTCAGTCGGTGGAAGTCGCCCCGGACCAGTCGACTGTGCTCGCTTGGTCTGGCTTGCAAGCCACCTTGCCGGCGTAGAAACGGGCCATTTGTTGGCGAAGCTCGGCGTCTGGGAGCGTAGCGTCGAGCGTGGGGCCAAACCCAATCTCGCGGCGGCCATAGTCGACATAGGCGAGCACGAGCGGGACCTGGGCGGCGCGGGCGATGCGCAAGAAGCCCGTCCGCCAATGATCTGTGCGCTTGCGAGTGCCCGAAGGCGCCAGCGCCAGACGCAACGGACCGGGGTCGGCGGCGAACTGATAGATCGCCGTCTGCACCGCGCCGCCCTTGCCTCGTTCGATGAACACCGCGCCGAGCCGATGCAAGAGCGGTCCGACCGGCCACTTGTTGGCTTCGGCCTTGATCATCCAGCGCAGGTCGACGCCGAGCGCGCCCATGCCGAGGACCGCGTACCAGCCGTCCCAGTTGCTGGTGTGGGGCTCGCCCAGCACGACGCAGCGATCCGGGATCGGCGCGTCGAGGCGCGCCCGCCAGCCAGCGGCGTCGAGAAGGCGTTGGGCGAGTTGTCGGTTGACCATGGAGCGGGCTCCTCGGTGGGGCGGTGGTCTGCCTACCCGCGGCGTTTGGCCTCTTCGACCTGGTCGATGACCCGCTTGGCGGCGCGGGCGATGACGCCCGAGACCTCACGGCTCTTGCTGACGTCTTTCATGTCTTTCATCGACAGAGTGCGGAGGAATCCCAAGGCGAGCGGCATCGGGCACTTTGGGTTTAGGATCAAGGCCCGACGGATGCTATAGTCGCGCGTCCAGCTCTTGTTGCGCCCGATCTGGACGAAGATCTCCTCTGCCAGCGCCTTGTTGCTGCAGAACATCCGCACCTCGCCATCCGTGAGTCGCGGCGACTTCAGGACCGCGAGCGAGACCATCTTTTTGGGATCGCGGACGAGGAGCTTGCGCGCGTTTGCGTCGCCGACCAGGGCAAGGCGGATCTTCTGCGACACCGACATCTTCATGATGAGCGCCTGCAGGCTCGTCGTAGAGTGGTCGTCCGGCGGCTCCTTGCCCTGCTCGACCATAGCCATCTCTTCTTCGGTCAGCGACTGCTTGACGCCGGCGAGCTGCAGCGCCGTCAAGAACTCCAGCTCGGAGAGCCCTGCCTTGCCTTCGTCCTCAGCCCCACGCTCGCCCAAGATGGCGGCGCGCATCTCGATATAGCCTGGGATGTGGTCGAGCGGCGCACCTTCGCGGACGGCGAATTCCAGCAAGTTCTGGATCTGGCCTGGCGGCGTGCGCGGGTTGAAGAACAGCGCCTCGATGATCGTGGGCTCGGCGAGGCAACGGACCGTGTTGCGGGCGATTTCGCTGCAGACGGCGGCGCCGGAGTGCACCGCGAGGTAGATGAAGGTCCCGTCCGCGGTGGCGCGGTTGACGACAACCTCTGGCAGCGCGGTGTGCTCACTGCCCAGGACGCGGGCGACGGTGTCGATGACGGCGGGGTGCAGCTTGGCGCGCAACACCTCGCTCATGGACTCGGCAGGCAACGAAGACAGCGTCTCGATGGCCGCCTCGCGCAGCTCTGGCTCAGCGCTGTGCACCAAATATGCGATCGTTGGGACGATGTCTTCGGCCGACGCGGGCAGCATGCCGCGCGCGATGCGCAGCTTGATGGGGAGCGGACGGCCCATGAGGGGCCGATGGGCCTCGATTAGGGCCTCAAGCGGGACTGTCAACGCCGCAACACTCATGGCACTTGGCCTCCGCACGTCGGTTCAGCGCTGCGGCCACGACCTCGCGCAGACCCGCCGCCAGTGCCCTCTTTGTACCACGCTGACTACGGATGCCGCCAGCCGACGAGGGCGCCGTCTGCGGCGCCGCTGACAAAGGTCGTGCCGGCGGCGTCGAGGAAGCGCAATGCCCCAACGCCGACGCCGCTGCAGGGCGCCGGGCAGTGCCGCGTCAGGACGGCGAGGAGGCTGTGCTTGCCGGCGACGGCGCGCTGCCAGAGACGGACCTTGCCGCTGGCGTCGCCCGAGAGCAGCCGCTGACCATCTGCCGAGACCTCGAGGGCCGTAACCTCGGCGATGTGACCAGGAATCAGCTGGAGCACTTGGAGGCTCTTGCCGTCGAGCACCTGCAGCCGAGCGCTGCCACCGCTGACCGCCAGCCAGGTGCCGTCGGGCGCGAAACGCAGGGCACGGACGCTCGCTTCGAGTCCCTTGGCTTCCGCCAACACCGCGCCGCTGCCCGAGGCGATGAGCCGCACTGCCACGGCGCCGCCGAGCAGCCCGACCGCGACCCGGCCATCGACGGTGACGTCGAGCGCCGCCGCGGACTCTGCGAGGCCAAGCCCAAAGACCATTGTGGCGGCGCCGAGCTCCTGCGCAGTGCCGGTGCCAACGACCGCGCGCAGGCCACCGCTGGCGCCGACCCAGAGCGAAGCGCCGTCAACGGCGAACGCGAGGGCCAAGGGCCAGCCCACACCGGCGCCGAAGGTCTTGACGTTCTCTGCCGACCAGCCCTTGAGTCCCGGCGCTGTCCCGGCCTTTGCCTGCAGCAACCACAGGCGAGTAGAACCGTCCTTGCCACCGGTCGCTAGGCTCGGGGCCAGCACGCCCGCGCTGGGCGGCTTGGCGCTGGTTTGGCGCAAGGCGCTGGCCACCAGCGGCTGACCGTGGCCTTCGAGCGCCAGCGCAGGCGCGCCGTCTTTGGCGTCGCGCAGCCAGGCACGGCCATCGCCCTGCGCCGAGACGAGGAGCCCAAGCGGAGGGGATGCGCTGAGCGCGGCGACGGCGCCTCGGCTGGCGTCCACGGCGTACCCGAGGATCGCCGCCACCGCCAACCCGGGCGCAGGCAAGGCGCGCCGCAGCGCCGGCCCCTGACGGCTGCCTTGCCACACCCCGCCGTTGCTGCCTACTCCACCGAGCCCGAGGCCTGCAGCGTCCTCGCCGGGTAGCCAGGCCGCGGGCTTGGGCACTTGCGCCACGACCTGCAGGGCATTCTTGGCGGGATCGAGCGAAGCAAGCCGCACCAGCGAGCCGTCAGCGCGAGCGATGAGTGCGCCGCTGTCGCCGAGCCACAGGCAGGCCGCCGCGCTGCCCACCGAGGCGCTCGCGAGCACTTGGCCGGCGGGGAGGGCGTGGATCTGCACCGTGCCTTCCACACGCGCCACCAGCAGAGCGGTCTGCGTGGCCGACGTTGCGAGGTCGACGACCCCGGCGCCGGCGTCTGTGAACTGGACGCCCTCGCCGCCCGGCAAAGCCCACCGGCGGAGCCGTCCCTTGTCGTCGCCGCTGTAGATCGCCTTGTCGAGCTCGCCGGCAACCCGCCCAAACGCCAGCGCGCTGATGGGCGCCTGGTGGCCGAAAAACAGCGCCAGCTGCTGCTGCAGCGGTAAAGAATACAGGCGCACCGTGCCGCTCGCGTCGCCGATCGCCAGGCGCACCCCGCCGCTGTCGAACATGACGCGGCGCCAGCGCTGCCCAGGCGCGTCGATGGCGAGCCATGGCTTGGCCACCAGCCCACCCGCGGCGCCCTTCACGATCTGGACCACGCGCAGCACATCGTCGAGTCCGACGCTGGCGACCGCGCCGCCGTTCGGGGCGATTACGACGTCGTCGACTTCTCCAGCGTGGTCGAAGCGGTGCAGCCACGCGCCGCCGCTGGCGGCGTCGACGAGCGCCCAGCCGGTGCGGTGCGCCACCACCAGGCGGTCGCCTTCGAGGCTGACCGACAGGCGTCCGCTGCCACCGCCGCCGCGCTGCCAGACAGGGCATGCCGCGTCCTCGTCCGTCGCGCCATCGCAGTCGTTGTCGACGCCGTCGCAGAGGACCTCGGGTGACGCGTGGAAGCCGGGCACGGCGAGATAGTTGGGCTCACCAAAGCCAATTGCGCCGTAACAGAGGGTCGTGAGCCCGGCGCAGAGCCCCGCCTGCTTGGCTGCGGGCGGACCCTTGAGCTGCTCATCGGTGAGGCCGTCGCAGTCATTGTCGAGACCGTCGCAGCGCGACTCGACGAGCTCGTAGGTGGACGTGACTGTGCCCGGCAGCGAAGCGGTGAACGCGGCGTAGTCGGGTGGCGCCCAGGCCCCGCCGACACAGAGCGGCGGTGCGTTGGCGCAGACCCCAGCGTTGAGCGGGACAAAGGGCATCGGTCCCGAGGGCACAGCTCCTTCGTCGGTGGCGCCATCGCAGTCGTTGTCTTTGCCGTCGCAGCTGATCTCGACCGCCTCAAATCCTTTGATCTCGCTAGGCTTCTGTAGCTGCCAGCTACCCTTGACGCAGGTCTGCTTGGCGCTGGCACAGACACCGACCGCGCCAGCGCCGACGACCGTCCCGGCGAGGCTGCTGTCGGTCTGACCGTCACAGTCGTTGTCGAGCCCATCGCAGCTGACCTCTGCCGCCTCAAAGCCCTTGACCTCTGCGGCCACAGGCTCCTGCCAGCCCGCCGCGCCGTGACAGACCTTGACCGCGAGAACGCAGACCCCCTTCACTCCCCAGCTCTGGGCGGCCGGCTTGCTGAGCTCGTCGTCGGTCTTGCCGTTGCAGTCGTTGTCGATGCCATCGCAGGAGAGCTCATAGGGCTCAAACCCAGCCACGGCGCCGTAGTCGCAGATCGCCTGCTGCCCGTTGCACGCTACCGCCACTTTGCCGGCACAGGGCCCGAGCTGCCGGCAACCCAGCTGCTTGGGCACGAGCCCGTAGGGGCAGACTTTGGGGTCGGCGGCGATGTCGGCGACGATGTCGGCGCTCGGGACGTCGGCGGCGCTCGCGTCCGATGGCGGCGCGTCCGGTGGCGGCGCGTCCGATGGCGGCGCGTCCGATGGCGGCGCGTCCGATGGTGCGGCGTCTTGCGACGCGTCGGCGAAGGGCGCGTCGGCGGGCCCGGCGTCCTCTGCCTCGTCGCCGCCGTCGCCGGCGTCAGCGCCAAGGTCGTCGGCCGTTGCCTCCTGGCCGTCTACACCTTCGCCATCGTCGAGCGCGGCGTCGGCAGGACCCAACGAATCAGCGCCCACGGCCCCCGTGCCGTCGCCGCCGTCGTCGGACGAGCCGCCATCGCCGCCGCTACCGGCGCCGTCAGCATGGTCAGGCGCGGCGTCGGCGAGGGAGGCGTCCGCCGAGACTTCGCCGGCGCCATCGCCGACGTCATCGGCGAGCGCTGAATCGCCTGCGCCAGCGCCGACGGCAGCGTCGGGGTGAGGCTCGCCGCTGACCTCGGCCGCACCGTCACCGTCGCGGCCTGGGCGTGCTGCGCCGTCGACGTCTTCAACGCCGATGTCGGTGACAGCGCCGGCGTGGCCGGGTTCAAAGCCCAGCGGCCGAACGAGCTCGTCGACGTCACTGCAGCCGATGACCGAGGCCAACGACGACACGATGACCCAGCAAGCTCGGCGGCTGACGACCACCTAGCCACGATAGCAGGATGCCCGGGCTGCGTCAGCGATGCAGCCCGGGCGTCCCGGCGAACCAGCGGAGCGCGCGCTACTTGCTGGCGCGGATCATCACGTTGTCGATCGCGACGCCCTTGCCCTCGTTGTCTTGGCAGTCCTTGGAGTCGAACGTAAAGATCACATTGAAGACAAGGCTCTTGAAGCCGGTGATGTCTATCTCGACCGGCGCCCACTTGCCGAGGCCGCTCTTCGGCACCGTGTATTTCTGCTGCGTCAGAGGGGAGGCCGCCCGCACCTCGACGCTGAGAATGTCGTACTCGGCGATGGCCTCGACATCGAGGAGCGCGTCGAAAGTCAGCTTGAGGACAGCGCCGGCGTTGAGGTCTTTGGGAAGCATCACATTCTTGCTCGATGCCTTGCCAACCACCAACGATTTGCCGGCTGGGCAAGCGAAGTTGTACTTGCCGTCGCTGCCGAGCCAGTTGAAGTTCAAGCTGGCGTCCGGCGACAACGGCGCGATGCCTGTAGCGTCGACGGCCCAGCCTGCCAGAAGCTGGCTGTTGTTCAGCGTCCAGTTGCCGGCGCCGCCGGTCGTGATCATGTCGCCGAGGATGGGCTGCGGCGCCGTGTCGAGACGCAAGTCATCGATAAACCAGCCTTTTCCAGCGTTGTTGATATCGTTGACCGAGTCGAAACCAAAGCGCAGGCGCACCTTCTTGCCCTTGAACTTCGTCAGGTCGACCCACTCCCAGTTCCAACCGTTCTGACGGTTGAGGGCGTTGTCGATCTGCACCACGGTATCGTCGGACGTACCGCCGAAGCCCAACGCCGAGACCTCGACCGTGCGCTTGTCGACGCTGTTCAGGGCCTCACCCTGGTACCAGGACTTAAAGAGCAGCGTCACGTTGACGTTCTTCACCGCTGTGAGGTCGATGACCGGTGAAAGCGCCCAGCCCACGGCGCTGGCCTTGCTGGGCGCGGTGGGCGCGAAGTCCACGCCGTTGTTGAAGTTGAGGCTCGTGCCGTCATAGCCGCCGGGGGCCGCAGGGGTGCTGTCGATGCCCCACGCCGAGTTGCTGTGTTTCACCAAGATGAACGTCCAACCCGCGCTGTTGCTCGCCGCAAACGGCTCGGTCCAGGCGCTGCTGTCGCCGACCTTGACGACCCCACCGGCATAGACAGAGACAACGTCGATGAACCAACCCTTGCCTCCGTTCATTGCGTCGTCAACGGAGTCGAAGCGGAAGCGCACCTGGAACTTCTTGCCTTTGAAGTTGCTGAGGTCGATGGTCTCGAGCCACCAGACAGAGTGGTGGAGGTAGTTGTCGAGTTGGACCGTCTGCGCCACGGTTACGAATCCGTCGGTCGAGATCTCGACGTAGCGCTTGTCGAAGTCGCTTTTCTCGACGCCGTGGTACGAGTAGAACGCCAAGGTCATGGAGCCTGTCACCTTGCTGGCGTCGTAGAAGTACTTGGTCAGCGCGGTGCCGCTGACCGCCTTGCCGGCGTCGTAGTTCACGCCATTGTTGAAGTTCAGCGAGTAGCCGCCGTTGACGCCTCCGGGCTCTGGCGTGGCATCAGCCTGCCACTTCACTTTGGCGTCGCTGTTGGTCAGGTGCCAGTCTCCGTCCAGGTAGGTGATGGGCTCGATGTCGGGGACTATCCGCAGGGCACATGTGGTGCTGACGGTGAAGGCGCACTTGCCGGTCTTGGTGTCGCAGGAGTCGCTCGTGCAAGGATTGCCGTCGTCGCATACGGTGGCTTTCGCTGCGCAGCTGGCCTTGTCATTGCACTTGTCGCCGACGGTGCAGAGGTTGCCGTCATTGCAGACGGTGTTTAGCAGCTTCGGGAACGTCGCGCACTTGGAGCCCGTCTCATCGCAAAGGTCCGCGGTGCAGCTGTTGCCGTCGTCACACACCTTCGGCTTGCCGCTGGTGCACTTCGAGCTGGCGCAGACGTCGTTCTCGGTGCAGTAAATGCCGTCTTCGCACTTGGCGGTGTTGGCCGTGGCCTTGCAGCCCTGGCCGTTGACGCAGACGTCGTCGGTGCACGGGTTGGTGTCATCGCACTTGGTGGGGTCGCTGCCGACGCATTTGCCGGCGCCGTCGCAGCCGTCCTTCTGTGTGCAGGTGTTGCCGTCGCCGCAGGCCGCGCCGGCGGCCGCCGGCTTGTTGGCGCAGACGTTGTTAGCGCAGCTGTCGACCGTGCATACCTGGCCGTCGTTGCAGTCCTTGCCTACGCCGACGCACTTGCCCTTGCCGTCGCAAGCGTCGCCGCTCGTACAGCTGTTGGTGTCGTCGCAGGCCTGCATGATCGGGCTGTTGCTGACCTTGCAGCCGGTCTTGGGGTCGCAGCTATCGATGGAGCACGGGTTGCCATCGTCGCACTTTACGGCGACCCCGGGGTTGCACTTGCCGGCCTTGCATTGGTCATCGACTGTGCAGATGCTGCCGTCGCTGCACTTGAGGCTGCTCGGGGTGCTGACACAACCTGTCTTTGGGTCGCACTTGTCGGTCGTACAGACGTTGCTGTCGGCGCAGCTGACCGAGCCGCCGCCGATGCACTTGCCGTCGGTGCAGATGTCGTCCTTGGTGCACTTGTCGCCGTCGTCGCACGCCTTGGGCACGTTGAGCGAGACGCAGCCTTTGACCTTGTCGCAGACGTCGTCGGTGCAGGCATTGCCGTCGTCGCAGTCCTTCTTGGCCTTACCGGCGGTGCACTGGCTGTTGGCGCAGACGTCGCCGACGGTGCAGGCGTCACCGTCCTCGCACGACGCCTTATTCGCCACCTCGCCGCAGCCCTTGGCGGGGTCGCAGCTGTCGGTCGTGCAGGGGTTGCCGTCGTCGCAGCCGGGGATGCCCTCCGTGCCGAGGACGACGCCCTTGCAGACGCCGCCCTTGCAGGCGTCTTTGGCGGTGCAGAGCGAGCCGTCCTCGCACACCTGGCCGTCTGACACGCTGACCTTGCTGCAGTCGCCGGTCTTGACGTCGCACGAGTCGTCGGTGCATGGATTGTTGTCATTGCAGTTCAACGGGGTGCCCTTGCACTTGCTTGCAGCGCAGGCGTCCTTCTGGGTGCAGGCGTCGCCGTCGTCGCACGCCTCGCTGTTGGCCACATTGGCGCAGCTGCCGGTCGTGGTGGCGCAACTGTCGGTCGTGCATGGGTTCTTGTCGTCGCAGCTGATGGCGACGCCGCCCTCGCACTTTCCGGCCTTGCAGGCGTCGCCGGCGGTGCACAGCGAGTTGTCGTCGCAGGCGATGGTGTTGAAGGTTTTCTTGCAGGCCTTGGTGGCAGGATCGCAGCCGTCCTCGGTGCAGGGGTTGTTGTCTTCGCAGTTGACGATGGGCTTGCCGCTGCACTTGCCGCCTGCGCAGGCGTCGCTGCCGGTGCATGGGTCCTCGTCATCACAGCCAGCACTGTCGTCGATGGTGTTGGCGCAACCCGCGGCGGCGTCGCAGGTATCCTTGGTGCAGGGGTTCTTGTCGTCGCAGTCGACCGCCTTTGCCTCGCACTTGCCGGCGGCGCAGGCGTCGCTCTTGGTGCAGGCGGTGCCGTCGTCGCACGCCTCGCCATCGACCTTGGCCGCGTTGACGCAGCCCTTGGCCACGTCGCAGCTGTCGTCCGTGCAGGGGTTCTTGTCGTCGCAGTCGATGACGGCGCCCTTGAGGCAACCACCCTTGTCGTCGCAGACGTCCCCCTTGGTGCAGGCGTCGCCGTCGTCGCAGGCTCCACTCTTCGGGCTCGACTTGCAGCCGTCCTTCGTGTCGCAGACCACGCTCGTGCAAGGGTTGCCGTCGTCGCAGACTTTGGCGCTGCCCGTGCACTTGCTGGCGGCGCAGGCGTCCTTCTCGGTGCAGGCGTCGCCGTCGTCGCAGGCGCCGTCGGCCGCGGCGTTGACGCAACCGACCTTGGGGCCGCAGCTGTCGGCGGTGCAGGGGTTGCCGTCTTCGCAGCTCACCTGCGCGCCGGCGCACGCGCCATTGGCGTCGCAGACGTCAGCCTTGGTGCAGGCGTTGCCGTCGTCGCAGGATGTGTTGCTGCCACCGACCGTGTTCTTGCAGCCGTTGGCGGCGTCGCAGGTGTCGCTGGTACATGGGTTGCCGTCGTCGCAGGTCAACGGCGAGGCGGTGCACTTGGCGCCCTTGCAGACGCCACCGACGTCCGTGCACGGATCACCGTCGTCGCAGACGGTGCCGTCGGGCTCTTCGGCGACGAAGCAGATGCCCGTGTCGACCTTGCACTTGGCCACCTGACAGACGCCGTGCTCCAGGCCTGAGCAGTCGCTGTCGCTCGTGCAGCCAGCGTCGCCGCCACCGTCCTGTGCCGTGGTGTCGCTGCCGTCGTCGCCGGTCGTCGCGTCGCCGTCCGTGCCTGTGGTTTCGCTGCCGTCGTCGCCGGTCGTCGCGTCGCCGTCCGTGCCTGTGGTCTCGCCGCCGGTCGCCGTGTCGCCGCCGGTCGTTGTGTCGCCGCCGGTCGTTGTGTCGCCGCTGACTTCACCGAGGGTGGTGCCGGTGTCGGTGCCAGCGACGCCTACGCCGGTTCCGCCCTGGCCGGGTTCGGTGCCGCACGCGGCGGCGAGGGCGATCAACGCTCCCCAGATCAGGTTCCAATGACAATGAAAGGCGCGCTGCATGAAGACCTCAATGAGATTGGCGGCGACTAAGATGGCCGCGCGTCGCAATTAGCGTAAATTTAAGCCCTTTTACCAACGTCTGGGCGCGCTGGCCGCAGGAGGATACAGATCTTGCCAGGGCGCAGCAAGTGTCGTCTGCGTCTGCACCATCAAGAGGCTCGGCGCGTCGGCGCCGTGGCGCGCCACTCTCTTCACGGCATGCGACCGGAATTCTCGGCACGAATCGACGATGGGGCGCGGCGCCGACGTGCGGACTCGTCCGCCGCGGGCGCGGCCGAGCCAGTCGCCGCCGCCGAACGCCGCTGGTAGACCGAAAGGTATGGAACGCCCTGGATCGAGAACTGTTTCGCCGGAGCCACCTGCCCCCAGGCGTCGAAGAGCTCGAGCTCGTAGTCATCGTGATCGTACTGGTGATGGTAAAAGCCGAAGGTGCTGTCGTTGGGCGTCCCGCTGTAGACGAGGTCGCGGCGGAACCAGCCCTCGCGCACATACATCTGAAAGGCGCCCCACGCGCACTTGTGGAACCAGACGCGGGCGCCGGGCGGCGCCAGGGCGTTGA
This sequence comes from Pseudomonadota bacterium, assembly GCA_005777155.1. GTDB lineage: Bacteria > Myxococcota_A > UBA9042 > UBA9042 > UBA9042 > SXNM01. The sequence continues at coordinate 2,610 of SXNM01000352.1, read as the reverse complement.
CCGTCTCGAGGCCAGCGCGCGTCTGGTGTCCCCAGAATTGCCGCTGTAAATCGACGTGCGCCGCGCCGGGAGCGCCGCCGATGAGGACGTTGTAGGCCATGGTGCCGACCGGATGGTACTCGGCCGTGGTCGCCACCGCTGGCACCAGCAGCAGCGCGGCCAGTGCCCAGTTCAGCAGCGCCGCCGCCCGCCGCGGTCCCGGCTCGTCTCGCTGCAGCCAAGGCTGGCAAGCAGCGACCCAGAGCCACTGGGCGCCGCGAGCGCCGATCCAGAGCATCGCCGGGTAGGCGGCCATCCAGTGCTTGGTGCCGCCAAAGACCGGTGTCGAGGGCAGCGCGATGAGCACGATCGGCCACAGCGCGCTGAGGATCATCAGGCGATCGAGGCTGCGGGAGCGGGCACCAACGTCGGCGCCGTCGAGCGGATCGGCGACCGGCGTGGTGACGGAGCGCGGCCCCTCCAGCGCCTCGGGCGCATCCGCCGCCAGCTGCGGTCGGTACAGCCGAGAGGCGATCTGGCGGGCGAGCGAGTAGTGCCGGCGCAGGGCGGCGTCAAGCAGGAGCAGGGCGCCGACGGCGAAGGCAAAGAGCAGCGTCGGCGCCCAGGTCAGCGCCGTCAGCGTAAAGGGCAGATCGACAGGGAATGGTGGATAGGCGAGCACCTTGCCAAAGTAGGTCTGCATGTAGTGCTCGTGATGCAGATGGAACTCGAGCCAGCGGAACAAGTTGTCGAGCGTGTCATGCCAGAGCAGCGGCCAGCCGATGACGAGCAAGAGCAGTCCGATCGGCACCATCAAGAACCAGGCGAGCGGCAACGGCGGCAGCTGCAAGCGCCAAGGACCGCCGGCGAGCACCAGCAGCGCAGCGCCGGCGCCGAGCAGGGGAGCGCCGAGTGCGGCGAGCCCGGCCAAGGCCACGCCGGCGAGGACGGCCGCCCAATGGGGCCGCGCCAACCAGCCGGCGAGCCGCCCCCGCCAGCCTGCACCAACCGCCGCCGGCCGCCACAGCCAACGGATCCGCCCCTCGGCGATGGCGTCCCAGAGCCAGTGCCCGATCAACGCCACGGGCAGGAAGAAGGCATTGTGTTTCGCCAGCAACGACAAGCCCCAAAGCAAAGCCGCCAGCACCGCCCATCGGCGGCTGTCTAGGCTCTGGTGGTATGCGAGCGTCGTGATGATCAGCAGCGCCGAGATGGTGGTGTCGAAGACCGCGAGGTGGGCATGAAAAAACGCATGCGGCAGACAGAGATAGCCGACGGAGGCCACCAGCGCGAAGGGCCGCGTCAGCTGCGGTCGCCCGCCCAGCGCGCCGCGCGTGAACCAATACAAGACGCTGACCAGCAGCGCGCCGAACAACATCCCAGGCATGCGCATCGCCTGCGATTCGGACAACCAGTAGGTCGGACGCGCCTCGACCAGCTCGCAGCCGGTCCGTCGCAGCACACCATCATCGGCGGGCTGCCCGGCCGCGCCGCAGCCACGCCGAAGGGCGACGGCGATGGCGGCGACGTCAGCGACAGCGGTCGCCTCGGTCGGACTCAGCGCCTGCGCCAGCGCCGCCGGCTCCTCCAACGCCACCAGCGCGCGGTGCTTCTCGCGCTGCAGCACCCGCCCAGCGCCCAAGACCCGTGGCACGACGTCTGGCGGCTCACCGACGCGCTGCGGCCGCAGCAGTCGCACGGCGGCGCCGACCTCAAACCCCTGCGCCGGCCCGAGCCCGTGCACGTCGGCGACCAGCACACCGACCGCACCCTCTTCGGCCGTGCCTTGGCGAAACACACTTACTTCGCGGAGCTTTCGGCCAAAGAGCCGCCAGCTCCAGCCTAACATCAGCTTGTTCAGCGGCGGGTGTTCGGCGTTGTTGCGCCAGGTCTGTTGCAGCTCGTCGCGCTGCAGCGCTTTTTCGCGCCGCTCGCCGCCTGCTTCAACCTCGACCTGCCAGTCCTGATAGATCTCGGCGTGATTGAAGTAGAAGGCCTCGTCGCGCACAAACCCCATCTGGTCGGTGACGAGCAGCACCCAGAGCGACGCGCAGCCAAGCAGGCTGCCGACGACACCATCGATCCAGCGATCGCTGCCGCGCACCGCGTCCATGACCTAGTCGTCGTCGCCGTCGGCGTCGCCCACCGGCCCCGCCACCAGCGCGTACTTGCGGGCAAGTCGTCGAAAATGCTTACGATCGACGTCCGCCTCGCGCGCCGCCTGGCTAAGGTTGCCCGAGTGCTTGTCGAGCAGGCTCGCCAGGTACTCCTTCTCGAAGGTGGCCAGCCAGACCTCTTTGGCGTCCTTGAAGGACTTGTCCGTCGCGATCTGCATGGCGGCGGAGGGACGCAACGGCTCAGTCGGCGAGGCCTGCGACTCGCTGCGCCGCTTGCCCACCCGCACGCCGGCGATGTGGTCGGGCAGGTCCTCGAGCTGGATGAACTCCCCCTCGGCAAAGCTGCACGCCCGCTCGACGACGTTGGTCAGCTCACGCACGGTGCCGGGCCAATCGTAGCGCATCAGGGCCTCTAGCGCCGCGGTGCCGATGCCCTTGACGCGTGGCCCCTCGGCGCCGCGGTTGAAGCCGCCGTTGCGAAGGCTGTGCCGCGCCAGGGCCGGGATGTCCTCGC
>SXNM01000005.1 GCA_005777155.1 Pseudomonadota bacterium | reverse complement strand
GCGCGCCGGAGGCGCTCCTCACCGGCCTGCGCGGCCTCGGCCTGCTCAGCGCCGAGCAGTAGCGCCCGCACCGCCGCCGCCAGCGGCTTGCCGAGCGCCGAGGTGGGCAGCGCTGCCAGCGCCAGGTAGCGCGTCGGCCAGGCCGATGGCGCCAGCGTCGCTGCCAGGTGTTGGCGCAGGGCGAGGCTGTCGAGTGGGTGGCCGGGGCGCAGCACGATGGCAGCGGCGGGTTCCTCGCCGTGGCGGGCCGACGGTAGCCCGACGACCAGGGCGTCGGCGACGCTCGGGTGCCGCCGCAGGGCACGCTCGATGGGCTCGGGCGCCACGTTGACGCCGCCGCGCACCAGCACCCGGTCGCGTCGGCCTTCGACGTGGACGCTGCCGGCGCGGTCGACTTCGCCGCGGTCGTGGGTGACCAGCAGGCCGCCGGCGACGATCGGCCCTCGCACTACGAGCGCACCGTCGTCGCTGGCCTCGACGCGGGCGAAGGCCAGCGGTGCCCCGACGCCGCCATCGATCTCGCCGGGCGCTGCGGTGGCGATCTGCGAGCCCGCCTCGGTCATGCCCCAGGTGCGGCAGAGCGGCAGGCCGAGCGACGCCGCCCGGGCGAGCAGCGCCTCGTCGGCCGGCGCGCCGCCAAGCAGCACCGCCCGCAGCGACGGCGGCAGCGGCCTCGGCGGTCTGGCGTCGAGGACGCGGGCCAGCTGGGCCGGCACCAGCGACACCAGCGACACCTCACCGCTCTCAAGTCGCCCCGCCACCCGCGTCGCGTCGAAGCCGGCGTGTAGCTCGATCGTCACCGCCGCGACCATCGCGCGGAAGACGATAGACAGACCGCCGACGTGGTGCAGCGGCAGGCAGGCCAGCCAGCGGTCGCTCGGCAGGTGACCGAGGCGGAGCGCGCTGCCGAGCGCCGAGAACACGACCTGGGCGGTGTCGAGCAGCACCAGCTGCGGCCTGCCAGCGCTGCCGGAGGTCTGCAGAGCGAGGCGAGGCGCCATCAGCGGCCACCACGGCTCGGGCGCCGGAGCCGCCGCAAAGGCCGGCGCTTCTTTCGCCAGCGTCGGCAGGGTGCGCACGCGCCAGGGCCCAGCCGGCAACGCGACGGCGTCGGCCGCCAACACCAGCGCCGGCGCCACCGCATCCAGCGCCGCAGCCCGCTCGGCCAAGGTCGCCCGCGTCGCCAGCGGGGCTGCGACCGCGCCGCGCCAGCCGATGCCCAAGATCGCGGTGACCAGCGCCGCGTCGTAGGGGCCGATTACGGCGACGCGATCGCCCACTCCGACGCCGAGGTCGCGCAGCCAGCCGGCGAAGTTGGCGGCGCGGTCGGCCAACTCTTGGTAGCGCATGGTGGTGGCGCCAGGGCCGGCGTCGTCGGCGACGATCGCGACGGCGTCTGGCCGCGCTCGGGCAGCGGCGGCGAGAGGATGCGGCAGATCGAGGGCGCCGGGCGACATTGGCGCCGGTGCCGGCCTGTGCAGGCGCACATGGCGGTCGAGGCCGACGCCGACGCCTTCTCCGGAAGCGCGGGCCACCGCCAGCACGGCCGCCTCAGCGACCGGGCCGTCGAGGCAGGTGGTGACGACCGCGGCGAGGCCCCGCGCCCTCGCCCGCCGCGCCATAGCGACCGCGTTGACGAGGCCGCCGACACACATCGGCTTGATGATCACGGCGTCCGCCGCGTCTGCCGCCAAGTAGGCCTCAAGCGCCCTGAGGCTGCGGCAAGACTCGTCGACGGCGACGCCCATGCCGCCGCGTCGCAGGCGGGCCAGCGCCGCCGGCGTCGGCTGGCGCAGCGGCTCCTCGATCCAGGCGACGCCGAGCGGCGCCAGCGCGGCCCAGGCCGCCTCTGCCTCGGCGGGGAGATAGGCGCCGTTGGCGTCGAGCCGCAGCGCGACGGGCCGCCCGCTCCCCGCGATCTCAGCGGCCACGGCGGCGACACGCGCAACATCCTCGGCCAGCGGCCGGCCGCCGACCTTGACCTTGAGCGCCATCGCCCCCGCGGCGAGGGCGTCCCTGGCAGAGGCGATGTCGCCGATCAACGCCTGCGCCGCCGGCGCCAGGGTCCACGCCGCGGCGCCCAGCAGGGTCGCGACGGCGACGCCGCGCCGCTGAGACAGCAGCTCGAGCAGCGCTTGCTCCACGGCGTGGCCCGCAGCGGGCGGCAGCAGGCGCTGCGCGACCGCCTCCGCGATGGCCGCCGCGTCGTCGAAGCGGGCGCCCACGATCGCGTCGTCGCTGGCGCCCACCAGCCCTTGCAGCGTCGCCGCGACCTTTGCCCTGGCGCCGCCGCCATAGCCGGGGAGCGGCGCCGCCTCGCCGTAGCCGACCGCCCCGGCGTCGTCGACGAGGCGCAGCCACCAGCCCCGGCGGGCGCCGCGCTGCCCCTTCGCGCTGACCACTGGCGGCACCAGCGCGCCGCGCCAAGACAGCAATGTCGCGCCGACGACGACCACGGGCGTGGTGTCTGCGGCAGGTGCGGCGGCGACGGTGTGGCTCATCGCGCCGCCAGCGCAAGCGCCCACAGGCCAGCGAACGCTAGCTGGAGCTGCGCCGTCGCGCCGAGCCAGGGGTTAAGGTCCGCTCCGTCGGTGGTCCACACGGCTCGCCCGCAGCGCCACGCGAGCGGCAGCGTCAGCAGCGGCAGCAGGGCCAGGGCCCCGACGACGCCGGCGGCCAACGCAGCGAGGGGCGTCAACAGCGCGCTGAGGACCAGCGCCAGGTACTCGCCGCGCGCCGCGGTCGCGCCAAAGCGCACCGCCAGCGTGCGCTTGCCGGCCCGGGCGTCGCCGACGCGGTCGCGCAGGTTGTTGACGACGAGCACCGCGGTCGCCAAAGCGCCGATGGGCGCCGCGGCCCACCACGCCACCGCCGGCGCCTGGCCCAGCTGGGCGTAGGCGGCGCCGACGACCGCGACCGGACCGAAAAAGAGCAGGACCAGCGCGTCGCCAAGGCCAAGGTAGCCGAGCGGCCAAGGCCCTGCGGTATAGGCGTAGGCGGCGAGCAAGCCGGCGACGCCGATGGCCAGCACGGGCCAGCCGGCGTGCCAGGTGAGCGCACCGCCGACCAGAGCGGCGAGGGCGAAGGTGAGGCCGGCGCCCCGCCGAAGCGCCTGCGGCGTCAGCCAGCCCCGCTGCGCCGCCCGTGGCGCACCGAGGCGGTCGGCGGTGTCGGCGCCCCGCCGAAAGTCCTCGACATCGTTCACGAGGTTGCAGCCGATCTGCAGCAGCAGCGCGCCGGAGAGGCAGAGCAGCGCCGGCAACAGGTCGAAGCCGCCCTCGCCGAACGCCACCGCGCTGCCGACGATGACGGGCACCGCGCCCACCGTGAGCGTCGCCGGCCGCAGCGCCGACAGCCACGCCCGCAGCGGCGAGGGTCTGCTGGCATCGGCGGGGGCGGCGCTGGCGGCGCGGCTGGCGCTAGCGGTGGTCATGCCCTAAGGCACCCGGCCGAAGCGGCCAAAGTCTGGCTTGCGCTTCTCGACGAAGGCGTCGCGGCCCTCTTGCGCCTCGGCGGTCATGTAGAAGAGCAGCGTCGCGGTGCCGGCCAGCTCCTG
>SXNM01000351.1 GCA_005777155.1 Pseudomonadota bacterium | reverse complement strand
TGCAGTTGACGACGAAGATGAGGTTGTCGAGCCCTTCGCGGGCGGCGATGGAGAGCGAGCCGAGCGACTCGGGCTCATCGGTCTCGCCGTCGCCGAGGAAGGCCCAGACGCGGCGCTCGCTGGTGTCGGCGATGCCGCGGGCGTGCAGATAGCGGTCAAAACGGGCTTGGTAAATGGCGGCCAGCGGCCCGAGGCCCATCGACACGGTGCTGTACTGCCAAAAGTTGGGCATCAGGCGCGGGTGCGGGTAGCTCGACACGCCGCCGCTGCCTGGCGCCTCGCGGCGAAAGGCGTCGAGCTGGGCCTCGCTCAGGCGGCCCTCCAGGTAGGCGCGCGCGTACACGCCCGGCGCCGAGTGGCCCTGAAAGAAGACGTGGTCGCCGCCGCTCGGGTGCGAAGGCGAGCGGAAGAAGTGCTGAAAACCGACCTCATACAGGGTCGCGGCCGAGGCGTAGGTCGAGAGGTGGCCGCCGAGGCCGTCGTAGCGGCTGTTGGCGCGGTGGACCATCACCGCAGCGTTCCAGCGGATGATGCTGCGGATGCGCCACTCCATCGCGCCGTCGCCCGGATAGGCCGGCTGCTTGTCGACCGGGATGGTGTTGATGTACGGCGAGCGCACGAGGTAGGGCAGCCGGGCGCCGTCTGCCTGCAGCTGCTCTTGGACGCGCCCGATCAGGAAGTGAGCGCGCTCGATTCCGCTGTGGTGGACCACCGCCTCGATGGAGTCGAGCCAGTCTTGGGTCTCCAGCGCGTCGGCATCGCTGAGCAGCGTCTGTCGAAAATCTTTGCGCGCCATTGCTGTCTCCACGCGATGCGGTCGCCGACCTCGCTGCGACGCGAGGGCCGGCGAGGGGGCGTGGATGGTCGCCGCAATCGGGTCACGCTGGCAAGCCGGCGCCGGCGAGGGTCTCGGGGGCGCCCTGCGACGCGCTTGGGAGCGGGGTGGGCGGCCCAGCGGGCGGCGTGCGCTTGGCTAGGAGGCGCCACGGCGATGGCGCAGCGATGGCGGCGGCGCTACTTGGTGGTGCAGACGTTCGCCTTGCAGACGCCGGGACCAACCGCCGGGCACGCGCAGACCACGCCCTTGGCGCACTCTTGGAAGTTGTACGCTTGCGCCAACATGGTGACGTAGAGGAAAATCGGCTGCCCCGGCGCCATCTTGTCCATGTTGACGTTGACCGCGCAGCCACAGGGCAGCTCGCCCTGCATCCCGAATGGCGAGCAATCGGCGTCCTTGGTGCAGGCCCGGCCAGCGGCGACCGCGACCTTGACGGCGGCCTCCATCTCACCGCATGTCATCGACTTCACCTGGCAATTACCCTGCTGGCAGGCGCCAACCGTGCCCTTCAGGCTCGCGCAGTCGACGTTGGGGCAGGTATCGGGGCAACCGGCCTTGTTGTACTCGGCGGCGAGGTCGAGGACCGCCTGCGCCTCGGCGCTGTTGCCGTTGTAGTAGGTCGGGCAAGCGCAGCCGGCCTTGGTCTGGCCGCCGAAGAGCCACCCCAGACCCTCGATCATCTGATGCGGCCCATAGCAGTCGAGGTCGCTCTTGCAGACCTTGGCCTTGAGCGCCGTCTGGGCGAATACCTGGGCCTTCTGGTCGCAAGGGCTGTTGGCGGTGTCGACTGGTGCGGTGTCCGCCGGCGCTGTGTCCGCGCTGCCGGCGTCGGGCGGGCCGCTGTCGATCGCCGCGGCGTCAGTCCCGCTCGCGGCATCTTCTGGTGCGGCGTCAACGACGTCAGCGTCTTCGGGCGCTGTGGCGGTGTCCGGGCCGGCATCAGCGCTGACCTCCGGCTCCACCGCGTCGGCGTCGCCGCCGAGACCGCCGGCTTCTTGGACGTCGCCGACGTTGGTGTACCCGGTCGACTTGACCTCTTCGCCGTCGCCGCCGCAGGCGCCGACCAGGCCGACCAGGCCGACCAGGCCGGCGAACCGCGCGGAGAGCAGCGCCCGACGCAGAGCCAAGCGCAGCGCCCCGAAGAGTCCAGCGCGCATTGCGACTTTCCCAGCGCTCATTGCGACTTTCCCAGCGCTCATTGCGACTTTCCCAGCGCTCATTGCGACTTTCCCAGCGCTCATTGTGATCTCCCTCATGCTATCTGTCGTGCACGGGCTGCGCCGCGCTCGGCACCGGCGATGCTCCGCGGCGCGCCCACCCCGACGATAGCGCCCCCCGCGCGCGATGCGAAGTCCGTCACGCCGTGCCCTCACAGAAGATCGCGGGCGCCGAAGCCGTCGAGGGCCTTGGCGCGGGCTCGGGGGCGCCGGCTCGCCACCTAGGGGCAAGGCGCCTCGACCACCACGGCGTCGAGGAAGAGGCCCTTGCCCAACTCCTGCGGGAAGTTGACGGCGACGTCGAAGCGCCAGCGCAGCGAGATCGTCTTGCCGGCGAGGCTGGAGAGGTCCGCCGCGAGGTCTTTCCACGCGCCGCCGGTGTTGCCTTTCAAGTTGCCGTTCTTGCTCCAGAGCAGCTGCGTGTTGCCGGGCCCGAGCACCGCGAGCAGCTCGAACAAGTGCACGCCTGCGCCCGGCTCGCCGTCAAAGAAGACGAGGGCCCGCACCTTGGCGCCCTTGGGCACGACGAAGCTCGGGCTCGTCGCCGCCCCGGAATTGGGGAAGCCGCCCTCGATCGACTCCTTGCCCGGCACGCCGTAGCGCAGGGCGCCTTGTCCGTGCGCTGCCCAGCCCTTGCTGTGGTGGAAGATTGCGGTGGCGTTGCCGTTCTCGGTGGTCCAACCGTCCAGCCCCTGTTCGAAGTCGTAGCTCAGGTGCGGCCCGACCGCGCCGCTCACTTTGGCGGTCTGGCATTGCCAGGCGCTACACACCGGCGCCATGCACTGGCCGCCGAGGGGGCATGTGGCGCTCTGCTGGCAGCAGCCTGCGCCAACCGTGGGCGCGTAGGAGCAGGTGCCGCCGGCGCAGGTGCCCGCTGCGCAGCCGGCGACGCAATCGCCGTTGGCCTTGCAGGAGACCGGCGCACCAGGGAGGCCATGGACACAAGCCTTGCTCGCGGCGTCGCAGCTGTCGCTGGTCGCAGGCTCCCCGTCGTCGCACTGGTTGGCCTTGGTGCAGCACCCGGCGGCCGCGAGGTGCTTGCACTTGCCCGCCGGACCGCCGGACTTGAGGCAGCTGTCGGCGGTGCAGGCGTCGCTGTCGGTGCAGTCGGCGTCTTGGCTGCAGCAGGCCGCGATGTCCTTCCAGGCGCAGACGCTGCCGCCGCAAGACTCCGTCGTGCACGGGTTCTTGTCGTCACAGTCCGCCGCGCTGTTGCAGCAGCCCTGCAGCTTGCTGTGCGTACAGGCGCCCGTCGCCTTGTCGCAGCTGTCGTCGCTGCAGACGTCGTCATCGAGACAGTGGGTGTCGAGCGTGCAGCCCTTCGGCGCATCGTAGCATTTGTAGTTCAAGGAGTTGCATTTACGGCCAGCGCCGCACTGGGCGTCATTGGCGCATTGCCAGGCGCGACACTTGCCATCGGGGCAGTAGAACGGCTCGGCGCTTGACGCCCCGGATTCATTGCACTCCGCGGCGGTATTGCAGACTTTCGGGACGCAAGCGCCGCCAGCGTCGCATTGCTGGTGGGATGGGCAGTCGCAGCTGGGGCCGCTGTCGTCGGTGGAGTCGGGCTTCGTGGCGACGGACGTGGCGGTCTCCGCAGCCGAGTCGCCGCTGCCAACGCCGTCGAACCCGGTGTCCGCCGCCGCGGCATCGGCCACCGCGGCGTCGCCCTCTACCCTGCCGCTGGGCGTGCCACCGCCGGCCCCGGCGTCCGCGTCGGCACCGCTGAGCGCACCGCACGCAGGAGCCAGCCACAGCGCCACCGCGAAGGCGCCACCCCTGGTCATGAGCCCACCCATCTGCATGGTCCACCTCGGCGCCGCCACCCGTGCTGGGCGCCCGCTGCGCTGGCCCCAGCGTCGCCGATGCCGACGCCCTCGTCGAGCCTTGGCGCCCAACCCCGCGTCGGCAGCTTCGCCGCGCGCTGCCGGGGTCTTGGCCTCGTGGTCCCTGCCGACCGAGCTGTGCCGACCGAGCTGTGCCGACCGAGCTGTGCCGACCGGACCCGGCCGACCGAGGGGACCATCTCAGAGACGGTGCCGCAGTGGCCCTTCGATGCGCTCAGGTCGGCCGCCGTCAACACCGTCCTCGACGAGGTGCGGGCATTGCAAACGGCTCGGGGAGGTGCAAGCTGGCAAATCGCTTGCGCTCAAGGAGGCGGCGTAGTTCTGCACTGAGAGGCCCTATGATTGCTGGCGACAAAATCCTGACTCTCTTTCAGAACGGGCCGGTCCTATTGGTCATCGACGGCGACGACCCCGTCCACGCCGGCCTCCCTGCGGGCGCGCGTGGGCACCTCGTCGTCGCTCCGCTGGTCGGCGCTTGGCATCGCGACGCGCTGGCGCGTACCGGGGGCGACGTTCAGTGCCGCTATGGCACCGAGCGGGGAGAGCACACCGCGACGCTCCGCCTCGACCACGGTTTGGCGCTGCTCGGCTGCGGCCCGCACCACGAGCCGGCGGGCATCCTGAACCCGCAGCGCTTGGCGGCGCTCGGCGACAACCCGGGCCTGCTCATCCAACAGCTGCTGACGTCCCTGAGCCTGGCCCCGCCACAGCCGAGTTGGAATTTCCCCCGCGACGACGCCTCAGTCGCGGCGCTCCTGCCTGCGAATGCGCCGTCCAAGCGCGCGGCGGTGGAGCGGGCGCGGGCCGGAAACCTGCCCTGTTGGCTCGGGCTCAACATGCAGGTCCCTGGGCTGCGCGTGGTGGCGCCGCCGATGGCGGGCGACGTCCACAACGTCTTGCTGATGCCCGACACCGCGGAACTCCGCATCGACGACGTCGGGTTGGCGTGGCGGCAAGTCGGCGTGAGCGGGGCCATCGAGGACATGCACGTCCCCTATGGCGCGCTCTGGGGCGTGCAGTCCTTCGACGCGGAGACCGGCTTCTGCTGGCCGCCACAGCTCGCGCCGAGCCTCCGCACGACCTTGGAGCGGGCGCTGCCGACCTGGGACACCCTCTCCCGCCTGGAGTGCATCGCCATCGCGCCAGCGACGCCGGCTCGACCATCGCTGCTGCTGCAGCCGCCGCCTGCGTTGACGCCGCGCGAGGCCGTAGACTGGGCGCTGCAGCAGGGCCCGCTGATGGTCCTCGTTGACCGCACCGACCTCCGTGTCCGCTCGCCCGCCAACCTGCGCCAGCAGCCGGTGGTCGCCATCGCACATCAGGTCGGCCTGCCGACCTCGCTGGTCGTCGACGAAGATGGCCTCGTCGCCAACCTCCCCGACGCCAACGGCGCGCCGGCGACGCTGCGGGCGCCGTGGACCGCGGTCGTCGCCGTGCAGTCGATGGCCCCGTTCGGCCATCCGAGCTGGAACTGGCCGAGCCACGTGAGCGCCTCGCTGATGGACGCCATGCAGTTCGACGCCGACGGCTCATGGCACTTGGCGCTGCAGCAACCCTGCGGCGCCGAGACCGCCGCCGGTCGGCCGATGCTGGAGGTCGCGCTGACCTTGCCGCGCCTGGACGTCCATTGACCTTTGGCGCGGCGCCTGGGCGACGCGGTTGCTTGGGCAACCTGGACAACGCGGCGCTTCTGGGCTAGAGTAACGCCCGCCGCGGGCAGGTGCCTGCGGCGTCCTCTCGACTCTGCCCGGTCGACGGCTCCTCAGCCGTCCCCGCCCAGCGAGGCCATGGAGCGCACCTCCTCCCCGACCGCCGCACACGGCGTCAACGACGCGCTCGTCGGTGACGCGCTCGTCGGCGACGCCCGGCTGCAGCTCGACGCCCGCCTCCTCGGTGGCGACGGCGAGGACGGGGCCGCGCGCGCGGCGCCGGGGACGCGGCTGCGCGGCCTGTGGGAGATGACGCGGCCAAGCGTCGTCGCGCTGGTCTTCTTTACCGGCGTGCCCATGCTCGGCCTGCTGCCGGGTGGCTGGCCCAGCGTCTCGACCTCGTTGACCCTGTTGGCGGGCATCGCCGCCATCGCTGGCGCGGCGTCGGTGTTCAATGCCTGGATCGAGCGCGACCTCGACGCCAAGATGATCCGCACCCGCACGCGCCCGCTGCCGCGCGGGATCATCCACCCGAACGAGGCCCTGGCCTTTGGATGCGTGCTCTCGCTGGTCGGACTCAGCCTCATCGGCGCCGCCGGCGACCCGCTCGGCGTCGTCGTCGGCGCGCTGACGATCGCCTTCTACGTCCTGGTCTACACCATCTGGCTCAAGCCGCG
>SXNM01000350.1 GCA_005777155.1 Pseudomonadota bacterium | reverse complement strand
CGCCGCGCAGCGGCGCGAGCCCGGTGCCGTTGGTCGCTGGCGCGCCGCGCCCCATCGCGCCGCAGCCGCTGGTCAAGGCGGCGCCACCGCCACCGCCGAAGGTCGAGGCGCCGCCGCCCGAGGCGCAGATCGCCGTCGACGTGCCAGATCTACATGGTCTCACCATCGTCGCGGCGCGCGCGGCGCTGCTGCAGGTCGGGCTGCGGCTCCATGTGGTGGGCAGCGGCGTCGCCGCCTCACAGCGCCCCGCCGCCCGCAGCCAGATCGCCGCTGGCGCTGCGGTCGAGGTCTCCTTCGCCCGCCGTTCGTCGCAGGTCTCGGTCGCCGTACCGCCGCCAGCGGCGCCTCCCGCCAAGCCAGGACAAGCGGCGCCGACTGTAGCCGGGGGGGCGCCGTGACCCGCACCCAGCCTGTCTCCCTGGCGGCGCTGGTCGAGGCGGTCGGCCCGCAGCTCGGCCTGCGCGCCGCGTTGCCCGGCGCCGCCGCCTCGACCGCCGTGACCGACATCGTCTGCGACTCGCGGGCGGTGGGGCCAGGCGCCGTCTTCGTCGCTGTCCGCGGCGAGCGCAATGACGGCTGGGCCTACGCAGAGGCCGCAGCCGCCGCCGGCGCTGCCGCCATCGTCACCGACGCCCTGGCGGCCGATGTCGCCGCCAAGGCCGATCTGCTGAAGCTCCCCGTCGTCCAGGTCGCCGCCGCGCGGCCCGCGATCGGTCTGTTGGCCGCGGCCGTGCACGGCCACCCTTCGCAGGCGCTCGACGTGGTCGCCGTCACCGGCACCAACGGCAAGAGCACCACGGCCGTTTTTGTCGCCCAGCTCGCCGCCGCCGCCGGTATTCGCGCCTGCGCGCTCGGGACGCTTGGCCTCTGGACGCCTGAAGGCGTGCGCCCCGGTGGCCTGACGACGCCGGACGGCGCCGACCTCCAGCGACGGCTCGCCGCGCTGCGCCATGAGGGCTTCGCGCTGGTCGCGCTGGAGGCCAGCTCGCACGCTCTCGACCAGCAGCGCATGGCGGGCACGCAGCTGCGGGCGGCGGCGTATACCAACCTGACCGTCGATCACCTCGATTACCACGGCGACATGGGCGCCTATGCAGCGGCCAAGCGTCGCCTCTTCACCGACTTCGGCCTGCCTGTCGCGCGCTGCTATGCCAACGCCGACGACTCCGCGGCGGCGCAGCTGGTCGCCGAGGGGCTGGCGACCGGCTTCACCTTGGCCGCAGCCGACGGCGCCACCGTGCATGCGACTGCGGTCCGCAGCGACCGCGGCGGGGTCTCGCTGCGCCTTTGCCGGCTCGGCGCCGCCCCCCTTTCGCTGCGGGCGCCGGTGGTTGGCCGCCACAACGCCGAGAACCTCGTCGCCGCGACGCTTCTGGCCGCCGCCTGCGGTGTCGACGACTCGGCCTTGCAGCGGGGCAGCGCCAACCTGCGCGCTCCAGCCGGCCGCCTGCAGCCGGTGGCCAACGACGTCGGCGTCTTGGCGCTGGTCGACTATGCCCACAGCCCAGACGCTCTGCAGCGCACGCTGCAGACCACCCGCGATCTCCGCGCGCCCGGCGGTCGACTTTTCGTGGTCTTTGGCTGCGGCGGCGATCGTGACCGCGGCAAGCGCCCCCAGATGGGCGCGATCGCCGCCAACGGCGCCGACGTGGTCATCGTGACGTCTGACAACCCGCGCAGCGAGCCGCCGGCCGACATCGTCGAGCAGATCTGCGCAGGCGCCCGCGCGGCAGGCGCTCGATCCGCCGAAAAGCTCGTCCCGTCGGTTCTGGCCACTGCGGGTGGCGCCAACGTCGCAGGGTGCGCCACGCCGGCGCTGCTGCTGGCCGAGGTCGATCGCGACGTCGCCATTCGCCGGGCAGTCGGTGGGGTCCGCGCTGGCGACGTCTTGGTCGTGGCAGGAAAGGGCCACGAGACGACACAGACCCTGGCCGATCGGGTCGTCGAGTTCTCCGACGCCGAACGCCTCGGCCACTGGTTGCGGCAGCGGCGGCCGGAGGGTGGCACGGCCTACGGGCGAGCGGAGACCCCGCAGGGGCGGACTGCGTCTGCGCTCGCGACGCCCAGCGCGCCGTCGAGCTCGGCCCAGACCCTCACGGCGAGCCACCCGCCAAGCGCCGCGAGCACGCCGACTACGTCCCACGACCTTCAGGTCTCGATCGACCTCAGCGGCCAAGGTGTCGCGGCAACCGTGGCTGGCGTGCTCTGTTGCCCGGGCCAACGCGCCGCAGCGTCGGTCAGCAGCGACTCGCGCGCCTCGTCGGCAGGGGCGCTCTTTATCGCCCTGCGCGGCGAGCGCTTCGACGGCCACACCTTTGTCGAGGCGGCCCTGCGCGGAGGCGCCGCCGGCGTCATCGTCGAGGCCGGGCGTGCCCTTCCGCACCTCGCGCTGGCGGAGGAGCTCGGCGCCTATGTCGTCGAGGTCGTCGATGGCCTGGTCGCGCTCGGCGACCTCGCAAGGGCGGCGCGGCTGCGCTGGGGCGGCGTCGCTGTCGGCATTACCGGCAGCAATGGCAAGACCTCGACCAAGGAGCTGACTGCGCTCGCGTTGTCTGCGTTCGGCGCCGTCCACGCGACATACGCCAACCACAACAACCGCATCGGCGTCCCGCAGACCCTCTTCGCCCTGGCTCCCTCGCACGAGCTGGCGGTCGTCGAGATGGGCATGAACGAGCCTGGGGAGATCGCCGAGCTCGCCCGCATCGCCGAGCCGCAGCATGGCCTGATTACCAGCGTCGGCGAGGCGCACCTCGAGCGCATGGTCACCCTCGAGGCCGTGGCGGCGGAGAAGGCGGCGCTGCTATTGGCGCTGCCGCCTGACGGCGTCGCCTTCGCGCCCGCCGGACTGCCGATCTTGGCGCCCTACCTCGACCAGTTGCGTCGGCGCGGCCAGCGCGTCGTCACTTTTGGCGCTGCGGCTGGAGCTGACGTCGGCCTATCAGGGCCCGTGCACGTCGTCGGCCATCGCCAGCGCTTCGTCGCAGACGCCCTCGGCCGCCGCGTCGCCGTCGACCTGCCAGCGCTCGGCGCCCACATGGTCGACAACGCCCTCGGCGCGCTGGCCGTGGCAAGCGTCCTCGGCGATGACCCCGAGGCGGCGGCGTGGCAGCTGCAGCGCTACGAGCCGGTGGGCCAGCGCATGCGACCCTTGCAGCTCGGCGACGTCCTCATATTGGAGGACTGTTACAACGCCAACCCCGCATCGGTCGAGGCTGCCCTCCGCACCCTCGGCACCTGCGTCGGACCCCGCGTCGCCGTCCTCGGCGAGATGCGCGAGCTCGGCGCCGCCGCCGACGCGCTGCACCAGCGGGTCGCTGCAGCCTGTGCCGGCCTCGCCGACGCCCTGGTGGCGGTGGGGCCCTTCGCGCCCACCATGGTCGCCGCGGCGCGCGCAGTCGGCGTCACCGCAGATGCGGTCGCCGGCGACATCACCGACGCCGCCGCTGCGGAGGCCGCTGAGGTCGCTGTCGCGGCATTGCGGCGCGGCAGCACGGGCCAGGGCAAAGGCACGATCTTGGTCAAAGGGTCGCGAGGCGCCCGCCTTGAGCGCGTGGTGCACGCCCTGACGCCCCGGCTGCAGCCGACGGAGGTGGTCTGATGTTCCTGTGGCTCTCGGACCTCCTGCGTGACGACTTCGGTGGCATGAACGTCTTCCGATACGTGACTTTCCGCAGCATCGGCGCCGCGGCGACGGCGCTCATCATCGGCCTGCTGCTCTACCCCTGGTTCATCCAGCGCATGGCGGCCCGCCAGCTCGGGCAGGTCGTGCGCGATGACGGCCCCGACTCGCACTTCTCCAAGCGCGGGACGCCGACGATGGGCGGCATCCTGATGCTGGTGGCGTTGACGCTGACGGTGCTGCTCTGGGGCGACCTCGGCAGCCTCCACGTCTGGCTGGTCCTGGTGCCGACGCTGGTGTTCGGCGTCCTCGGATTTTTCGACGACTACCTGAAGATACGAGACAGAAACAGCAAGGGTGTCAGCGAGAAGACGAAGCTGCTCGTACAGTTCGGCACCGCCGGCGGCATCTTCGCGGCCCTCTATGGCGGCCTGCTCGGCCCGGAATTCGCCGACACGCGCTTCTACGTCCCCTTTGTCAGCTCGACCAAGTTCGCCATCGAGATGCCATGGTGGCTCTACGCCGCGTTCGCCACCGTCGCTGTCGTCGGCATGTCGAACGCGGTCAACTTCACCGACGGTCTCGACGGCCTCGAGATCGGCCCCATCATCGTCGCCGCCGGCGTCTATGGCATCCTCTGCTACCTCGCTGGCGCCAGCCTCGGCTTCCAAGTCGACGGCGCCATCCACCGCTTCGTGCCGAGCGACTACCTGATGATCCCGAAGGTGACCGGCATCTCCGAGCTGACCCCAGTGGCGGCGGCGGTGGTCGGCGCCGGCATTGGCTTCCTGTGGGTCAACACCTTCCCGGCGCAGGTCTTGATGGGACAATATTGTCTGCG
>SXNM01000349.1 GCA_005777155.1 Pseudomonadota bacterium | reverse complement strand
GTTCGAAGAGCAGGTTATAGGGGATGGGGTCGATGTCGGTGATGCGCAGCGACCACGCCACGAGGCTGCCGGCACCCGAGCCACGGCCCGGACCGACCGAGATGCCTTGCTCCTTCGCCCAGCGGATGAAGTCCCACACGATCAGGAAGTAACCGGCGAACCCCATCTGGTCGATCACCGCGATCTCAGTCTCCAGGCGCTGCCGGTAGCCCTCGTCGTCGAGCGCGCGACCGACTCGCCGCGCCTCTTCGATGCGCTGTTGCAGGCCCTGCCGAGACAAATGTGCGAAATACGTGGGGATGTCATAGCCATCTGGGACCCGGTACTGCGGCAGGAAGTACTTGCCGAGCGGCAGGTCAAAGGCTGCTCGGTCGGCCACCTCAAGGGTGCGATCGCAGAGGTGCTCGAGGCCCAAAACTCTGAAGCGGCTCCGCATCTCAGCGGGTGAGGCGAAGTGGTAGTCCGTCGTCGGCAGCCAAGACGGGTCCGGCCGGGCCTGGATGCCAAGGCCGATGGCGACCAGCACCTCGTGGGCGCGGGCGTGCTCGCGGCGCAGGTAGTGGACGTCGTTGCTGGCGACCGCCTCGACTCCGACCAATGCCGCCAGCTCGACCAGCTGCGGCGCCAGGCGCTGGTGGTCAGGCAAATCGGTGAGTTGGACCTCGACCAGGACCCGATCGCGGCCAAATTGCTCGACATAGCGGCGCAGGTGGCGCTCCGCCTCGCGCCGCTGGCCGCGGAGCAGGGCGTTTGGCACCTCGCCCGACAAGTTGCCCGTCAAGCACAGCAGACCGTCCGCGTGGGCGCCGAGGAAGTCGGGCGAGACCCGGGGCGCCGAGGTCGCGGGCGCCCGGAGGTGGGCCATGCTGACCAATTCCAGCAGGTTGGCGTACCCGGCCGGGTTCAAGACCAACAAATTGACCTGGTGCGTCCGCACCACCTGCTCGCCCATCGGGCGCTGGGCGATGCCTAGGGCGCAGCCGTAGATTGGCTTTACCTTGGCGCCTTTGCACGCCGAGGCGAAGTGGACCGCGCCGTACAGGTTGTCGTGGTCAGTCAACGCCAGCGCGGGCATACCCATCTCTGAGGCGCTACGGCAGAGGTCGTCGATGCGGGTGCTGGCGTCGGCGATCGAGTACTGGCTGTGCACATGCAAGTGCACAAAGCCTTTGGACTCCTGCGCGAGCTCAGCGGCCTCTCCGTCTGTCATCTCGCCTCCCGGCCCGCGCCCGCCTGCCCGGCTGCGACGCCCTTTGATGCGAACTCCTCCGCTTTGGCCTGCTGCCACCGCCGCTCGAGGATGTCGAGGCGCGACGCGCGATCGCCCGGCGGCGCGGCGCCGTCATCAAGGGCCTCGACCCGGGCGAAGCGGCGGCCAAAACGCGCAGCCGCCCGCCGTAGGGCGCCCTCGGCGTCGACATTGGCGTGGCGAGCGACGCTGGTCAGCGCCAGCAACGCGTCGCCGAGCTCTGCGTCGACGGCGTCGGCATCGCCAGAAGCCAGCGCCAGCCGCAGCTCGGCCAGCTCCTCGTCGACCTTGGCCAGGGGCCCGTCGATGGTGGGCCAGTCGAAGCCGACGCGCGCAGCCTTCTCGCCCTGTCGCTGCGCCTGCAACAGCGCCGGCAGCGCCGCTGGGATGCCGTCGAGCGCACCGCGCCGCGCGCCGTCGGCGGCGACGCCTCTGCCCTCTGCGAGCTTGAGCTCTTGCCAACGCAAAAGCACCGCCGTGACGTCTTCAGCTCGCTCATCGCCGAAGACGTGGGGGTGCCGCCGAACCATCTTGTCGGCGATGCCCCGTGCCACGTCGTGGACGTCAAACCAGCCCCACTCCGACGCGATCTGCGCCTGGAACGCCACCTGCAAGAGCACGTCGCCAAGCTCTTCGCGCACCGCGGCGATGGCGCCCAGCGTGGGCCCGCGCTCAGCCTCACCGGCGCTGTCGCGGGCGGCAATGAGGCCTGCCGCGTCCTGGCTCGCCGCCTCGCCGAGCGCCTCATGAGCCTCAAAGAGCTCGCTAGCCTCCTCTAGAAGGAACGGCTGCAGGCTGCGAAGGCTCTGTGCCCGGTCCCAGGGGCAGCCGTCGGCGGCGCGCAGCCGCGACATCACCGCGATCAAGCGCAGGAAACCGTCGGTCGGCAGCCCGTCGACCCCGGCACCTCGGTCGGGCACAGTTTGCGCCGCCGCGTCGAGGTCGCTCATCGGCCCGTCACGGCCCGGCGAAGTGGATGCGGCCAGCGTCGCCGAGGGCATGGAAGTCGCCGCCGACCGGCGCCCAGGCCCCCATGTGCTGCAGGTCGTGGGTGCCCGCGCTGTCGATGCGGTAGAGGTTGGCGGCCCAGGTGCGGCCGACCGGCGCAGCGTCCAGGCCGAAGGCGCTCCAGGGCACCGCGACCTCGACCATCCAGCCGCGATCGGTCCCATCGCCATTGACCGAGCCCTCGACGTGGACGGCCGACTTGGCCTTGGACTCCCAGTCCTTGGCGCTCTGCCAAGCCGGTTGGCGGTGGCCGGTAAATTTCGCATCGAAGGTCGCCAGGTTGGGCGCAAACTGCAGCTCGTAGTAGAGCCCGCTGCCGTCGTCAGGCTGCAAGAAGAGCTCGACGACGTCGCCCTCCCACAGCGTCGCGTCGTGCTCGGCGTGCCGGTTCTGAATGTCTGGGTCCTTGGTGGTCCAGGAGACGTACAGATACTGGTCATCCCAACCCATTTTGGCGCGGGTCGCGATCTCAGCCCGCAGCGGACGGCCGTCTGGCTGCCGGAAGTCCGCCGTCGGCCGCACCTGATCCCACAACGCCTCGAGCTGGCCATCGATGGTCGGCGCCGTCGTCATCTTGGCGACGCGGTAGGTGGTCGGGGCCGCTCGCGGTGCGCGCTCTGCCGAGGCCCCGCCCGGCTTGCCGCCGCTGATGTCGAGCGTCGTCAGCACGATGCGATCGTCATTGGTCGCCAACTCCTTGCCCTTGCCCTCGATCTTCAGGCGGCGGTTCTGGCTGGCCTTGCTCCAAGCGATCCAGTCGTAAAAGCCGACCAAGATCTGCGTCTTGCCGCCCGGCCAGTCGGCCGGGATCTCGATCTCTAGGCGGTCGCGGACGATCTGCCCCTGTTTCCACTCGGCGACGGGGTAGAGGTCGCCCACGCCGTAGTGGTCATAGGGCTGACGGCGTTTGCCGGGCGACTCGAAGTGCACAAAGATCTTCCAGTCACCAGCCAGGGGTTTGTCGACCCGAAAGTACATCGACAACGTCAGCTTCGAGCCGGCCTTGGGCTCGCCCTCGAGGTCGAAACCGAGCAGCCGCAGGTGGCCCTCGAAGTCGACATCAAGCGCCGTCTTGGGCGTGGGGGCAGCGCTCAGCACGTGCTCAGCGATCTGCTGTTGCTGGTCCTTGGTCAGGACGCGGGCGCGCTCTGCCGGGCTCTTGCACCCCACCAGCGCGGTCAGCAGCAACGCCGCCAGCACGGCCAAGGTCGGGGAGCGATGGACAAGGTGACGCGACATCGAGGGGCTCCTGAAGGGGCTTGCGGCCAAGGCCAAGGCGTCGCAGCGGTGGCTGCGGCGAGACGCCCGGGCGCGCCCTTTTTTCGGCAGGCCAACGGTCGGGCCGCCCGAGGATAACGCCGGCGCGCCGTGGCGGCAATCGAGGTCAAGCCGCCGGCGAATCCGCATGACCCCGGCCCGCCGCCAAGCGTCCGTCGCGTGGCCTGTCACGATGTCGCAAGCCCGCTCTCTCTCGCAGGGGGCGCGGCGGTCTCCTCGGCGCCCGAAGCGCACGGCCGGCGTCGGCCGCAGTACAGCGCTCAGAGGCACAGACCGCTAGGCCTCCAGGTAGAACTGCAAGGTCTCGCGGCATGGCCCTGTGCGGAGCTTCTTCAGCGCCGCCGTCTCGATCTGACGGATGCGCTCGCGCGTGAGTTGGAACAGCTCGCCGACCTGCTCGAGCGTCATGGTCGTGCCGCCGCCGATGCCAAAGCGAAGCCGCAGCACCGCCTCCTCGCGCGGCTTGAGCTTGGTCAGCATGCGCCGCGTCTGGTTGGCGAGATCCTGCTCCAGACAGGCGTCGAGCGGCTTCACCGCGTTCTCGTCCTCGACGAAGTTCGCCAGCTTCGCGTCTTCTTCTTCACCGATGGAGGCGTCGAGCGAGAGCGGAGTCCGCACCATCTTCAAGATGTGCTCCACCTGCTCAATCGGCTGCTCGGTGGCGTACGCCAAGTCGACCAGGTCTGGCTCGCGGCCGGTCTCCTGCTCCAGCCGGGCACGCTCCCGCATGATGCGGTTGAGCGCCTCGATCAGGTGCACCGGGATGCGGATCGTCCGGCCGTGGTCAGCGATGCTGCGGGTGATCGATTGCCGG
>SXNM01000348.1 GCA_005777155.1 Pseudomonadota bacterium | reverse complement strand
GCGGCCCAGCCTTGCCCCCTGCGGCCTTGGCCTTCTTCTCAGCCGCCTCGGCGCGCGCTTTCTGGACCTCCGCCAGCTGCTTTGGAGTCTTGTCGCTGTCCGGCGGCGGGATCGGTTTGCCCGCGGCGTGTGCCTCGGCGATCTCCTGTCGGCGCACGGCGTCTTGCCGCTCCTTCGCCTCCAAGGCCCGAATCGCTGCCTGCTTCTGCTCGAGGAACGCCAACTCTTCAGCCGCCTTCTTCTGCTCGGCGCTCACGTCGACGATGCCGGCCTGGACGCCTTCTTGCCAGCTGTCGTCGTCGACCTGGCGGTAGAGGCCCATGCGGTCGAGATCGAGAGCCGCGGTGCCCTGAGCCGCCGCCTCAGCCGCCTCGCGCGCCTTGCGCTCGTCGCTCATGGTGCGCCAGTAGTCGACGCCGCGCTCCTCAAGCGCAAGCTGCCCGAGGTCGAGGATCGCGGTGCCGTCGCCCTTGGTCTTGGCGGCAGCGTCGGCCCAGTCGGCAGCGCGCTTGTCCTTGACGTCGAGGTCGAGCACCCAGCCGTGCAGGTGCGGCAGCGTGCCGAGCTCAGCCATCGAAGCCAGCGGGTAGTGCGTCCGCCACACCAAGGTCGCTCGCCGCAATTCGGGCTCGAGCACCAGCGTGTCCAGCGTCAGGTCGCGTCGCTCGACGCCGCGGCCGCGGTCCAGCTCTGCCTGCACCGATCGGCCAGGCAAGCGAAAGATCAGATGGCCGCTCTTGGTCAGGTTCTCAAGCTCGATCTCTTCGTCGCCGACGAGCTGTTCAAGCTGAAGCCATGGCGCCGCGCTGTTGAAGTAGCCGGGCTCGATGGGCTTGGGCGCCTGTCGCTTGCCCAGCTCGCGGGCTGCCGCGACGTCGTCCTCATTCTCAAGGTCAAGGGCCCGCTCTTGCGCCGCGATTACATCGCGAAAACTAGCGATATCATCTGGATAGGCACCTGCCTTGTCGATCCGAGGGCGGCTGGCGCGCGGCCAGGTGCCAAAACCCGCCGGCAGCGGAACGGCGTCGAGGCGCAGGGGATCGCGGATGAGGTCGCCCGGCGTCAGCGGCGCCTCGGGCAGCTCGATCTGCGGCAGCGCCACACCCTCGACCGTCTCGCGCACGTTGGAGACGACGAAGCCGCGACCGAACGGGTTGGTCGGGCACGGCAGCTCGGGAAATTCGGCCAGCTTCTCCGCCCTCGCCTTCTGCAGCGCCTTCAGCTCCGCCGACAGCGCCGCCCTCCGTTCAGCGTCTGCGACGTCCAACTCCTCGCGCAAGTGCAGCTCCCAGGCGTCATCAAAGGTCTCTCCCTCCTCGTCGTCGCCGTCCACCACTCGGTCACCCTCGCCGTCGAGAATGGAGACGTCGAGCACCCGCGTACCGTCGCTCTGCAGCACGGCCTCACGCCTTCGCTTCTTGGCCGCCTTGGCCCACTCCGCCCGCATGGCCTCCTGGTCCTTGCGCGCCTGCGCCAGCTCCTTGGCGAGCTTGGCCTCGTCCAAGATCTCAGCCTGGTCATCGACCTCAAGCAGCTCACCGTCCGCGTTGCGACGCATGCCCTTGCGGCGCGCCTGCTCTTCAGCCTGCGCCTTGGCGTCGCGGCCCGTGGCGGCCTGCTGGGCCTGTACTTGCTCCTGCTGCGCCTGCCACTTCTCGAAGGCGCCGAGGTCCATCACCGCGGTCCCGCGCTTGCTGGTCGCCTCGCCAAAAATGCGGACGCCGTCATCGTCGTAGCCGAATTCGCCGCGCGCCCGCCGCAGCCCCTTCTCGTCGTCTAGGGCGCCGAGCGGCGCGTTGACGATGGCGTCGCGCGCGGCGTCGGCCTCCGTCGCCTTCTTCTGCGCCGCCTTCTCGGCCTGTTGCGCCTCGCGCTTGGCTACGTCCTTCTTGCGCTCTTCCGCCATCGTCTGCTGCACGATCCGCACCGTCGCCAGCTCGGCGGGGTCGGTGACCACCCGCGTCCGGCCGCCGTAAGCGAGGGCCAGCGACAGCGGCACCTCCTTGACCGGCTTGGGCGCCGTAAAGGTCGGTGGCTGCGGCACGAACTTGCCACCCTGCTTGCGTGGAGGCGTGAAGCGGACAGCGCGGGGACCCAGCAGGCGCAGCTCGCGCACCACACGACCGATGCGCAGCTTGCAGCGGAACTCTGGCGCCGGCTTGCCACCGGGAGCGTAGGCCTTGCCAAGGACGATGACGTCGACAGCGGCCTTCTCCGGCGCGAGGTCGCCCTCCAGGGTCGGCGGCGCGTCGGGCGCCTTGCCCTCGTCGTAGCGGTCCTCGGCCAAGATGGGCGGCTGGGCGTCGTCCTCCAGCGGCTCGACCAGCAACGCCGCCTCTGGCACCCGAAAGGCACGCTTGGCGACAAAGCAAATGGCGGCGGTGCCGTCGTGGCGCACCACCGGCAACAGCTCGATCCAATAGCCTTTTTTCAGATCCGCCATGCGCTCCTGCGCGGCTGGACGGCGGCGAACCACGCCCCGACCGCGACCAGCGCCCGCAGGGTGGCCCAAGCGACGGCGATCGACAAGGGAGGCCGTGCGCCGGGCCGACGGGCGCCGACGGGCGCCGACGAGCCTCAGTTGAGCGTGATCTTGCTCGCCTTCTCAGCGAGCGTACCGCCTGCCTTGAGGTCCATGTTGGAGCCAGCCTCGATCTTGACGTTGCTGCCGGCCTTGGCCTCGATGTTGTTGCTGGCCTCGATCTTGAGGTCCGTGCACTTCATCAAGATGGTCTTCTCGACCAAGATGTCCATATCGCCGGTCTTGCACTCGATCGTGATCTTCTTGTTCTTGGTGTCGATCAGGATGTAGTGCTCTTGCGTGTGGTCGTAGATCTCGATCTGATCGACGTCGCCGCTCTGGTCGAGGCAGATCCAGTGGCCGTCGCGCTGCTTGGGGTCGGCGACCGTCTTGTCCGCCGGCACCAAATTCTGCAGGACGATGCGCTCTTTGCCCTCAGCGTCGTCGACGAACTGCAGCATGTGCCCAGAGCGGCTGCGAATCGAGCGGAAGCTGTTCTTGCCGCCCTGCGACTCGTTGTCGTGAATCGGCTTGTCGACACCGTTCCACAGCGATCCGATGATGTATGGACGGCGGAGATCGCCGTGCTCGAAGGCGACCAGCACCTCGTCGTCGACCTCGGGCAAGAAGAAGGCGCCGCGTTGCTCGCTGCCCTTCTTGCTGCCGGCCATGAATGTGGTCAGGCGACACCAAGTGGTGCGGAAGTCCTCTTCGTCTTTGACCGAAGACGCGTAGTCGCCCGACTCGCTGACCCATGGGAACTTGACCTTGACGCGGTAGTGGCCCTTCGGGTCCTTGTTGTCGACGACGATGCCGACGACGACGCCGTTGATCTTGAAGGGGTCGCGCTTGGTGGCCTCGAGCAGCATGGGCGCCTCCGACGGGCCACGGGCGGGCATCTCCGCGCGCCGGGCCTCGCGGCCAAAGGTAGCCCGCCGTCTTGGCCGGGTGCAACAACGGTGCGCGCTCGCAGGTCAAAGGCGGGGTGAGTCGGCCCCGGCGCCGCGGCGACGGTGAGGGTCGGAGCGGGTGACTCAGAGGGTAGGCGGGTACGCACGAGAGGCTCGAGCATTTTGGCGCCGTGGCTGCCGAGTTGGGCGCGACTCTGGCTGAGAAGATGCAGGAAAGGGACACCATTTCCGGCTGTGGGGCGCCGAATCCCCAAGAGGCAAATGGCGCAAGACGCTGCAAGACTTTGCTGGACGCGTCTCTAGGCGTCGATCGCTTGGCCGGCGACGATCGCCTCGACCACCGTCGGATCGTTGAGCGTAGACAGGTCGCCGAGCGCTTCAGGCTGACCCTCGGCCACCTTGCGGAGGATGCGGCGCATCACCTTGCCCGACCTGGTCTTGGGCAGCCCAGGCGCGACCTGCAGGCGGTCGAGGCGGGCGTGGGCGCCGATCTGGCTACGACAGGCCGCCTGCGCTGCCGCGAGCAGGGCCGCGCCGTCGGGAGCGCCCGGCTGCAGCACGACGAAGGCGTAGACGCCTTGGCCCTTGACCGAGTGCGGGTAGCCGACGACGGCGGC
>SXNM01000035.1 GCA_005777155.1 Pseudomonadota bacterium | reverse complement strand
GTGCTGGTCAGCCACGACCGCGCCTTCATCAACGCGGTCGCGACCCACGTCCTCGAGGTGCTGCCTGGCGGGCGGCTGGGCTGGTTCGAGGGTGACTACGACGCCTACCTGTATCGCAAGTCCGGCGGCGACCCGAAGATCGTCGAGGCGATCTTGCGCGGCCAGGATCCCGACGCGGCGCCTGGCGGCCGCAACGACGACGCGGCAAACGGTGGCGGCGGACCGTCGAGCGAGACCCGCGACGAGCAGCGCGCCCGCAAGCGCGCCGAGGCAGAGGCACGGGCCGCGGTCGCCCAGCGCGTCAAGCCGCTGCAGCAGCGTGTCGCCGCGCTAGAGGCCGAGATCGCCAACGCCGAGGCGCGCCTGCAGGAGATCGCCCACCTGCACCTCGACCCCACGCTCTACGACGACAGCGACCGGGTGCGCGCCCTCTCGGAGGAGCAAGGCAGGCTGCAGCGCCAGGTGGAAGAGTCCATGGAGAAGTGGGCCGAGCTCAGCCAGCGCGTCGAGGGCCTGCTGGAGGAGATCGCGGTCCCGGCCTGAGCCTCAGTTGATGCGCGAGTACTTTGCTGTGTCGCGCCCCAAGGACTCAGGACTGTTTCTGAGCTGCCCCGTCGAGGTTGTCTGGAATAATTATTATGGGTCGAAGTTGGAGCCTCCGTCGTCGAAGGTGTCGCCGGCCGGCGCGCACTCGTCGCCCTCCTCGCAGTACTTCGTCTCGACCGGAAGCGACGCGTTGTCGAGGTCATCGGGCGAGGAGCCGGAGTCCGCCGCCGATGACGGCTCATAGCTGTTTTTGCTGGCAAAATCTGGCGCCGGCGCGCCATTGACTACGACCGCGTACTTGCCGCCGACAAAGGTCGTGCCGTCAATCGACACGTCTGGCGTGCCGTCGCTGAGGGTGGCGGCCGCGTGCACGATGACGGCGGCGCGCGTGTTGTCGACGATGCGCGCGCCCTGAATCATCGCGCGGGCGCCCGAGAACACACCGATGCCGTCGCCGACATCGTCGCCACCGTCGATCGAGAGCGGCCGGGTCTCGCCCAGCTCGGCGCCTTGCAGCAGCAGCTCCGCGCCCTCGGCGACGCACACCGCCACCAGATGGTTGCGAAACAGGCGCGCCTTGGGCCCGACGTCGAGCTTGGCGCCCGGTGCGCCGATCCACAGGCCCGCGTAGCCGTTGCCGGAGACGTCGGCCGCCACCTCGACCTTGGCCGCCGTCAGCGCGACCACGCCGCCGCGGACGTTGTCGCTGATGACGCAGCGCTCGTCGATGCGGAGCGTTGGCGGAGGCGCGCCCTTGGCGCCGGGCGCCAGCATGACGCCGTCTGCCCAATTGCCCTTGGCGCCGCGCACGGTGCCGGTGAGGGCGACGCGCGACAGGGTGGCGGAGGCGCCATAGAGCGCGATCGCGAAGCCGGCGTTGTCGCGGACCCAGGCGCCGGTCAGCGTCAGGCCGCCATCGCTCGTGGCATCGGACTTCGGCGCGAAGATCGGCTCGACGATGGCGATGCCGCCGCCCTGGTTGCCGACGAACTGCGTGCCGGGCGCGAAGATAGGCTCGACGATGCCGATCTTGCCGTCGTCGCCGCGCGGATCGACGTCGAAAATCGGCTCGACGATCGAGATGGCGCCAGCGCCCTTGGCCAGCACACCGACGCCGGCGCTGGCGATGACCGCGAGGCCGCTGGCCGTGAGCGACCCGCCGTCGCGCACCTCGACGCCATGGCCGGCGCCGACCCCCGCCTTGGCGACCGCGCCCTCGACGCGGACGTCGGACAGCGCCACCGCCGCGCCACGGACCTGCACGCCAGCGCCAGCGGCGCCAACGCTGCGCAGGCCCTGCACGCTCGACGCCCCTTTGCCATCGATTCGCACGGTCGCCCGCACCACCGTCAGCTTGGGCTCAGGCACGAGCAGGTGGGCGCCGCCGGGCAGCGTCACCGGCACCGCGTAGTCGCCCGGCAGCAGCACGAGCGTCTGGCCGGCCTTGACCGTCAGCGCCGTGGCCGGCAGGGGGCGGGCGGCCGTGCCGTCGGCGCCGGCTCCAGCGCAGGCGACCGGCGCGAAGTAGACCGCGTCTTGCAGGGTCGCGGGCACCTTGGCCGCAGCGGCGGAGAGGTCGGCGCAAGAGGCCGCGCTGCCTCCCAAGGCCAAAGAGCTGCTGCCGCCGCCGCAATCGAGGGCCGGCAGCAGCGCCATCGCGGCGGCCCAGAGGCCGAGGGCAGCGATCGGGCGGCGCGACAGAATGCCGAGAGACATCGAGGTGCTCATGGTCAACTCCAGGCCAGCGGCGCCCAAGACGAGCGTTGGCCACGCCATGATAGCACCGCCGACGGTGTTTCGCCGCTCCCTGCCCCGGACGACGGCGCATGGGCGCCTTGCGGTGAAGTCTGCATCCCCCCAAGATGTCGCCGTCTGCCGTCGAAGACGCGACGCAGACCTCCTGGGGGATGTAGTGGCGCAGTGCGAGCTCTGCGACGGGATGATGGCGCTCTGGCCCTTTGGGGTCGCGATCGCGCTGGCGATGGCGGCCGCCGCGCTGTGGGTTCGGTTCTGGCGGCAGCGGCTGACCTCGCCCGTCCGCTACGACGCCCACCACCGCCTGGAGACCGCCGATGGCTGCGTTTGCGCCCTTGATCGCCTGCGCCCCACCGCCGACGCGCCCGGGTCTGCGGACCTGCCGCCGGTGCTGATCATCCATGGGCTCGCGATCAACCAGCGCAACTGCGACGCCTTCGAAGAGTGCTCGCTGGCGCGTGACCTGCGGGCCGCCGGCCGCGATGTCTGGCTGCTGACCCTGCGCTCTGGGCTGCACGACCTCTCGCTGCGTCAGCGTGGGCGCGTCACCTTCGCCGCCATGGCAGAGCACGACGTGCCACTCGCCGTCGCGCAGGTCCGGGCCCGCACCGGCGCCGCCCAGGTCGATCTCATCGGCTTCTCGATGGGCGGGATGCTGCTCTACGCCTCGCTCGCCCGCGGGGTCGACGTAGCGCAGGTGCGGCGCGTCGTCATCTATGGCTCGCCGGGGATGGTGCGGATCCCGCTCTGGCCGTTCTCGAAGCTGCGCCTGCCGACGATCTTCTCGTGGCTCGCGCCGCTAATGCCGTACCGCGTCTTGGGCGGCCTGCTGGCGCCGCTGGTCGAGCACATCGTCACGCCGCTGCACCGCATCCCGTACAACCCAGCCAACGTCGCGGCGGGCTGCGTGGGCGCCGTGCTCGTCGACGCTATCGAGGACGTGCCTTGGGCGCTGCACCGCGACTTCGCGCGCTGGGCCCTGAGCGACGGCGAGATTCGGGTCGGCGCGGCGAGGGCGCTCGACGGCCTGGCAGCGCTGACGACGCCGGTGCGCTTCTTCGCCGGTGCGGCCGACGGCTTGGCCCCGCCGCCGAGCGTGGCGAGGGCCTACGAGGCCTGGGGCATGTCAGCTGGCGCCACGGCAGCGCTGGACAAGGCCATGCACGTCTTCGGTCGCGGCACCGGCTGCGCCCACGACTACGGCCACGGCGACCTGATGTTCGGCTGCCGCGCCCGCATGGAGGTCTTTCCGCTAGCGATCGCCTTCCTTCAAGAACCCGGCGGCTGAGCGCCGGCGGGCAGTCGCGCCAGCAGCGGATCGAGGGCGCGGCGGCCGGCATAGAGCAAAAGCGCGGCGCCATAGCGCGGCAGCGAGTCGGTGGCGAGGAGGCCAAATGCCAGCCGAGCCGTGGCGCTCTTTGGCGGATCTGCCGCCTCGTCGAGTAGCCCGTCTGCCAGCTGACGACGCCACCACGCCGGACGGGGCAGCGGCTGCGCTGTATCGAGGATCGGCGCGAGATCGGGGCGCGCCCTACGCAGGCTCTGCAGATCGAACCACAGCACGGTGGCCACGCCGGTAGCGGCGGCGCGCTGGTACAGGCGTCGCCAGTCGATCTCGGGGCTGGCGCAGAGTCGGACCAGATCTTCGCAGCGCCGCGGCTTGCGTTTGCCGTCGTCCTTGCCGTGGTCGAGGCAGAGCAACAGCACAAGGTCGGCGTCGCAGGCGCGCAGCGCGTCTGGTCCGGCGGCTGGGTGGGCGACGGCGCGGGCGAGCACCCCGGCGACGTCGAGGCGGTAGCGCGGCAGGGCGCCAACCGCGACATGGAGGTCGATCTCGACGCCGAGCGGATCGCGCAAGGTCTGGGACGGCCAAGTGAACGCCGCGCTCGGCCCAGCCCTGGGCCGCTGCCAACGCCAGCCGGCGGCCTCCAGCGAGGCGCGGGCGCGGACGGCGTCGCGACGCAGCAGCAAGACGTCGATGTCGGCGACCCGACGCTCGTCGAGGCCGTAGCGGTCGCCGAGCAGCGCCGCGCCCTTGATCAGCGCCGCCCGCACCCCGGCCGCTGCCAGCAGCGAGGTCGCCCGCGCCGCGGCGTCAAGCAGGCGGACAGTGTGCGCCGTCGCGATCCAGGCCTCGGGTCGGCCGGCGTTCGCCACCACGCCCTAGCCGAGCTCGACCCGCACCAGCCGCACGAGGCGCGCCAAGGCGTGCATCACCTCGTCGGTGGTGTCGGCGGCGACGACAGCGTGGCCCTCGCCCTCATAGCCGTCGGCGCGGGGCTGGCCGATGGTCGGCAGCTTAGCCTCGACGACGTAACGGCCGACCTCCTCTTGCGCCTGCTGCACGCCATGGACGGCGACGACGCGCGAGCCGCGCCCCTGGCCGCGAAAAAACGCCGAGCCGGCGGCGCGTCGGCGCGTCGGCGGATCGAATTGGTCGAGGCTCATCAGACGCACCCAGGCCTTGACCATGTCGACGCCATGGCAGATCGACATCATCGGCATGATATTGACGCCTGGCGGCCGCGCGCCGACCTCATTCACCGCGACGCTGCCATCGCGGCGGGTGAACCACTCCATGTGTGAAAGACCAGTCGTCATGCCGAGCGCGCCGAGGGCGGCGTGATTGACCGCGCGGAATTTCTCCATGCCTTGGGTCTCACGCGGCAACACGACGCAGTACTGAATCCAGGGCGTCTCCATCGCCTCCAGCGGCCCAGGGATGTAGTCGGTGGAGCTCGACCACACCGGCCGACCGTCGATGGTCACCGTCTCGAAGCTGTGCTCGGTGCCGAGAAGGAATTCCTCCACCTGCAAGGGGCGGCTTGGGCCCGGGCGCATCGCCGCAAGCGCGTGGTCGAGCTCCTCGCGGTCGTTGACGCGAAAGGTGGCGCGGGTACCGAGCCCGTCCACCGGCTTGACGATGAGCGGAAAGCCGACCTGCGCCACGAGGTTCCAAGCGTCGGCGGCCTGCTCGACGCGGGCGTAGCGGGCGCAGGGCACGCCGGCGGCGCGCAGGTGCGCCTTCATCACCGACTTGTCGCGGAAGCGCCGGACAAGCTCCAGGCCCATGCCCGGGATGTCAGCGCGATCGCGCGCCTCGGCGACGGGGAGCTGCAGCTGCTCTAGCACGCCGAGCAGTCGGTCGACGCTTCCGCGGCGGGCGGCGATGCGGCGGCAGGCGGCGGCGAGCGCGGCGCCATCAAAGCAGTCGCCGACCATCTCGAAATCGCTGAGCCGCTCGCGCAACGCGGCAGGAAAGCGCTGGGCGGGATCGGCCGAGATGACCGAGCCGCGAACCCCTGGTAGCTCCGTCAGCGCTTCGACGTAGCGCAGCGTATTGGCCATGGCATAGGGGGCGATGAGGACGACGTGGCGCATCGGAGGCTCCAGCGCGGCGCGATGCCGCTGGCTGGCCCTTTGCACTTGGCCGGCGCTGCCGTCAAGCCGCGGCAGGTTCGGGCACCCGCATGCTCCCGCCGGCGACTGACCCTGCTGGAGTACCGGCAGACGAAGACGGCACTTCTCCAAGCGCCTGGGATGCAGCGAGATTGAGCCCGCCGGCCAGCCGATGCCTTCGACGGTGGTGCGCAGCCAGCCGAGACACAGATTCGAAAGGAGTGCGCCTCCGCCGGTCATCGCGACGCGCTTCACCTTCCGGCCGTTTGGCGGCCCTCACGTTCGGCGCATTTCGCCGACCCCCACAAACGGTGGGCCAGTTCAGAGACCTGAACCTCGGCTACCCGCCGTGCGCCTTGAGCATCGCCCACGCCCGCCCAATCCAGCCGCGGGTCGCCTCGTCCGACTCCATCGAGAATGCATCGGCCAGCACCGCTGCAAGGCCTGGCACCGGCGCACCGCCGGCCAGACCGTTCGACGGCAATTGCAGCGGACCCGAGTAGTTGCCCTTGCCCAGGATGTGCGCCAGGATTTGGCGCGTTTCGCTGTTGTCGCCGTCGAAGATAGCCTTGGCATCTTTGACCAATGCCGCATCTCCCTGCCGCAGCGCGATCCCGATGAGAATCGCACGGGTCTGGCCGCCTAGGTCCTTGGACGACATCTTGGCGATGCCTTTCTTGGCGCCCGCTAGCACGCGACCGCCCACAGCGGTGTCATGGTAGGCTTGCAGCAACAATGCATGTTCGCGTGCCACGGACTCGTCCTTGCCGGTCAACAGGCCGATAATTTGCCGTTCTGCGCCCTTGTCACCGATCAACGCGAGCCCAACCACCGCCGCTTGGTGCATCGGGTTGCCGGGGTTCTTGGCGTGCTCTTTGGCGGCGGCCTGCCAGTCGGCTTTGCTGCCCGCGTCGCCCAAAGCGGCACCAGCAATCCCGTCAAAGGTCTTTTCGCCGGTGCCGGCGCGCCGGATCTTGGAAGCAACGTCGCTGCCTTCGCCGACACGCATCAGATACCAGGCGCAGGTCATCCGGGCGCGCTCAATCTGGCGCTCGCGGTTGCGGTCGGGCGCAAAAGTGGCATTGCACAGGTCAACGACCGCCTTGTCCTTCCAAACACCAAGCAACGCCGCCGCAGCTTCCAGCGCGTCGTTGGTGTACTCACCGGAGCCGAACGCGGCCAATTGCGCCACAAACGGCACGACCGACTTGTCGCCGTACCAGGCGAGTACGCGAATGATGAGCGCGCGTTCCGTGTTGCCCGGACCTTGCCAGACCGCCTCGGGCTTGACAGCGCCGAAGAGCAAGTCTTTGTCGGCCGCATCGCGCCGCAGCGCTACGATTTCGAGCGCCAGCTTGAAGAGCCCGCAACCCCAGGCTGCGATGCACGCATTGGACTGCATCCCCCTTGGGTCGGAGCCGATGACCAGGGCGTCTTTGATGAGCGCCGCCGGGTACGGCTTGCTCTTGGTCATGATGTCCTTGAAGAACTTGCTGTTGACGGCGCCACGCGGGATCTTGTCGTCGCCGATCAACCAGTCTTTGAGATAGCCGAACTCGCCCTTGCCTTTCATGGCATCGCTCCACCCGGGGTGCGGATCGGCGTGGGCGGTTGGGACGCTTGCGAACAATCCAGCGGCGACGCAAGTCACGGCCAACACAGAACGAAATTCGAAGCGAATGAGATTTGTCCTTACAGGTGGAAATGGCGGCCCGATGGTAGGCGCCGCCATGGTTGTTGCGAACCACGCACTTTGCCGAATGACGGCAGGGTGTGCACCGGCAGGCGATGCTCGCGAGGAGCGGTCATCGGCGCGCCGAATGTAACAAGCAACACGAGACGAACAGGGAACACGACCGGAGCACGCTGCATCACGCTGGCCAGTATTTTATGGCGCGCTACAGCTGTCGAACGCCACCATGAACCTCCCAGCCTCGATCGGTCCCAGCGCAGGCATGCAGTCGCCGGCCCCGCTCCAATCGTTGCCAGCGGCCCACAACTCGACCCCGGGCGTGCACGATCGCGCTCGCGGCCGGCGCCGTGAGGTTCGTGTTGGGGTTCGAGCGGACGATGTGACAACAAACACGAGGACGCAGGCTCGGGCTGGCAGACCCGGCACGCTAGCCCACGGCGAGGACTCGACGGCGCACGCTCGCCATCGCCTCC
>SXNM01000347.1 GCA_005777155.1 Pseudomonadota bacterium | reverse complement strand
GGGTTGATCTCGACGAGGCTGCAGTCCTTGTCGACGTACAGCTTGTAGAGCGACTGCAGGAAGCTGCCGCACTGACGCACCGCCTTGCCGCTGAGGCCGAGGGCGAAGGCGACGGCGCGGGTCTGAAAGTCCTGCAGGCCGACGCGGGGGTCGATCCAAACCTTGGCGATCTTCTCGGGCGTGTGGTGGGCCACGTCCTCGATGTTCATGCCGCCCTCGGTCGAGGCCATGATGACGATCTGGCCGCGATCGCGATCGAGGAGCATGCTGAGGTAGAGCTCGCGGGCGATGTCAGCGCCGCCTTCGACGTAGAGACGCCGCACCTTCTGGCCTTCGGGGCTGGTCTGGTGGGTGATGAGCTGCATGCCGAGCATGCGCTGCGCCTGCTCGCGCACGGCCTCGATCGACTTGACGACCTTGACGCCGCCGCCGAGTCCGCGGCCTCCGGCGTGGATCTGCGCCTTCACGACGTAGACGGGGCCGGGCAAGCGCTGGGCTGCCTCGACGGCCTCTTGGACGCTGAATGCGGCGTGTCCCTCTGAGGTCGGCACGCCGAAGTCGCGGAACAGCTGCTTGGCCTGGTACTCGTGGATCTTCATGGTCCTCTCTCGCCGGTGCCGGTCGCAGGGGTCGCAAGGGTCGCGCCATCGGCCGAGAGCGGCGGGCTCTGCCGAACAGCGCGGCGGGCTGGTATCACGGATGGCGGGCGTGGGCAATTGGCAAGTCGGTGGCCGTGCCGCGACGGCCGAGCGGGGCTCCTTGCCGTCGTCGGCTCACGGCGACACCATCGCCGCGGCAGGAGCCGTGCGGGGCGGGCGATGAAGATTCGGCTGGGGCACATGGTGGCGGCGAAGGTGGCCGAGGTCGGCGCAGCGATCGCGCGGCGGCTGCCGATCCTCAGCGCATCGGTCCGCATCGCGATCGACGTCGAGCTGGCCGATCGCGCCGCTGCGCTCGCCCTGTTCGCCATGCTGGCGGCGGTGCCTGCGCTGCTCGGCGCGCTGTCGGTCGCCGGCTACCTGATCCACAGCCTCGGCGGCGTCACGGCGTGGCTTGGGGTCGGCGATCGCGATGGAGCGGGCGCCGCCCTGCGCCAGATGCTGGCGGCGCTGCGGAGCGCCCTTCCCGGCGTCACCTGGGACCCGTCGACGCTGGCGACGGCGCTGGTCGAGAACCGCACGAGCAACGGCGTGCTGGGCTCGATGGGCGCCTTGGTCGTGGGGGTCAACCTCGTGGCGCAGCTCGATCGCACCATCCGCTTCGTGCTGGGCCGGCCCCGGCGCTCGGTGCTGCGATCCGCCGGCGCGATGTCATTGGTCCTGCTCGCGGTGGCGCTGTTGGCGCTGATGGCGTCGTTTGTCGGCCCGCTGATTGAGTGGGGCGTCCGCATCGTCGCCGGCGGCTTCGCCAAGCTGTCGTTGGGACTCGTCGACTCCGTCGCGCTCGGTGTGGCGATCGGCCAGATGCTGCCGATCGCCGTCGGTTTCTATGCGCTCGTGCGCTGGAGCGCCGGCCGGCCGACGCCGCCGAATCGGGCGCTGTGGGCCGTGGCTGTCACCTTCGCGCTGCTGTGGTTCTGCGGGCAGCGCGTGTTCTCGCACTACGTCAGCGACGTGGTGCGGATGGACGCCATCTATGGCGCGCTGACCGGCGTGCTGGCGCTGATGCTCTGGCTCTACTATGCGTCGTGCGCGTTGCTGTTCGCTGTCGCGGTCCTCGCCGCGCTCGAGCGCCACTCCGCTGCTGCTGGGTCGTCGGACCTGGTTGCTGGCGACCGACGAACGCCGTAGCGTGCCGCGGCCAAGGACGGCGCCGTGGCGCGCCGGGGGGACCTCGGCGACGGCCCCTGGCGAGCCGTCCGTTTGGAGCGAGCTGAGGCAATCGGTGGATGCCGAATGAACCGTGGCGAGCGGTCCTAGGCGAACGGTCTGCGGCACTTGGACCGCAGCAAACGGCCCTGCCGCATACACCCCGGCGCATCAGCCCCGGCGAGCAGGCCGAGATTGGACACACGGACGTCGACGCGGCGAGCGCAAAGGAGCGATCGGCCCGGCAGCGCGACAAGGTGGGAGGCGACGATGGCAGGGCGCACCTCGCAAGAGCAGACCGAGTTGCCGGCGTGGCGACGCGGCGGCCACACCGATCGGCACGGAATTCGGCTGTACAAGGAGTACTTCAACTTCGGCTCGGCGCACTTTCTGATTTTCGCCGACGGCAGCCGCGAAGAGCTGCATGGCCATAATTACAAGGCGACGCTTGAGCTGGACGCGCCGCTCGACGAGGCACACTTGGTCGCCGACTTCCTCCTGGTGAAGCCCCTGTTCCGCAAAGTGTGCGACGTCCTCGACCACCGCACCCTGTTGCCGCTCCGCAACCCGCACCTGCGGGTCGAGGCGGACGAGCGCGAGGTGACCGCGCGCTTTGGGCCCGCCGGCGCCGATCGTTACGTCGTCCCGCGCCGCGACGTCTTGCTGCTCGACATCGAGAACACCTCCAGCGAGCTGCTCGCCCAGTGGCTGCTCGAGGCCTTCCTCGCCGAACTCGCGACCGCGCTGCCGACGCTGGCGATGGACCGCGTCTGTGTGTCGGTGCAGGAGTCGCCCGGCCAGAGCGCCCGCATCGAGCGCCGTTGGGCTGTTCATGGCTGAGCCGTTGGCCGGCGGGCACGAGCCCCTGCCTGCGGGCCCGGGCGCGACAAGGGCGGAGACGCCGGCTGTCGCCGACGCTGTGGCTTGGCTCGGCGCGGGCCTCGGCGCGGCGCTGTGGTGTTGGTTCGCCGCGCCCGTGCCGGGGTTCTTTGACGCCGGGGAGCTGGTGGCCGCGAGTCGGGAGCTGGGGGTCATCCACCCACCTGGCCATCCGGCGTGGCTCTCGTTGGCGGGCCTGCAAGAGGCCATCCCGCTCGGGCCGGTCAGCGCGCGGTTGGCCTGGGTGAGCGCCATCGCCTGTGGCGTCGGAGTGTTCGCAGCGGTTCGCCTGTCGAGGCGGCTCTTAGGTGCCCTAGGCCTGCCTTCCGCGGCGCAGGAGGTCGGCGCTGGGGCCAGCGCTGTCTTGCTTGCCGCGTCAGGCTCGATCTGGCTCGTCGCCACCC
The DNA here is from genome assembly GCA_005777155.1 of Pseudomonadota bacterium. GTDB lineage: Bacteria > Myxococcota_A > UBA9042 > UBA9042 > UBA9042 > SXNM01. Next base: position 16,853 of record SXNM01000347.1, on the reverse strand, counting down.
GCGTGGAGGTCTACGGCCTCGCCTTCGCCTGCAACGCCGTGGCCCTGGCAGCGGCGGCGGCCGCCGCAGACGCCTGCGGCGCCCTGGGCCCTGGCCGACCGTTGGACCCGGCGCATGTCGCACGTCAGCGGGCGAGCGCGCGGCTGTGGTCGGCGGTCGCCGCGCTCGCGGTGGCGCTCGGTCTGCTCAACCACCACTACGTCGCGCTGTTCGCCTTGCCGGCGATCGTCGTCGCCGGCTGGCCAGCGCTGCGCCGGGGCGTCGGCTGGCGCGCCATGCTGACGTTGGTCGCTTGCGGCGCCGTGGCCGGCCTCGGCTACCTGGCGCTGCCGCTGCGGGCGGCCCAGGACATTGAGCTGCGCTGGGCCGATCCGATCGACTGGCGCGGCCTGTGGGACCACGTCCGCGCGGCCCACTTCACGCGATCTGTCACCGAGGCCGGGGTGTCGCCCGGCGATGGCGCGGCGACGATGCTGGCGGGCTTGGTGGAGCGCACTGGGCCGGCGCTCGGGGGTATCGGGCTCGCAGGCTTGGTGCTGTCAGCGCTGCGGCCCCACCGCCTGGTCGCCGCGGCTTGGCTGGCGCTGGTTGGCGGGATCGGCGCCAAGGCCGTCATGCGCGTCGACCTGCGGACGCCCGACGATCATGGATACGCGCTGCTCGCGGTGTTGGCCCTGGCGCTTGGGGCGGCCGTGGTGGTCGGTGGGGTCGCGGCGGCGCTGACGCGGGTGCAGGCGCGCCTGCGCTGGCTGGCCCTGGCGCTCATCGTGGCGCTCGGCGCCGGCCAGATCGCGCTGCTCGCCAGCGATCCCGACGCCGCGCCTTGGCGGCAGCGGGGCGCCGACGCCGTCGACGATGCCATCCGCGCCAAGGTTCCGCCCGCCGCCCTCTTCTTGCCGGTCTACTATGGCACCGCATTCCAGGAGCAGGCTTTTCGGCTGGCCGAGGGTCGACGCCCTGACATCGTCGCGGCCCACCTCAGCTTTCGCGCCGGCGACACCGACGGGGGGCGGGGTTTTGCGCGCTCGTTCATCGCCCGACATCCGGCCGACGCCGGGCTGGCACGCGCGGCGCAGGCGCTGGGCAAGACGCCGGTCGGCAACTTGCTGGCGCGCGTCGAGACCTCGCCAGTCGTCGTCGAGCACGACCCGGACCTGCGGCTGCCGCCATCGGTGGTCGACGTCGGCGCGATCGCCCACCGCCTGCTGCCGGAACGCGAGCGCAAGCTGGACTACAGCCCTGGCCCCCTGCGCGCCAAGGCCGCGTCTGAGTGGGACAAGCTCGGCAGGCGGCTCGGCGATCCGCGCCAGCTGGACCACGGTCTGCGCTCGGCGTTGCTCTGGCAGCACGCCCTCGACGCTGCCCACGCGCTGCGCCGCGGCTGGCGAGAGGCGGCGCGCGACGCCCTGCAGCGCGCACGCAAGATCGCGCCACGCGATCAGGGGATCGCTGCCCTAGACGCCCGACTGCGCCGGCTCGACGACGCCTGGGCGCGCGGCGACGCCAAAGGCTACCGCGAGCTCTGGACGAGTTGGACCCGACTCGATCTGACCGCGCTCACATCGGGGCGCTAGCGTCGCGGCCGGAGATGACGGGCGGCGTCTCTGGCCGTCGGTCCCGAGGGGGGATTGGCGCCGCCTCGCTGAAAGTGGCGGCACTTTCCCGGCCTTCCACAACCAGCGCCGCGCCCAGATCCGCTGCTCACGGCGCCAGATTGGCTGCGTCTCTCGGCGACGTCGGCGGGCGCGCGCCGGCCACCAAGCCCAGCGCCACGTCGAGGCGCACCACGTTGCCGTGGCTGATCGCGCCCTCGAAGGGCTCCTCGACGACGATGTTGGCGCCGCCAGGGGCCGCGATCTCTTGCCAGAACGGGATGCTGCGGCTCAGCGCCGAGAGCGCGGGGTCTCCGCCCGCCGAAGCATCGCCCGAGGCGGCGGCGTCGCCGCTGGCGGCAGCGTGGGTCGGCGGCGGCGTCTCGGCCAGCGCGAGCAAGGACAGACGGTAGGCCGACTCGGCCCAGGACCGCGTCGGCACCAGCTCAGCGAGCGATCGCCTGCCGTCGCCGAGCTGGAGCACTGCGAGGTCACTGATGAAGCGCTCCAGCGCTGAGAACTCGGGGAGCTCTGGCTCGCCGCGGCCGGCGATCTCCGGGGCGCCCTCGGCCCAGCCGTAGCGCGCGGTGTCTGCGACGCGGCCTGCGCCGTGCACAAGCTCAGCCTCGGCCTCGAGGATCAGGTTGTCGCAGAGGGCAAAGCTCGGAGCCACGGGCACCGCGACCAGGGACTCGCCAAAGTCGGCGAGCATGTCGACGTCGCAGCGCATCAAGAACTGCGTCAGGTCGACGATCGAGAGCCCGGAGTCACCGAGCGCGACGCGCTTGTCCGCAAGATCGCCGAGCGCGCGCTGCAGCGCCGCGTGCCAGCGGTGGAGCTCCGAGAGCTGTTGGCCGACCGCCTGGGCGACGCGGTAGGCCTCCGTCTCGGCGAGGTCGATGTCTTCGATGGCGACCCGAGCGCGCCGGGCCCAAGCGAGGTTGCGGTCGATACGCTGCCGAGCCTCCAAGATCCGCACCTCGGAGTGGCTGCTGAGCGCGACCTCGGCCTCGTCGACGATGCGGCAGAGGTTGTGGCGCAGGTGGCGCAGGGCCGGCGCGGCCTCGGCGCCTAGCTCGCGTGAGAGCTGCACGGACAGCACGCCGAGCGCGAGATCGCCCTGCATCGGTCGCACGTCGGTGAGGCGGCGGAGCAGGGGGTAGACCGCCTCTCCGCGATCGGTCAGCCGGTGCTCGCGTCCCTCCAGCTCAAGCCAGCCGCTGCGGCGAAGGCTGCGCAAGACCACGCCGAGGGCCTCCGTGGCAAGCCAGCCGAAGTGGCGCACCAGCGAGTCAGGCTCCCAGCGCGTACGGTCGGACTCGGCGATGTCGGAGAGGACCGCCATGCGTACGACAAAGTCGGCCTCACCGAGGCGAAACAGCTCGCGCAGCATCGTGAAATAGGGCAGCCCGCCGGCGGCTGCTTCGAGCGCCGGGATCTCGGTCGCCGGCAGCTGGCCGGAGAGCAAGGCGTCGAGCGCCCGCGCTGGGCGGTCGAGGGCCTCGTCGGCCTCCGGCAGCAGCAGCAAGTGACTTGAGTCGACGGGCTGGTTCATGGCGCCTGCCTAGCAGATGCGGGCGATGGCGGCTACCCTCGTCGACGGCAGCGCTGGGTGCAGCGGCGGTTGCGCCGGCTGGGGACTCGGGCAAGATCGGGGCGCGCGGCGAATTGTGCGCCGCACTGAGCTTGGGGTCCATGGACGAGAGCATCGACAGCGCGCGGCGACGCAAGGCCGAGCACCTGCAGCTCGCCACAGACGACCCACGCTCGCAGCAGCCGGGCCGCGGGCACGGGCTAGATTCCTATGAGTTCCAAGCATTGTCGCTGCCAGAGCTCGACTTCGACGCCGTCGACACCCGCGTCCACCTGCTCGGCGTCGACCTCGCCGCCCCGCTGCTCGTCGGTGCGATGACCGGCGGCAGCGCCGAGGCCGGCGCGGTCAACCGCATCCTGGCGGCGGCAGCCGAGCGGGCAGGCGTTGCGTTCTGCCTCGGCAGCCAGCGGCCGATGATCGGCGGCGATGCTGAAGCGCTGAGCAGCTTTCGCCTGCGCGACGTCGCGCCCTCGACGCTGATTTTCGGCAACATCGGCGCCATTCAGCTCCGCGACGCGGTGGAAGCCGGCGACGCCGAGAGCGACGGCGAGGCCAGCGCGGGCGCCATCCTCGACTGGCTGGCTCACGAGGTCGGCGCCAACGGCATGATGGTCCACCTGAACCCGCTGCAAGAGGCGGTCCAACCTGAGGGCGATCGCGACTGGCGCGGCGTCTACGAAGCGGTGGCGCGCGCTGTCTCAGGCTGCACGGTGCCGGTTCTGGTCAAGGAGGTCGGGGCCGGCCTGTCGCTGCCGACGCTGCGGGCGCTAGCGGCCACGGGCGTCGCGGGCGTCGAGACGGCGGGGGTCGGCGGCACATCCTGGGCCCGGATCGAGTCGTTGCGCCACGGCGCGCGCTCGCCGCGCTCGATCGCTGGGCAGGTGCTCGCAGACTTCGGTACGCCGACGGCGGCCAGCGTTCAACTGGCGCGGTCGATCTTTCCGGGCCGCATCGTCATCGGCTCAGGCGGCTTGCGCGACGGCCTGCAGACCGCCAAGTGCATCGCCCTCGGCGCCGACGCCGTAGCGATGGCGTGGCCCTTCCTCATCGCCGCGCGCAGCCACCGCGATCCATCGGCGGCGATTGACGCGGTCGTGACCGAGATCCAAGGCGTCATCGAGACGCTGCGGACGACGATGTTCTTGGTCGGCGCGCCGACGATCGCCCACCTCGCGACGACTTCGCTGTGGCATGACAGCAGCCGCGTCTGGTCGCACGGGCTGGGTTCAGGCGGCCGCGACGCCGCGGACGGCTGGGAGCGCACGTGATCGCAGCCGCCGGGGCACGCAGCGGCCACGGACAGGCCCATGGCAAGGCGATCCTGATCGGCGAGCACTGGGTGTTGACGGGCTGCGAGGCGATCGCGCTGGCGCTGCCTACCTGGTGGACCCGCGTCGAGTGGAGTGACGACGGACCGCTGCACTTGACCTCCGACGGCGGCGATCTGATCGACTCGACGAGCCTGCAGATGCTCGGGGAGGCCGCGGCGCAGCTCGGGGTCGCCGCCGATGGCGCGGCGCGGGTCTCGTCCAACCTTCCGATGCATCGGGGCTTTGGCTCCTCCGCTGCCTTCGCCGTCGCGGCGCTGCGGGCCCTCGCTTCGCGCCTTGGCCGGCCGCTCGACGACGACTCCTTGCTGCAGGCCGCCCGCGCGGTCGAAGCGATCGCTCATGGCCGCTCCTCGGGCCTCGATCCGGCGGCCGCGATGTCGAGCGGCGGTGCGGTGCGGTTCGCCGGCGGCAGGCGCCTCTCCGAGATCACGATCAGCGCCGCCCTGGCGACGGCCCGCTGGGTGCTGTGCGACGTCGGCCGGGCGCCGCCGACGGCCACGGCGGTGGCGATCGCGCGGGCGGCGCGAACGACGATGACGAGCAGCCAGGACGAAGCCTTGCAGCGCTCGACGGCGGAGGCCGCCCGGTCGGCCGCGGTGGCGCTGCGTGACGGAGACGCCTCCGGGCTCGGCGCGGCGATGAACGCCGCTGGCGACGCCCTCGAACCGCTCGGCGTGGTGAGCCCTGCGATGCGGCGCGCCATCGACGCGCTCCGGGCCGCCGGGGCGCTCGGCGTCAAACAATCAGGCGCCGGGCTGGGTGGGGCCATCCTCGCGCTTGCGCCGGACCCGGCCTTGGCCGCAACCTTGTGCGCCGCGGTCGCCGGCTGCACAGCCGAGCGCTGGGTGCTCCCCGTGGTCGCGGAGACCGCGCCGACACCCCTGGAGGCAGGTCGATGACCCATGAGGATGCGAGCAGCCCGGCGGCCAGTTCGCTGGCGCGCCCGGTGAGCGGCGCCAACCTGCCCGACGGCATGCAGCGCGCGGCGGCCTTTGCGCCGATCAACATCGCGCTGTCGAAGTACTGGGGAAAACGGGACTACGAGCGCAACCTACCCTTGGCGCCCTCCGTCTCGGTGTGCATCGCCGAGCTAGGCACGTTGACGATCGTGGCGCCTAACCTCGATCTCGACGGCAACGTCATGTTGATCAACGACAAGCCGGCCGACCAGAAGGCGCTGGTGCGGGTCGGCCGCGTGATGCGGTCGGTGCGGGCGCTCGCTGGGACTGAGGTGCGCGCTGGCGTGCGGGCGGTCAACACCGTGCCGACCGCCCAAGGCCTCGCGTCGAGCGCCTCGGCGTTTGCCGCGCTGGCGCGGGCAGCGACCGCAGCCTACGGCGTCGGGCTCGACGACGGCGCGCTGTCTGGGATCGCGCGGCTGGGCTCTGGCTCGGCCTGCCGCAGCGTCCACGGCGGCTTCGTCCTCTGGCAGCGCGGCGAACGTGACGACGGCAGCGACTCGCTGGCCGAGCAGATCGCCACGCCCGAGGACTGGCCGCTGCGCGCGGTGATCGTACACATTGGCGAGGGCCCGAAGAAGACCCCGTCCGGCGAGGGGATGCGCTTGTCGGCCGACACGTCGCCGTTCTTCTCTGCATTCATCGATACTTGCTTCCGCGACGTCCCCGAGTGTCTCGGCGCCATCGCCAGCCGCGACTTCGAGCGCCTCGGCGAGGTCTCCGAAGCCAACTGTCTCGCCATGCACGCGACGATGCTGGCGACCCGGCCCGGCCTGATCTACTGGCAGGCGGCGACCGTCGAGGTGATGCATACAGTGCGCCGACTGCGGGCGGTGGGCGTAGCGGCCTTCTTCACCATCGACGCCGGTCCATCGGTGGTTGTGCTCTGTGAGGCCGGCGCCGTGGACGGGGTCTGCACGGCGATCGGCGGCATTCCGGGCGTGGTCAAGCTCACCCGAACCCGGGTCGGCGGCGGCGCCCACCTCGTACCCCACGGCTGAGCGATGGCGCGCGCGAAAGACCCCGCGGAGGCGTCGGGCAGCGTCCCCGGCAAGCTGATGATCGCCGGCGAATATGCGGTCCTAGAGGGCGCCCCAGCGCTGGCGGCAGCGGTCGGAACCTTGGCGCGCTGGCGCTGGCAGCCGGGCGACGCGGCCGTGGAGCTGAACGCGTTCGGCGGCCAGTGGCGTTGGGTACCCGGCGCCGAGCCCGCGCCGCCGGGCCTGTTGACCTTCATCGCCGCGGTCATTGAGTCCGCCGCCGCCGCTGGGGTGAGCTTTCGCGGCGCGCTGTGCGTGGAAGTGGCCGCCGACGCCCACGGGGCCAAGCTTGGCCTCGGCAGCAGCGCGGCGGTAGCGGTGGCGACGGCGCAGGCGCTGGCGGCCAGCCATGGAGCCGACTTTGACGAAGGCTGGCTGGCCCACGCTGCGGCAGGCCATCGGCAGGCGCAGGCCGGGCGCGGCAGCGGCTATGACGTGTTCTGCGTCGGCGGTGGCGGTTTCGGCGCCTTCTTCGCCGAAGCGCCTCGCTGGCGCCCGCTGCCTTGGCCGGTGGGCCTGTACGCCGTGGCGCTGTTCTCTGGCGAGTCTGCCGACACCCGGCGCGCCCTCGGCGGGGCGGTGCGGCGCGAGTCGGCGACGATCGCGGCCATTGGCGAGGCCTCGCGGGCGCTGCTGGCCCAACTGTGGCCCGCGCCAGCGCCGGGCGACGCACACGCCGCGGCTATTCTGGGTGCCCTGCAGGCCTGTGAGGGCGCGTTCGCCGACCTCGCCGCTGGCCAGCCCTTCTTGCAGCCAGCGGCGCTGACGCCATTGCTGGCGCGCATTCACAGCGCCGGCGGGGTAGCGCGGACCTCGGGTGCCGGCGGCGGCGACTGCGTCCTGGCCTTCTTCGCGGGTGACGGCGCGGAGGAGCGGGCGGCGACCTTGGCAGAGGCGCACGCGGCCAACGGCGGGCGGGTGGCGGCGCGCCTGCCGGCCGATCTAGCGCCGGTCGCGCCGTGGGCGACCTCGGCGTCGGTGGCCGTTGACCTCGACACAAGGCTCGCGGCGGCGCGCCCGCTGGCTGAGGCCGCGGTGCAGGCGTTGCGGGCGAGAGTGGCGGGCGAGACGCTGGCGCCCCGCGACGCCCAGGCCGCGCTCGACGCCATGGTCGCGGAGGCCTTCGAAGCCGGCGGCAAGCGCCTGCGCGCACTGCTGCCGATCGCGCTGGTCGAAGCCGGTGGCGGTGACGTCGTCGCAGCCGCACGGCTGGGCGCGGCGATCGAGTGGGTCCACAACGGCACGCTCGTCCACGACGACATCCAGGACGGCGATCGCCTGCGACGCGGCAAGCCGACGCTGTGGACCCGGCACGGTGTGGCGCAGGCGATCAACGCCGGCAATGCGCTGCTCGTGGCGCCGATCTTGGCGCTGTGCGAGGATCGCGACCTGCCCGGCGGGCTCGGGCCCCGGCTCTCGGCTATGCTCGCCAGCGCGTTGCTCGAGACGATCGCCGGCCAGGTAGGAGACCTCGACGTCCACGGCAGCGGCCAGGCCGATCAGGCGCGTCTTGAGGCGGTGGCGGCCGCCAAGACCGCGCCGCTCTTTGGCGTGGCCATCGCCGGCGCCGGTCTGCTGCTGGGCGTCGATCGGCCCGCTGCGGTGCGCCACACCGCGCGTGCGCTCGGCGTCGCGTTCCAGCTCCGCGACGACCTGCTCGATCTGCTCGGCACCAAAGGCAGGGGCGCCGCTGGCGCCGATGTGCGCGAGGGCAAGCCGACCCTGCCGCTGCGCTTCGCGCTCGCCGACGCGCCTCCCACCGTGGTCGCCCCGGTCGAGCGCACGCTGGCGGCCGCCTTCGCCGCCGGTCATGGCGGCGGTCCCGCGGTGCCCGACGCCGAGATCGACGCCCTCTGTCAGCAGCTGCTCGATCTCGGCGCGCTGGAGCGCGGACGTGCGCACCTGGACGCTTTGCTCGCCGAGACGCGGCGGGGCGCCATGGACGCCCTGCCGCCTGCGGCCGCGGCCGTGCTGTGCGCTGTCGCCGACCGACTCGCCGTGCTCGATGGCTGAGCCTGAAGGCGAGGCCGGCGCGACGCCGCCAGAAGCGACCACCAACTACCCTGAGGCAGGGACGCCGAAGGTGCGCCTGCAGCCGCCAGGCGTCGCGTTCTCCATCGAGGGCTGGAGCGTGGCCGGCATCGAGACGTGGCTCCGCATCCCGGAATTCTCGCTGGCGATCGATGTCGGGCGCGTCGCCGCGCCGGCGCTCGCCAGCCGCCACATGGCGCTGACCCACGGCCACCTCGACCACGCTGGCGGCCTGCCGGCTTGGCTCGGTCTACGGCGCATGAGCGCGATGCCGCCGGCCCGTGTCTACTTGCCGGCAGAGATGGTCGCCGAGCTGTCGACGATTTTGGCGGCCTGGGAGCGCCTGCAGGGCGTCGCCTTCGAGGTCGAGCTCTTCCCGGCGCGGCCAGGCGACCGCTTCTCGCTGGGCAGCGGCCGCAGCCTCGTCGCGCTACCGGCGCACCACCGCGTCCCGGCGCTGGGCTGGGCAGTCGTCGAGCGCCGCGCCAAGCTGCTGCCCGAGCTGCTCGGCAAGAGCGGCCCCGAGATCCGGGCGTTGCGGACCGCGGGCCACGTCGTCGCACGCCATGAGGAGGTCACGCTGCTCGCCATCAGCGGCGACACCCTCGCCAGCGCCGTCGACGAGGCCCCGGCGCTCCGCGACGCCCAGGTCGTCCTGCATGAGGTGACGCTGCTCGACGAGCGCCATCCGCCGGGCCTCGCCCACGCCGGCTACCACACCCACCTGCACGACCTGCGCCAATCCGAGGTGGCGGCTGCGGCGGGTTGCTTTGTGCCGTACCACATCAGCCAGCGCTACAGCGTCGCAGAGTCGCGGGCGCTGCTCGAAGCTGAGCTCGCGCCGCGCTTTGGTGAGCGGCTCCTCCCCCTGCTGCCGACGCACGACCTACCGTCCCGGCGGCGCGGCGCGACAAAGCGCTCCGCTGCGACGTCCTGCTGTGAGAGGCGCGACGGTTGTTGACGGGCCGCGTCGCACGCCGTCGGTGCCTTGGGGCTCGGCGCACCCCAAACCCAGAGAGCGGGTCATCTTCCAGCGCTCCTCGATCAGCGACGCTCCGAGTCAGGAGGGCTCGCAGCAGCGCGGGCGGCGCAGCGGTCGACGACCGGAGTTGGGGTGTGGGCGCTGGTTCGCCGGCGATAGGGCGCGGGCGATAGGGCGCGGGCGCTGGCGTGGGGCGGGCGATAGGGCGCGGGCGCTGGCGTGGGGCGGGCGCGGCTCTCAGCCCTTCCAGCGGATAACCCGACGCGGCGACACGGTGTCAAGGATGCCTTTGAGCTTGATCGGCGCCAGGGCCTCGCACTCGACGTGCTCCTGGACGTGCTCAAAGGTCGACGGCGAGAGCAAGACCTCACCTGGGCCTGCTTGGCCGCAGAGCCGGGCCGAGAGATTCACGCTCCGGCCGAGCACCGTGTACGACAGGGTCTGGCTGCTGCCCATGTAGCCGGCGACGAGTTGGCCGGTCGCGATGCCGATTCCCACCGCGATGGGGTCGAGGTCCAGCGCCATCCGCTCGACGTTGAATTCTGCAATCGCCGCCTGCATCTCGATTGCGCAGTGAACGGCGCGCATCTCGTCTTCGTCGGTCGCCAGGGGCGCGCCCCATAGCGCCATGACGGCGTCGCCGATGTACTGGTCGAGCGTGCCCTCGTGCTTGAACACGATGTTGGTCACGCGCTCGAAGTAGTCATTCATCATGTCGACCATCTCGGCCGGTGGCGTCCGCTCGGTCAGGTTGGTGAACCCGCGCACGTCGCTAAACAACACCGTGACCTTGCGCAGCTGACCGCCCTTCTCCAACGGCAGATCACCAGAGACGATCTGATCGACGAGGTTCGGGCTCAACATGCGCGACAGCGACTCGCGGGCCTGCGTCTCCTCTTTGATCCGCTGCTGCATGAGCACGTTGTCGATGCTAATCGCCGCCTGCCGGGCGACGGCGCCGAGGGCCGACAGGTCCTTCTCGGTGAAGAGGCCCGTCGAGATCAGCGAGTCGACGTGGAGCACGCCGAGCACGTCCTCGTTGGCGATCAGCGGCACCGTCATGCTCGAGCGGATGCCCTGCAGCACGACCGAGTGGGCGTGACCAAAGCGAGCGTCCATGCGGGCGTCCGTCGAGAGCACGGCCTCGCGACCGGTCACAGCCTGCCGCAAGATGCTGGACGGCACGCGCACGTCATCGGTGTTGCCCTCCCAGCCGGCCCCAGGCCGCACCTTGACCGCGAAGTTGCGGAGGCGATCGACGACGTCGATGTCTTTGTTGGCCTTGCGATCGACCATCATGACGATGCCGCGATCTACGGGCAACCACTCAAAGATGCGCTTCAAGATGCGATCGACCATGCGATCGATGGAGCGCTCGGCGTGCAGATCGCCGGAGAGCGTGTAGGCGAGGCGGAGCTTTTCGTAGTCGTTGCGGAGCGTTCGCTCGTCGGAGACCAGATCGACGGGCGCGAAGTCGCGCAACAGGTCGAGCTGGACGGTGGCGTGAATGCTCGCCGGCGGCTCATCTTCCATCGCCGGCTTGGCCGGCGCCACCTCCACCGCAGCGTAGCGCCAGTTCGTGCTGCCAATGCGAATGGTGTCGCCGTCGCGGAGCTGCTGGTCGCCCTCCACCAAGACGTCGTTGCAGTACGTGCCGTTGCGGCTCTCGAGGTCGCGCAGCGTCCAGATGTTGGTGCCGGGCTTGCGGATGAAGATTGCGTGCTCTTTCGAGACGAGGCGATCGACGATTTGCAGGCTGTTGGTCGGCTGTCTCCCGACGTTGGTCACGTCGCCGAGATCGATCTCCTGCTGGCCGGGACCGCCGCCAAGGCGAATCAGTCGTGCGCTGCCCTTTGCCATCGCTACCAACCCTTGCGCCGCGTTCATTGCCTCAGCGCGCCAACTCCACTCGCATGCCGGCTGCACAGCCTCCGAGCATTTCCCCGCGCGGCTTAGCACGGCTCGCAGCCCTTGTCATGCGGTATACACAATGGAACGGGATGGGGTGACAATGCACCCGCCAGCCGTGCGCTCGGGAGCCGTCGTCCGGCGCGCCGGGGAGGCCGCCACCGTGGCTGGCGGTGGAGGACAAGGGGCGATGGTTCGGGCCATTTGGGCATGGATCGCCAGTCGATGGCGCGCGGGCGACCTGGTTGCGCCGGGCGTGGTCCTTGGCGCCACGCTGCTATGCTGCGCGCTGCCAGGCGTCGGGGTGCTCGACTTTCACGCTGCGCTCCTGCTGTCGCCCGTGATCGGTTGGGCCGCCGGCGCCCATGTTCGCCGCCAACGCCGGGGCCAGATCGACGCCGCCGCGTGTCTACGGCGGGTCCTGCTGACCACCTTCGCGCCGGCGCTTTTGCTGTGGCTGGACGCGTTGCGGGTGCCGAGCTGCGCTGCTGGCACCGGCTGGCTGAACTGGTTGCTCGGCCCCGGCAGCAGCGCCATCGTCGGCGCTTGCATGGCGACCATCGCCGCGCGCCTGGCACCGACCCGGCCAACGCTCGGCTGGTGGCTGCTGGCGCTCGGGTCGGCGTTGACTCCGCTGCACGGCTTCCTGACCGAGCCGACGGTCGCGACCTGGCACGAGCTGTTCGGCATGATCCCCGGGTCGATCTACGAGGACGCGCTCGGGCCAGATCTGCGCATGCTGGCCTTCGTCGCCACCACGGCGCCATTTTGGCTCGGCGCCGCGGCCTGGGCGCTGGCGACAGAGCCTGTCGCGGAGGTGCCGACCAGGCAGCACGTGCGGACGACGCGCGGACGGCTGGGCCTCTTGGTGGCGGTGACGGCGCTCGGCGTCGGCTGGGTGCGCGGTGGGCCGGATGGCTGGCGGGTGCGTCGGGCCGACGTGCTCGACGCCCTGCCGATCGCGGTCGAGCTGCGCCTCCGGGGAGCAGCCCCTGCGCTGGCTGGCGCCGCAGGCTCGCCCGCGACCGAGGCGCGCCCAGACGTCGTGGTGCACATGGCCGCCGCGCCGGGTTGGCGGCGGCAGGCCCGCCTGCTGGCGGAGGACACCGCGGTGCGCTGGCACCAGCTGCGGCGCTTCCTCGGCGTGGTTCCCGACGCCACCATCGAGGTCTTCGTCTACCTCGACGATGCCCACAAGCGCCGGCTGATGGGGGCCCACGGCGTCGAGATGGCCAAGCCCTGGCTGCACCAGGCGCACCTGGTCGACCCGGGCTACGGCGACACGACGCTGGCGCACGAGCTGGCGCACGTCTTTGGCGCGGCGCTCGTGGCCGGCCCATTCGGCGTACCGATGCGTGGCGGGCTGTTGCCCGACGCCGTCCGCATCGAGGGGCTGGCGGTGGCAGCCGAGTGGCCCGAGATCGATGGACTGAATCCGCACGCCCAAGCCGCGGCGATGGAGCGGCTAGGCCTTCTGCCGCCGGTCGAGGCGCTGCTCTCGCCGCTCGGCTTCGCGGTCGAGAGCTCGGCGCGGGCCTACACCGTCGCTGGCTCGCTCTTGCGCCACGTCGGCGAGGCGTGCGGCCAAGCTGCGCTGCAGGCCGTCTATCGCGGCGATGACATCGACGGCGCGTGTGGCGTCGGCGAGGGCGTGGCGATCGCCGGCTGGCGGGCCCGACTCGCGGCGTTGGCGCCGACGCTGGCACCGGCGGACGTCGAGAAGCTGGCGGCGCGCTTCGCGTCACCAGGGTTGCTGCAGCGGCCCTGCCCGCTGGAGACCGGCCGCTGCCGCGAGCGCGCGCAGAGGGCCCACCGCCGCAACGACGCTGTCGCCGTGCTGCGCGAGTGGTCAACGCTTCATGAGGCGCTGCGTGGCCACCTCGGCAAGGGCGAGCTCCCGCTCGGTCTGGACCTGGCGCTGGCCGGCGCGCTGGCGGGCGCTGGCGACCTGCAGGGCGCACAGTCGCTGCTGACCGCGCGCCTCGGTCGAGCGCCGCGCGACGTCGATCGGGCCGCGCTCTTGGCCGCCCTGGGCGACGTGTCGCTTCGGCGGGGCGAGGTCGCGATGGCGATGGCGCGATGGCGCGAGGCGGGGGCGCTGCCGCGCGGTGAGGCTGCGGCGCGCACGCTGGCGGTCAAGGCCTCCTTGGTCGAGTTGGACGCTGGCCGCGACGCCGTGGCTGACCTGTTCGCCCTTGGCGCCCCATCGCTGCCGTTTCGCCGCCGAGTCGAGGCGCTCTATGAGGCGCTGCCGGACGCTGCGATGGCGCGTTACCTGTGGGCGCGCATGCAGCTGTTTGGCGCCAAATCCGGTGCCGCGGGTGCCGCCCTGGCCGACCTCGCCGCCGATGCTGGGGTCGACCGCTGGGTCCGCCGCGAGTGCTTGCGGCTCCTAGCGCTCCACGCCGCACGCGCCGGAGCATGCGACGCCCTGTTGCCGTTGGCGCAGGCCGCCGGCGTCGACCTCGCGGTTGGCGCCTGGCACGACGCCCTGCGCGATCGCTGCGCGATCGTCCGGCGTCTCGGGCCGCCGCGACTGTGGCGCCGCATACCGAGCTGATCGTCGCGGCGGCTCAGACCACCGCGCCAGCGGCGCCGCACACCGAGTTGGGCGTCGCGGCGGCGCCGACCCTGCGCTTCAGTCGGCGCTCTGTCAGTCGTGGATGGCGAGGGCGTCGAAGAGCGACTCGAACGCGGCCCCAAGGCGGTCGCCGAGATCGGTGGCGGCGAAGGGGAACACGTACGAAGGCAGCGGCAGCCCGGGCGGCTCGGCGGCCTCGGCCTGCCAGCGCGACAAGGCGTCGTCGTCTGCGAAGATCCGCCCGGCCGCGATGGCCTCGCTCGGATCGGTGGCACCAGGCCAGGCCGGCAGGAACATCGCCAGCGTCTCGGGCGCTCGGCTGTGCACGCCCTGGCTGTCACAGTGGAGTTCAACGGCCGTCGCGCCGTCGCCGCCGCCGCTGCAGCGCCCGCGGACCGTGCCGGGGCGACCGAGGCCCCGCGCGACGCCAAGCGCGGCGAGCGGCCCGACCAAGTGAACGGCGGCGTGGCCATCGGAATGGAAGCGCCACAGCGTCGGCCGCGCGCTCAGACAAGCTGCGATGTCGACGATCTTGCCATCGACGACGGAGAGGAGTCCGCTGCGTGTGAGCTGCTCGACCTCGTCGCGCAGGCACTCCACCGTGAGGTCAGCGTGGGCTGCGACCTGTTCGACAACGGCGTCTGTGCTGGAGATCCAGCCCCGGTTGACAAGGGACGCCGCGGCCTTGCTCAGCAGCAGTCGCCCTGCGGGCGTCGCCTGACTGGCGGCTGCAATGAGCCACTCCGCCGCCTCGAGGCCGGGCGCGGCTTGGCGAAACGTCGCCGCAAACGGCGTGCGATCAAACGCGTTGGGCACCGCGATCTCCACCGCCTGTAGATGCGAGGCGCCGGCGTATGCTGAGGCGCCGGCGTGTGCGAGGCGCCGGCGTCTGCGAGGCGCCGGTGTGTGCGAGGCGCCAGCGCATGCGAGGCGCCGGCGCAGCTCAGCCCTGGGTCTGGGCCTTGTGCAACGCCTTGGCGAGGCGCGAGATTTGGCGGCTGGCCCGCTTGCGCGGGATGACGCCGCCAGCGCCAGCGCCGGCGACCACGGCCATCGTCGCAGCCAGATCGTCGTTGGTGGCCTCGCCGGCCTCGATCTTGGTGCGCAGGCCCTTGACGCTGGTGCGAACGACGGACTTGGTGGCCCGGTTGCGCAGGCGCCGCTTCTCAGATTGGCGGGCGCGCTTGGCTGCAGACTTATGATTCGCCACGTTTTCCTCTCGACGGCCCGGGCCCCAACGGCGCCGGGTTTAGGGCCTGCCTCAGCCCCAGATGCTCGGGCGACGCCAACTCGGCGTGCTCGACGGCTCCTGCGGCGACGACGCCGCGGGGGCGCGCGTTCTAGCGGTCTGACCGCCCGGCGTCAAGGCGCATGTGGGTGGGCGCCGGCGTTGAGGCCTCTGGTGCGTCGTCGCCGGCCCGCGAGAAAGGCGCTGGTGTCGGTCCACCGCCGCCTCAGGGCGCTTTTTCGCTGACGCGGCCTGCCGTGGTCGCGTCGCGCCGGCACTGCCCTGCTTGGCATCTGAGATCGTCTGGGCAGTTCTCGGCGCCGGTGCAAGCGAGGACGACGCAGACGCCCTGCCGACATCGACCACTGACGCAGGCGCTGGCGTCGACGTCGCTGCAGGTGGCGCCGAGCGCAGGTTGAACGTGGAGGACGGACGAGACGCGGCTGCTGCGCCCGGCGTCATCGACGACCTCGAGCTGCAAGGCGAAGCTGCCGGCGGCCTTGAAGGTGTGGTCCAGCGTCGGCGCCGCGGTGTCCACTGCGACAGCGCCGTCGGCGACCAGAAACGAGAAGCGGACGATTCGCCCGCCAAGCTGGCCCTCTTCGCTGGCGACCGCCACCGCGGTGGGCGACGCCGAGAGGCGGACCTTGGCGCCGATGGCTGCGGCCTCGACGTGCTCAAGGCCGGCGAGCGGCGGCGCCAAGGTGTAGGTCGGATCGTCGGCACAGCCAGATAGCCCAGCGACCAGCGCGAGGGCACCGATGCCGCCGCGCAGCCGACGCTGTCGCCCCTCGCGAGCGCGCCCCGCCGACCGCCGGTCAAGGCCCACCGCTGCCGCTTCGCTCCGCTGGCACTGCATGGATCCTCCGTCCGCCGCGTCAGGCGATGACGTGCCCCACGAGGTCGTAGTCGTGGGCCTCGCTGATCTCGACCTTCCGCAGCTGGCCGCGGCCAATGTCGTCGGGCGCGTCGTTGATGTAGACGACGCCATCGATCTCGGGAGCCTGGCCGCGGTGGCGGCCTTCGAGCAGCAGGTCGGTCTCGGCTGAGAGGCCATGGACCAGCACCTCAAGCTGCTGGCCGACGCGGCCTTGGTTGCGGGCACGCGCGATGCGGCGTTGGGCCTGCAGCAGCGTCTTGTGCCGCCAAGCCTTGACCGCCTCGGGCACGGGATCGGTCATGCGCGCCGACGCGGTGCCATCCTCGCTGCTGTAGGCGAAGGCGCCCATATGGTCGAAACGCCAATGCTTGACGAAGTCGAGCAGGGAGGTGAAGTCGTCTTCGGTCTCGCCAGGGTGGCCGACCAGGAGGGTCGTGCGCAGCGTGATGTCGGGCATCGCCGCCCGCAGGCGCAGCAGCAGGCCTTCCATCTCGGCGCGCGAGGTGCGCCGGTTCATGCGCTGCAACACGTTGTCGCTGCAGTGCTGCAGGGGCATGTCGACGTACGGCACGCAGTTTGGGCTCTCAGCCATCGCGGCGACGAGCGAGTCCGTGAAGTTGTGCGGATACGCGTACATCAGCCGCACCCAGCGCAGCCCGTCGACTTTGCCCAGCGCCCGCACCAGCGCCGCCAAAGCGTCGGGCTGGCCGATGTCCTCGCCATAGTG
>SXNM01000346.1 GCA_005777155.1 Pseudomonadota bacterium | reverse complement strand
GAACGCCAGCGACGACTTGCCGGAGCCAGACACCCCGGTCATCACGACGAGCGCCTGCTTGGGGATGTCGAGGTCGACGCCCTGCAGGTTGTGCTGGCGTGCGCCACGAATCTCGATGCGCTGCTGCGGCAATGAGAAGCCGGCGCTCGGCCGCTCTGTGCTGGGCGGCGTGGTCGCGGCCGACGTGGAGTCCGCAGCGTCGGTGGGCGGCGCTGGGGCATGGGGCATCGTCATGGTCCTCTCCACGGCCGGCACGCGCGACCGAATCGCAGACACTTGTCTAGCCTCCTGCTGGTGTCAAGAGCCGTCCCCGGACGCCGGATCTCGATCGGCCGCGTCGCCAGCCTGCAGCCGTCGGCCGGCCACAGATCGTCACCAGCGACCCACGACTCGTCCCCGGGGGTGCGCACGCTCGCCCTCGCGGCCGGCGCCGGACAGTGCTTGATTGGGTTCGAGCTGCCGACCCTGCGCAGCAACGACCTCCACGGCAGCGAGCGCGCGACGTCGCGGCTGGTCGCCCACGTCTCAGCCGACGGGGACCCATCGGGGCTGGGCACCACCGGGGGCGAATTGACAGCGCGGGCGCTCGCATGGACAAGGAGGCGATGGCTGAGCTTTCGCCACCTGCGCCGGGCCACAGTCGCGACCGCCTCGCGCCCTGGCTTGAGGGCCTCGGCCGGCGCCTCGATGTGCCTGGGCCCGCGGTTCAGCGGGCGCTGGCCGCGCTGATCTTGGTCGCCATGGCCGGCGCCGCCGCCATCCTCGTCACCAGCGCCGCCTGCACGCCCGCCGACATCGCCGCCGACGTCCACGCCCGCGCCCTCGGCCTGCCGGCGCGCCCGTGTCCGGGCTGCAGCCTCTGCGGGATGTCGCGCGCCTTCTCCGCGATCACGCACCTGCGGCTCAGGGAAGCGGTTTCGTTTCACCCTGGTGTGCTCCTCTGCTATCCCGTACCTTGGCTCCTGCTCCTGCTCGGGCCGGGAATTGCCTTTCGCGCGTGGCGGGCTTCGCGTGGCCAGCCATTGCCGCCGCCCCTAGGGAGGGACCCTTGAAGACCGCCACTCTCGTCGTCCTCGTCCTTGGCGTCTTGCTGGTCCTGGGCGGCCTCGTGCCATGCCTCGGCTGGATGAATTGGCTCGGTGTCCCACTGGCCGCTGCCGCCGCGCTGCTGGGCATCATCGGCTTGGCGACCGATCGCGATCCCGAGACTCGGCAGGTCCGATCGCAGGCGCTCTACATCTGCGCCCTGGTCTTCGGTCTGACGCTCGCCACGGTGGGCGCGCTGCGCTGCGGTGCCGGCGGTGGCGTCGTCTAGGGCGGGTCTCGACGTGCCCACGGAGGGTCGATGAAGCGCCGATGTGACGGGGTGGTCGGCCTCTTGCTCGCCTGGGGCTTCGCGCTGTGCGCCAGCTGCGGCAGCGCTGGCCTTGGCGGCGGCGTCGCAGCTGGGCCAGGCGGCGAAGGGGACGGCGACAGCGGCGATGGCGTCACCGGGGCCGAAGCCGGCGGCGACGCCGCGGACGCCGCGGATGGCGCCAGCGACGACGACGGCACCGATCCGGACGGCTCCGCCGGCGATTCTGCGACCGCGGACGGCGGCCCGGCAGACGCCGCCGCCTCCGACGCCCCAGACACAACCGACGCGTCGGCCGATGGCAAGGACTCCAGCGTCGCCACCTGCGGCGACGGCGTCTGCGCCAAAGGTGAGCAGTGTCCCGCCGATTGCAAGGCGGTCTGCGGCGATCTCGTCTGCAGCGGCGCTGAGGGCTATGCCGAGTGCAAAGTGGACTGCGGCACGTTCTTCAAAGCCTATCAAAGCTGCGGGTTGCAGCACTGCGGCGGCCCGTGGGCCAGCTGCCTCTCTGACGCCGGCTGCGTCGGCTATTACAACTGCGTCCTCGGTTGCAAGACGGAGGCCTGCTATGCCGACTGCAGCGCGGCGGTCGCCGAGGCATCGGGCGCGCTCGCCGAAGCGCTCGACGCCTGCATGAACGACAGCTGCGACATCGACTACCAGCCGCCCTGCGGCGATCTGCTCTGCGAAGCCGGCGAAACCGCTGCGTCGTGTGCGAAAGACTGCCCCCCGCAGTGCGGCGATCAGAGCTGTGATCCGCCCGAGACCGCCGCCAGCTGCAAGGCGGACTGCGACAGCTGCGGCGATGGCAAGTGTGGCGCCGGCGAGGACATCAACAGCTGCCCGCCTGACTGCGACCCTTGCGGCGACGGCATCTGCGACGCCGGCGAGACGAAAGCCAGCTGTCCGGCCGACTGCGGCGACTGCGGCAACGGAATCTGCGACTTCGGCGAGACCAAAGCCGGCTGTCCCGCCGACTGCGACACCTGCGGCAACGGCGTCTGCAATTCCGCCGAGAGCCCAGCGACCTGCCCAAGCGACTGCGCCGCCGTATGCGGCGACGGCGCCTGCACAAAGGGCGAGACGCTGACGACCTGCACCAGCGACTGCAAGGTCTGCGGCGACCAAGTCTGCTCCGAGGGCGAGTCAGCCGCCACCTGCGCCAAGGACTGCCCACCCTGCCCGAAGTGCAAGGCCGGCGAGGTCTGCGTCCCGACCCTAGGCCTCTGCGTGCTGCCGAAGTGCCAGCTGCCCACCAAGTGGGCGAACGTGCAGAAGTTTGCCTCGCTCTCGCTGACCAAGCCGCAAGACGCCTGCGACCTGAACGGCGATGGCGTCGGCGACAACGCCTTCCATGCGCTGGAGTCTTTCGCCTCTTACGAGACGCAATTCAGTGCAGCCCTGGCCTCGGGCGCGATGGTCCCGATGTTCGAAGCGATCCCTTTCGTCACCAACGGCTCCGGCTTCCTGCTGCGCGCGCTTGAAGGCAAGCCGGCGGCAGCGGGCTGCAACCTCCTCAGCCCGACCGCCAACTGCGCCTACCACGTCTACGCGTTTGGCTACGACCTGCTCTCGGGCGCGGTCGCTTGCCCGGCGCTCCGCGACGCCCCAGGCAGCAAGATCGTCGGCGGGACGCTCTCGGCGAGCTTCACCGCCTACTCCGTGCCCATCCCGTTCGGCCCCTCTGGCGGAGCGCTCGTCATGCTCCCGGTGCAAGACGTGCTCATCGTCGGCGACGTCAACGGCGCCTCGACCTGGCAGAGCACCACCGGCGGCAAGATCTGCGGCGTGGTGACGCCTGCGGGCCTCAACGCCATGCTCAACGCCATCCCCGCCGACGTCCTCGCCGGGAGCGGCCTCAACGTCGAGACCTTCAAGATTATCTTCAAGGCTATGCTCAAGGCCGACGTCGACACCGACGGAGACACCGCAGACGACTCTTGGTCCGTGTCGTTCACATTCACTACCGTCCAGGGCACGATCCAGGGCCTCGCCTACTAGCGAGGGCGTGTCCAGCCCGCCGGCGTCGCCTTCGCGACGTCTTGACCCGCGAGTCTGCTGGCGGCGCCTGAGGCCGCGCCAACTGGGGGGACATGGCGGCAGCAGGGGCGAGCGGCGGCGGCGAGATCGAGGCCCCAGGGCCCGGCGCTGCAGGCGCGCGCGTGACCTGGGTCGGCGGCGACTTCGCCTGTGTCGCGTTCGGCGAAGGGGACGCCGCCGGCCAAGGTGGGCGCATCCACGCGCTCGACCTCCGCGAAGCGCGGGCCGAAGATGTGGTGGCCTCGCCGCCCTTTCGCGACCTGACGGACGCCGAACGCGGCGGCGCGCTCATCCTGGGCCGGGTCGAGCCGGTGGCGCTGCGGCTGCGCGGCGAGTCGCGGTGGTTGCGGGCCGCGCTGGCGGAGGCCTGGCTGGTGCACGGTCGCAAGCGCCTTGGCCGCGATGACGACGACCGCTCGCTGTTGCTGCTGGAGGGTCGCCTGGTCGGCCGACTGGACGAGCCGACCCAGCCCTATGCCGGCTTCGCTGCGCGGGCGGCCGATATCGGCGCTCAGGTCGCGCGCATTCACGCCGCGCCGCTGGTCGCAAGCGGT
Organism: Pseudomonadota bacterium; assembly: GCA_005777155.1. Classification (GTDB taxonomy): domain Bacteria; phylum Myxococcota_A; class UBA9042; order UBA9042; family UBA9042; genus SXNM01. The sequence goes on along the minus strand of SXNM01000346.1, from coordinate 1,121 downwards.
CGCAGCCTGCCCGTCGCCGCTGGCGGCATCACCTGGGCGCCGGCGACGACCGGTGCGGGGGCTCCGCCCGACATCGGCCAGGTCGGTCTAGGCTGCATGGTGGCGCCGCTGGCCCTCGGCGTCCTGCCGCTGGCGATGCTGGGGCCGCTCTTCGCGCTCGGGCTCGGAGGCCTCCAGACGCTACAGGTCCTTGGCCTCGGCGGTGGCGCCGCGCTTGTCCTCTCCGCCGCCGCGCGATGGGCCCGCCGCCGCGGCTGGCAGTGGCGAGGCACCCCCGGTCTCGCGCTGCTCCTCGTCGCTGCGGGCTGCGGCGCCGCCGCCTTGCTGCCCTTGGCCGAGACCTTCGCGCTCGGCGGCTGCAGCGGTGGCGGCATCTTGGGCGGCGCGCTGCTCGGCGCTGGCATCTTGGCGACCGCCGCCTGTGCCTGGCCCGCGGCTCGCGTCGCCGCCGTCGGCCTCGCGTTGCTGTGGTTGGCGCTCGACGCCTACGCCGCCGCCGGCTGTCATGGCGGCGCCCTCGAGCTGGCGCAGCAGCAGAGCGCTGAGGCGCTGGCGGACGACCCCGACGCCGAACGCGCCAGCAAGCTGGAGGGCGCAGGCGGACGCGTCGCGCTCGATCGCGCCCTGGCCAGCGCGTGGCCCACGACCGGGCGCTGCGACCGCGTCGTCCACCTCTCGACCGGGCGCCTCTTCGCCGACGGCGCGGCGCAGCTCGACCGCGGGTCCGCGCCGCACCTGCGCAAGCTCGCCAGGCTGCTGCGTCAACAGCCCACGGCGATGGCCGAGATCGTCGGCCACAGCGCGCCGAGCGGGCAGCCCGACCGCGATCGCGACCTCTCCCGTCGCCGCGCCGATGCCGTCGCCGCCTGGCTGGTCGACGCTGGCGCGATCGCGCGCGCCAGGGTCTCGGCCCACGGCGTGGGCGCCGCCTCGTCCATCGCTGGGCTCCAGCGTCCCGGCGACGCGCGCTGGCGGCGCTTGCAGGAGCGCGTCGAGGTCACGCTGCGCTGCCCAAGCGGCGCTGCGGTGCCGCGCCTGCCCGAGCTTCGGCCGCTGCAACCCCCAGCCATCCCGCCATGGCCGGCGCCGACGCCGGCCCCGGCTCCCGCGACGGCCGAGGG
>SXNM01000345.1 GCA_005777155.1 Pseudomonadota bacterium | reverse complement strand
CTGCGGCCGCCGTTCGCGCGGCCAGGAGGGAGCGATGGTGCCAACCTCTGCGCGCTCAGCGTCGGCGCACCCGGCCTCAGCGCACCCGGCCTCAGCGCAATCCGCAGCCGAGTCCATCATCACAGACGGCGCGTCTCTGACGGGCTTACGGTCGGCCACCCGCGCCCTGACGCTCGGCGCCTTTGCGGCGGCGTTGGCGGTGGCCTGCTCGTCGCCGCCATCGGGTGGCGGGACTTTGCAGACCGACGCCGATCCGAATTTCGGCGACGGCCAGCTGGCCGGGACCGACGGCGGCGATGGCGCCGGGGCCGACTCGGCACAAGCCGACGGCGATGACGCGCAGGGCGACGCCGCCGCCGGTGGCGACGTTGGCGCCGCGTGCGTCGACGGCGACAAAGGCTGCCTCGGGCCGACGGCGGCCAAACACTGCGTCAACGGCAAGTGGGAGCTCTTCGACAAGTGCGCGCAGGGCCTCGTCTGCAAAGAGGGCCTCTGCGCCGTGCTGGTGGACTGCAAGCCTTTCGCCATTGAGGGGTGCGCCAGCTTCACCGCCAAGAACGTCTGCGCGCAGGACGGCAAGGCTTACCTACCGATCGACTGCGGACCCGATGAACTCTGCGTCGAAAACGGCGTGTGCACGCTGACGGTCTGCGCGCCCGGCAGCCTGGAGTGCGAGGGCGAGAACAAGGTGCGCAAGTGCAAGTCGGACGGCTCGGGCTGGGAGCCGGCGCTCGACTGCAAGAGCGGCGCCTACTGCCTCGGCGGCACCTGCGTCAGCCTCTGCGAGGTCAACAACAAGGTCGCCAGCAACGTCGGCTGTGACTACTGGACCGGCGATCTCGACAACGCCGACGACGGCCTGCTCGGCCTCAGCAACAACCCGATGCACGTCCCGCACTCGGTCGTGGTCAGCAACCCCGGAATCTACGACGCCGACATCGTCTTTCAAGCCAAGCCGCCTTGGGACCTCAAGATGCCGCCGCTTACCGTGGTCAAGGCCGGCCAAGCGGTCGAGATCAAGATGCCGGTGATGAACATCGACAAGGACTCCCTGGAGCCCAAGGCCGTGTACTTCAAGTCCACGCAGCCGGTCGTCGCCTACCAGTTCAACCCATTCAACGCCGACAAGGCCTTCAGCAACGACGGGTCGCTGCTGCTGCCGCAGAACGCGCTTGGCAAGGAGTACTTCGCGATCAGCCTCGGAAGTCGGCCTGACATCGCGTTTCCTGGCGTGGAGGGCCTGCCATCGCAGAACGGCTACTTCACGGTCCTGGCCACCTCGCAAGGCGCCACCAGCGTGACGATCACCATCTCTGGCAAGGGCTACGTCAAGCAGAACCCGCTGACGAAGCTGCCGATCAACAAGGGCCAGACGGTCACCTTCAAGCTGCAGCAGTACGACGCGCTCAACCTGGAGGCGTACAGCGCCGGGCTCTCGGTGGCCGACCTGACGGGCAGCCACATCGTCGCCGACAAGCCGATCGCGGTGTTCGGCGGCCACGAAGAGGCGGTCCTCGGCTGGAGCGGCGGCGGCGAGGAGTCCTGCTGCGCCGAGCACGTGGAGGAGCAGCTGCTGCCGGTCAACGCCTGGGGCAAGACCTACATCGCGCCGAAGAGCAAGCCGCGCGGCAACGAGGCGGACCTCTGGCTGGTGATGGCGGCGCTGCCGGGCACCAAGATCACGACGACGCCGCCGATCAAGGGCCTCGACGGCATCACCCTCAACAGCCCTGGCCAGTGGGTGCAGGTCGAGAGCGATAAGTCTTTTGTCGTCGAGGGGTCTGGGCCGATCCAGATCGCGCAGTTCCTGGTCAGCCGGTCGCAGACCACCGACTTCATCGGCGACCCGACGATGATCGTCCACTCGCCCATCCATCAGATGCGCAAGGACTATTTCATCCTGACGCCCAAAGGCTTCACCCACAACTGGGTGTCGGTCATCCGGCCCAAGGGCGTCTCAGTGAAGGTGGACGGCAACGCGATCGCCGCCAGCGAGTTTCAGCCCGTGGGCAACGGCGACTGGGAGCTGGCGTACGTCTCGGTGCAGCCCGGAGTCCACCGCTTCGAGAGCGATGACGGTCTGTTCGGGCTCGTCGTCTACGGCTACGGCAACGCCACCGCCTACGGTTACCCGGGCGGCATGAACCTGCAGTAGCCGCCGGTCCCCCCCTTGGACCTCCACGCCGCCCTGCCCGCCCCTGTCTCTGCCGCGTTGGCGTGGCTCATGCAGCCGGCGGTGCTGGCGGCGGCGACGGCGGCGTCGGTCGCGATGTTCGCGGCGTCGGTCGTGCTGCTGCCGCGAGCGCTCTGCGCGCTGCCTGCGGATTGGCTGCTGCGTCCCCCACCGGACCGGCTGGCGGAGCGCGCCAGGTGGCGGCGTCATCCGTGGCGGTTCCTGCTGCGCAACCTCGCGGCGTTGCTCCTGATCCTCGCTGGCCTAGCGATGCTCGTCCTGCCCGGCCAGGGCCTGCTGACCATCCTCGTCGGCGTCGGCGTCAGCGACTTGCCGGGCCGTCGCCGGGCCTTGCGCGCGGTCGCCGGTCAGCGCGGTGTGTTGGCCGTCATCGACGCCGTCCGCCGCCGAGGCGGCCAGCCGCCGCTCCGCCACCCGGAAGAGGCGCCGCCGCCGGACGCGCCGACGTGAGCGGGGCGGCACCCATGGCGCCCTGCGACAGGTGGCAGGCGCCTGCACTCGCCACTCGCCGACAGCCGTGGCAACCTCAGGCGATGCTGAGGCTGCGACAGCGCTGGGCCCCTCTGCTGAGCCCGTGGCGCTGGGGCCGTCATCGCCAGTCGCCCTCAGAGCGCACCCGACCCTGTCCGGCGCCTGGCCCCGCGGCGCTGTGGCTCGCCGCCCTGCTCCTGGCCTCGCCGCTGTCGCCGTGCGCCGCCAGGGTCGCCTGGGCCTCGGCTGCAGCGCCAGCGCAGGGGCCGCCGCCGTGGTTGCCAGAGGCGTGGCAGGAGGGCGCCGCGCTCGGTGGGACGACGGTGGTCGGCGTGGAGGGTCACGCCGAGTTCGTGCGCGTGAAGACCGCGCGGGGCGGCGGCTTCGAAGTGGTCGCGTGCAAAGGGGCGGCCGACGCTTGGTGCCGCGGCGGGCTGCGGCTGCAGCCGCTTCCGCAGGCGACCATCGATGAGGCCTGGTTGCAGGCGCGTCTGCCCGAGCTCGCGGCCATCGACGCCGCGGTCACGCTGGAGTCGAAGCCCTCGGGCGGCGGGCCGGCGCCTTCGGCCGGCGCGCCTTCGGGGCCTCTACGCGAGGCCGCGACGCCATTGCAGAGGTCGACTGAGGCGGAGACGTCTGGGGCGGAGACGTCTGGGGCGGAGACGTCTGGGGCGGAGACGTCTGGGGCGGAGACGTCTGGGGCGGAGACGTCTGGGGCG
>SXNM01000004.1 GCA_005777155.1 Pseudomonadota bacterium | reverse complement strand
GTGCCCAACCTGACGATCGGACCGCCGGTAGTGGCTTCGCTGCGCCGAGCGACCGATCTGCCCCTGGACTGCCACCTGATGGTGGAAGACCCCGACGCGCTGCTGGCCGACTTCGCCAAGGCCGGCGCCGACTTGATCTCGGTGCACCTCGAAGCCTGCCGCCACCTCGACCGCACGGTCGCCCAGATTCGCGCGCTGGGCATGCGACCTGGGGTGGCGCTCAACCCGCACACGCCGGTCGAGCTGCTCCAGCCGATCTTGCCCGACCTCGACTTCGTACTCATCATGAGCGTCAACCCCGGCTTTGGCGGGCAGCGCTTTCGCCCCCGCACGCTCGACAAGGCGCGCTGGCTGGACCGTTGGCGACGCGATCACCTGCCGTCGTTGCGAATCGAGATCGACGGCGGGATCACCGTCGAGACCATCGGCGCCGCCTACCAAGCCGGCGTCGACTGGTTCGTGGCCGGCTCGGCGGTGTTTGCCGGCGGCCAGACGCCCGATGCCGTGAAGGAGTCCATGGCGGCCTTGCGCACGGCGGTCGCTGCGGCCTAATTGGTGGTCAGTGCGCCGCGTCGGCGCCCGCGCTAGGTGCGCCGGAGTCCCTTGGTCAGCGAGCTTGTCAGTCGTCCGCAGCATGCCAGTGAGGCAGGCACGCGCCGCTTCGTTGAACGCCATGGTGCCGGCAAGGCCGCCGACGCGTACCGGACCGTGCACAAGCTGCAGCTGTCGACGATCGGCATCGGCACGTACCTGGGCCGCCCGGACGACGCCAGCGACGCGGAGTACGTCTGCGCCTTGGTCGAGGCGGTGCGCCTTGGCGTCAACGTCATCGACACCGCGTCGAACTACAGACAGCGGCGGAGCGAGCGCGCAGTCGGCGTCGCGCTGCAGCAGCTCTTCGCGATGGGCGAGGTCCATCGGAGCGAGCTCTTCATCGTCAGCAAAGCCGGTTTCGTGCCCATGGACCGCGGCAAGCCTGAAGATCCGCTCGCCTACTTTCGCAGCCGGACCATCGGTCGAGGCCTCGCGCGAGAGGACGAGCTGCGCTGCGGCTGTCACTGCATCGCCCCCGGCTACCTGCGGGCGACGCTGGAGGAGTCGCTGCACGAGCTCGGCTTGCCGATGGTCGACGCGTACCTCATCCACAACCCAGAGAGCCAGCTGCAGGAGCTCGACCGGGCGTCCTTCCTCGACCGGATGCGGCGGGCTTTCGAGGCGATGGAGCGGGCAGCGGACGACGGCCTAGTCCGCAACTACGGCGTCTCGACTTGGCCCGGCTTGCGGGCGGCGCGCGCTGACCGCGACTACCTGTCGCTGCGCGAGCTGTGGGCTTTGGCGGAGGACGTCGGCGGTGTGCGCCACCGCTTCCGCGCCATCGAGGTGCCCGTGAACCTGCACCTGCCCGAGGCGCATACCCTGGCCAACCAGGACGGCGCCGAGGGCGAGGCGCCCCTGCTGCGGGTCGCGGCTGACCTCGGGATGGTCGTGCTCGGGTCGGCGGCGCTGGGGCAGGGCAAGCTGGCTCGCCATGACGCGCTGCCGGCGATCATGCCGGAGGCTCACGCGCTGCCCGAAGGCATTGGCGGCGCGGTGCACAGCGCCCTGCAGTTCGCGCGGTCGGCGCCTGGCGTCACCACGGCGTTGGTTGGCATGAGCAAGGTGGTGCACGTATACGAGAATACCCGGGCGCTCGGCACGCCGCTGGCGTCGCGGGCGTGGGTCGACGCGATCGTGGCGCCGCGAGGCGCCGCCATCCAGCGGTGAGCGCACCAGCCTCCGCCGAATTCCCTTTGGATGGCGGGCGCGTCCTGGTGGTGCCGCTCGGGCCCTGGATGCACGATCGCCTCTCGCTGTCGGTGGCGGCGGCGGAGGCCATGCGCAGACGGTTGGCGGTCGACGCCGCGACATCGGCGGACCCGCTTGCGCTGCGGGCGCAGGTGGTCCGACGCGACGGCGGTCGCCACGAGGTGACGATCGCCGCCAACGACATCGCCACCGACGCCGAAGGGTGCAGCCTACGGCTGCCGTTGCCTCTGGCTTGCGACGCCGAACAGCGTCGGGGTGGCAGGGTCGAGATCTGGCTGCAGCCGCCGGTTAGAACGGGAGCTTCTCAATGATCTCGGCGTCTTTGCGCATGTCGCGCACGACCCGAATGCCCTCGAGGTAGACCTTGCGCTCACGGATCCGCTCACGGATCTCGTCGCGGACCTCTTCAAAGGGGCGGACGCGCGAGTCGTTCTTCTCGATGAGGCGCAGCACAAAGTAGCCCCAGCGCGTCCGCACCGGCGGGCTGACCTCGCCGACCTTGAGCTCGAAGGCGGCGCGGGCGAGTTCGCTCTCCGGGCTGCCGCGCAGCAAGTGGATGGGGGCCCGCGGCTTGTCGCCGTACTTCTCCGCCGTGAGCTCGAAGTCAGCGCCGTCGCGCAGCTCTTTGCTCAGCGCCTCGGCCTTCTTGCCCACCGCCTGCTCGACCTCTGGGCCGCCGCTCGGGATGGGCAGCAAGATCGGTCGCACGTCGCGCGACTCATCCTCGATCCACGCGGAGTTGTTCTGGTCGTAGAAGTCGCGCATCTCTTGGTCATCGACCGTGACCACGCCGAGCTTGGAGACCAGCTTACGAGCGAGCTGCTCGCTGCGGACCTGGGCCTTGAGCTCATCGACGGTCATGCGGTTGCGCTCGAGGGTGGCGCGGAATTGTTCGTCGTCACAGCGGCCCTCGGCGTCGACAAAGCGGCTGGTGTACTCCTTGTAGGCGGCCTCAAACTCGGGCTCTGTCAGCGCGATGTTCTCGCGCACGATCGCCTGTTGGCGCAGCTCGTCGTCGATGAGGCGCGACAGGATGTTGCGGGCGATCGCCTTGATGCGGTCCGTCGGGATCCGCACGCCTTTGCCGATCAGACGGTCGAACTCGACGTTGAACCGGTCGGCGGCAATGTCGCGGCCATTGACAGTGGCGACCGGCCCCACCGGCCGCACGAAACCCGGCAGGTTCGGGTGTCCGGTGGTCGCCTTACCAGCCTCGAGGTCGGCGGCGGGCGATTGGGCCGCTGAGGCGGCCGAGGCCGTGGGCGCAGGCTGCGGCGTCGCGGCCGGCTCTGACTTGCTACAGGCGCCCGCGGCCACGAGATAGAGCCCGGCAGCGGCGAGGTGCAGGCGTGTGCGGTGGCTCAGCATGGCTCTCCGGTGGCAGGCAGACGCGCGGGCGTCGCGTCCGCCCGGTGCCGATCTTCGGCGTCGCGCCGCTGGGTGTCAAACATCGGTCGTCGGCCGCTTAGTCCCAACGAGCCTGGCTGCCGAGCACTCTGGGGTCGCTCAGCTGCGCTGACCTCCGCGAGCTGCAGCCGTGGAGAGCCCGCGAGGGGGCGCGGCCTGCCCCGACCGTTGCCAGGGGGAGCTGCCAACGCTAAGGTTCTGACCCCGCACCGCATCCGCGTCGGCGGACCCCGCCGGGGGCAGGGCGCACGGTGCCCATGGGTGACGCGGGCTCGTCGCAGACCCACCTCGCCGGCTGCGGAGGTTCCCGCATGAGAGCGCTCGTCATGAGGCAGATCCGACGCCCGGATCGGGCAGTCTATATCCTCCTCTTGCCGCTTGGCTTGGCGGTGGCGGTCGGCGGTTGCGGTGGCGGCGCGCTCGGCGCGCCAGACGGCGCCGCAAGCGACGCTGGGGGCGATGGCGCGCCGGCCGATGGCGACGCCGATGGCGCTGGCGGCGACCTGGGCAACGCCTCCTTTACAGCGCGCGCCAGCGTCGGCCAAGTGTTTGTGACCCACGCCGGCGAGGGCCGGGGGCTTGAGCTGCGCGACTCGGCGGGCAAGCTGGTGCAGAGCGGGTCGGCGGACAAGCGCGGCAGCTTGGTGTTCCGCGAGGTGGCGGCAGGAAAGGGCTACCGCGTTTTGGCGGCCCTGCCGGCCCCCGAGCAACGCAGCCAGCCGCTCGACGTGCTTGCAGTGGCCGAGAGCCTTCCGCCGCCGTCGTTTTACCAGTCGCAAGTGCTCAAGCCGGGCTATGGCTACATTCGCACCCGCGACGGGACGCTGCTGTCGGCCTTCGTGACGCTGCCAGGGCCGGCCGAGGCAGGTCCGTATCCGACGGTCGTGAACTACTCGGGCTACGCGCCGAGCCGCCCAGGCAACCAAGTCGTCAAGGGCGAGCAAGCCTCGCTGTGCGGCAGCATGCCGGTGTTGTGCGACGCGCCGAATGACCCAACCTCGCTGCTGATGGCCGTGGCAGGCTACGCCACGGTGAGCGTCAACATCCGCGGAACCGGCTGTTCCGGAGGCGCTTTCGACTACTTCGAGACGCTACAGCAGCTCGACGGCTATGACGTCATCGAGACCGTCGCGGCGCAGCCCTTTGTGCTGCACCACAAGGTGGGCATGACCGGGCTGTCGTATCCGGGCATCAGCCAGCTCTTTGTCGCCCGCACCAAGCCGCCCTCGCTGGCCGCGATCGTCCCGATGAGCGTGATCGGCGACAGCCGGACGACGCTGGTGCCAGGTGGGATCCTCAACTCTGGCTTTGCGCTGGCCTGGATCGACAACGTGCTCAGCAAGGCGGCGGCGTATGGCCAGGGCTGGGAGCTGGGGCAGGTCGATGCCGGCGACGAGACGTGCAAAGAGAACCAGCTCTTGCACGACCAGCGGCGCGACAACGTGGCGCAGGCCCGGGCCGGGGCCTGGAAGGTCTCTGCGCTAGCGTCGGCGCTGAGCCCGGCGGAGTTCGCGCACGAGATCGAGGTTCCGGTCTTCTTGTCGTGTCAGTGGCAGGACGAGCAGACGGGCCCCTTCTTCGTGTCGCTGCTCAACCGATTTAAGAATGCCAAAGATCTTCGGATTTTGGTCGGAAATGGGGTCCACCCGGACGGCTTCTCACCGGAGGTGCTTGCCGAGGCGATCGCCGTCCTCGACCTTTACGTCGCCAAGCGAAAGCCCAAGCTGGGTGGCTTCTTGCCGCTGCTGGCGCCGCAGTTCTCGTTGCAGGTGTTCGGCGTCAGCGCTGGGCTGCCCCCCGATCGCTGGGAGGGGGTCGCCGACCACGCCGCAGCCCTCGCCAAGTGGCAGCAGGAGCCGGCGCTGCAGCTGCGCATGGAGGTCGGCTCCGGCGACGGCGACGCGCAGCCAGGCGAGCCTGTCTCGCGCTTTTGGCTGCAGTTCGCCGATTGGCCGCCGCCGACCGCGCCGTTGCGCCTCTACTTGCAGCCTGGAGGCGGTCTGGCTGCGACCGCGCCGAGCCAAGCCAGCGCGGCGGCGCGCTTTCGGGTCGATCCGGGCGCGGGAGAGCGCGGAATCTTGAAGAAAGGCAATGGCATCTTCCACGCGAAGCCGGCGTGGGACTGGCGTCCGGACCTGGCGGGCGATGTCGTCGCCTTCGTCGGCGCACCCCTCGCAGAGGAGACCTTGATGGCCGGTACTGGCAGCGTCGACCTCTGGGTGCGGCCGTCGGCAAGCGCTGCGGACACTGTAGGGCAGACCGACGCCGACCTCGAGGTGACGCTCTCCGAGGTGCGCCCGGACGGCCAGGAGGTGCTGGTTCAACATGGCTGGTTGCGCGCCAGCCACCGCAAGCTCGACGTCGAGACCAGCACGGAGCTGTTCCCGAGCCCGTCGCTGCGCGGTGCCGATGAAGAGCCGCTCGTCAAAGGGGCGTGGACGCCGCTGCGGGTCGCGATCGCCGGCTTCGCCCATGTGTTTCGGAAGGGCTCGAAGATTCGGCTGGCGATCGACACCCCGGGTGACTCGCGCGTCGACTGGCGGTTCGAGCTGCTGCCGGCGGCGCCGGGTGGTGCGCCGCGTCACGTCGACGTCGCTCACGACGCCGACCACCCCTCAAGCGTCTTGCTGCCTCGGCTGCAGGGCGTGACCCTGCCCTCGGCGGCCAAGTCTGCGCCGCCGTGCCCGTCGCTGCGCGGTCAGCCGTGTCGCGCCTTCGTCGCCATCGACAACAGCGCGGCCCCCTAGGCAGGGCCCAGCCTGGAGCGCATCGTGTCTCGTCGCGCCCTCGGACGCTTGCCTGACCTCTGTCGGCCGCAACCACGCGCTGCCGGCGGCGCGTGCTGTCGGCGCCGCGGTCTCACGCCGACGCGGTGGAGAGTCCCTGGCCGACGGATGAATGGCGTAGGTGGGCGCCTTGGCTGGCGGGCGGCGCTCACTGCGGACGCCAATGGAGCAGCGTGTCCATGAGCGCGGCGGCAGGGGCGGGGCTCTGGCTCTTGGCTGCAGCGGCCGCTTGGCTTCTGGGGATGCTGGCGGGGCCGCGGCTGCTGCGGGCCATGTGGCGCGGTCGGCCGCTGACCCGCCAGCCTGTGGCTCCTGGCGCATGGCCACCTGGGTTGCCCGCCGGCGCCGCTCGACCCGCCTTCTCGGTGCTGGTCGCGGCGCGGGACGAGCAGGCGGCGATCGCGGCGCGGATCGCCAACCTGATGGCACTGCAAGCGCCCCCCGGCGGCGTCGAGATCGTCGTCGTCTCCGACGGCTCGACGGACGGTACCGCCGAGATCGTACGCGCATGCCAGGAGCAGGCGCCACCAGACCGTCCGCTGACGTTGGTTGAGCTCGCGCCCAACCGTGGCAAAGAGGCGGCGGTCCTCGAGGCCGCCCGCAGCGCCCGCGGCTCCTGGCTGGCCCTCACCGACGCCACGACCGAGTGGCAGCCTGACGTGCTTTTGCGCTTCGCAGAGGCCGCAGCGGCAGACCCTACCATCGGCGCGGTCTCTGGTCGGGTCCGCTACCACGCCCGCGCCGGTGGGGTGGTCGAAGGCTTTGCCACCTACCAGCGCCTAGTTGTCGGCCAGCGGCGCGCCGGCGGACTCGCCGCGCAGCAGGTCTCGACCAGCGGGGCCTGCTCTGCGATCCGCGCCGACTGTTTCGACCGCTACGTTCCCAATATGAACTCTGACCTGCAGCTGATGCTGCTGGCGGCGGAGCGGGGCCTCCGCACGGTCTACGTCGCCGATGCCGTCGCGTTCGAGGAGCCGCGGACCGGTGTCGGCGAAGAGCTCCGCGCCCGGCAGCGCATCATGCGCCTGTGCCTGGTGTCGATCCCTCCGCTTTTTCAGCGCTTGTGGCGAGCTGGCGCCTGGCTGCCCTTGCTCTTGCTGTTGGCCACCAAGCTGAGCCGCTGGCTGATCTGGCTCCCCGTGCTGGCCGCGATCGCCGGTCTCTGCGCGCTGGCAGCGGCGGTGGAGCCACACTGGGCGCTGGGCGGTCGCGTCGGGCTTCTCTTCGTCACGGCTGCGCTCGCGGTAGGGGTCACACACCTGCTCGGCCTTCGTCTCCCCGGCGGCCGGATCGCTCGACAGATCGGCGCTGCTTGTGGCTATGCGTCGCTGGCGGTCGCAGCGACGGTCGTGGCATTATGGCAGGTGATGCGCGGCCAGCGTTCGCTTGCTTGGCGCCCGGAGCGTCCCACTGGCTGATGAACTCTCGCACTGTCGCAGAGGCGCGATGATGAACCCGCGGTTGCTGGCACTGTGGTCGCTGATGGTCACGCTGCCCTGGCTGCTCGGCGCCCTGACACAGCCGCGCCAACGCCTGGAGGTCCAGGCCACCGGCGGCAGGTACGAATTCGTCCCGGTGTGCGGCGGCCGGGTGGTCCAGGTCAAGCACGGCGACGCGCTATTGCGCTTGCAGTCCCGCCACGGTCCGCTCGGCGCCATAGGCGGCGACCTGGTCACCGCCGTCGACGGCGCCATCAGCGTGGAGTCGCGCCGGGGCGAGGCGCTCGCCAACGAGACGCCGGCGCCAGGACAGCAGCAAGTCGATGAGTCGCAGGTCGTGACGTCGCGCACGTTCACGTATGCCCGCGTGGCCGGCGGCGTCGACTGGCGTTGGCTCGGCTTGCGGCTCGGCGCCCTGGCGGGGATTCGCTTCGAGGACGACACGCTGGGCAACAGGAGACGCGAACCGCGGGCGTTTCCGGCCTTCGCCCTACGCCTGGGGCCGCCAGCCATCCACTTGCGGATGTCGCTCGCGGACGGCCAATGGGATACCCGACCGACGGTGCTGCAGTTCGGCGCCGTTCTCGGCCTGCCGTCGCACCCCGATGACCACGAACCAGCCCTGCGGGGCTTCGTAGGCATCGGGGGCGATCTGCAAGACGGCAACGGCGAATTCGCCACCCTTGGCTTCCGATATCGCATCGAGGGCAGCGGCGCGGAGCTCGGGCTACAGGGGCGCATGGGCTCCAACGGCGTGGCGATGGGTCTGACCTTTGGCGTCCCGCTTTCCTACCATTGAGGTCCGAGGGCGCCGAGGCCTTCGCCGCCTGCGCCACGGACCCGGCGCCCAGCCCCACCTGCTCACGTAGGAGGAACCTCGCGCGTGTCACGGAGTCGCCGCGCTTTCGGGCGCAGCGGCCGGGCAGAGGTCGTCGCTTGGCAATGAACCGCGCCCTCCCCAGACGCCGGGGCCGACTAGGTCGGCCGGAGAGGCGCCCAGGTGGGCGACACTGGCAGCGGGCACCGCTTCTGCTACAGTCGCGACCCGATGCGCGTTTGCCCCCAGTGTGGAACCCGAACCCCGGCCGCGACCTGCCCGATCGACGGCTTGGTGACGCTCAATGAGGCCGTGCTCGAGACCAGCGATCCCTTGATTGGTCGCCTAGTTGGCGGAAAGTACAAGGTCGAGCGTCACCTGGGCTCCGGCGGTATGGGGGCGGTCTACGCCGCGCGTCACGTCGAGACCGGCGGGTTGGTCGCGGTCAAGGTCCTCATCCCAGATCGCGCCAACCGACCGATGGCGATCAAGCGCTTCTCCCTGGAGGCACAGAACGCCGCCGCGCTGCGCCACGCCAACACGGTGCGGGTGCTGGATTTCGGCGCCGACGAGGACTTGCTCTTCTTGGTGATGGAGTTCCTCGAGGGGCGCTCCCTGCAGGACCACCTCGACCGCTATGGCGCCCTGGACTGGCAGCGGGCGGCGCGCATCGCCCGGCAGGTGCTGCTCGCGCTCTGGGAGGCCCACGAGCACTCGCGCCGCATCGTCCACCGCGACATCAAGGGCGCCAACATCTTCCTCTGTCGCCAAGTCGGCGACGACGAGTTCGTCAAAGTCGTGGACTTTGGCGTCGCGCGCTCGCTGGAAGGCAGCGGCGCCGGCACCCAGGGTGCGATCGGCACCCCGCACGCCATGGCGCCGGAGCAGTGGAGCGGCGACGCCGACGCGCGCAGCGACCTCTACTCGGTGGGCTGCCTGTGCTATGAGCTGCTCACCGGGCGGCCAGTGTTCGAGATTCCGCAGGGCGCGGGCGGCAATCCGCTGATCCGCTTCGCCAGCATGCACATGATCGAGGCGCCGCCGCCGCTCGGTCGCGCCGCGCCTGATACGCCGATCGGCCTGCAGCGCTTGGTGCACGCCTTGCTGGAGAAGCGACCCGACGACCGCCCGCAGCGGGCACGCGACGTCATCGCGCTGCTGGACCGTGCCCTCGCCGGCGACGAGCTTGTCGAGCTGGCCCACAGCTTGGCGCGAGACGAGGTCGCGCATCGGTCGCTGCCGCCACGTCGACACCCGAGCAGCGGAGCGCGCGTCCCAATGACGCCGCCGCAGACGCCGGGGCGCGAGGGTCGGACGCAGGACGAGACGATCGACGCCGAGATCGACACCGACGCTGAGCAGGCCGTGATCGCGACCAGCGACCACCCGGCGGCGATCGTCCTGGCGGCCGTGCAGCAGCACGGACAACCGCACGACCTCGGGCCACGGCGCGTCGGGACCAGCACCTCCCCGCCGCCCGGCGGCCACGCCGTGCGTCGGACCCCAGACGCGCCCGCGGCGTTCGAACCGGTGCGGCTCGCCGCGGAG
>SXNM01000344.1 GCA_005777155.1 Pseudomonadota bacterium | reverse complement strand
GCGAGGCCGGACGGCAGGTCGTCGGGGGTGGGACCGGCGACGGCGCGCCGTGGGCCTTGGCCTGCCGTCTCGGCGCTGGCGGCTGCGACGGCGCGCGGCGGCCAAGCCAGCGCCGCGGTCGGCGTCTCGTCTGGGGCGGGGCCAGGGGTCGGGTGCAGGCGCTCCAACAGCGGCGGCGGCAAGAGGCCGTCGAGCATGCGAGCGCTGGCCTCGCGCTCCAGCTCTGACATGCGGTCGCTCGACGGCATCGACGCCACGAGGCGATCGCCGCGCCAGGACAGGGTCACCACGCCGTCGCGGTCGACGTCGACGAGCTCGACTGGCGGCAGCGGCAGGTCAAATGCCGCCAACACGCCGCGCATCTCCTCCAGCTCGCGGGCGCTCCACAGCTGCGACCCAGGCATGCGCGCCAGGCGCCGGAGCAGCGCCGCCAGCTCCTCGACCTGACGCAGCGGCGGCGTCTCCAGCACGAGCCGCAGCGGCAAGTCGCCCGGCGGGATGGCGCGGCGCATCGGCGGCCAGACCCCGCGCGAGCTCCAGCACCACAGCACGATCTGCAGCAGGTCGTCGCCCTGAGGTCGGCGGTGATCCTGCACGAAGACGCGCAGATCGGCGCGCGCGGCCTCGATGTCGAAGCCCTCAGGCAGCCCGTGGGCGCGGAGCGGCAGCACATCAGCGCGGCTGCGACGCACTGCGGCGGCGAGCGGGTGATCGAGGCCGAGAAGACGCCAGACGCGGTCGGGAACCGGCTGCAGGGGCGAGTGGGGCCGCGGCTCCAGGGCCCAGGCCAGCAGGGCGGCGAGGTCGTGGGCGGTGACCTCGGCGAGCGTCGGCACCACGCTGCGTCGCTCCAGGGCGTGGACGCTGACCTGCGGCTCAGGGTGGCCGCTCCACGACAAGAGCCAGTGATGGCCCGAGAAGTCCACCACCTCGATCGGCTCGGCGCGCGACCGCTCGAGGAAGACGTCGGCAAGCGACTCGATGCCGTGCGGCACGACCGTCGTCTGCGCCGCTGGACCACGCCAGGTGCCGCCAGCGGTCCCCTCGAAGTCGCGCGCCGCGGGCAGCGGTGGCCCCGGATCGGGCTCCCGGCCGCGAGAGGCTGCGGACATACTAGACGGCAAGACGGGCATCGTGGCGCGGCTCCGGTCCCCAGGGCTGCTGAGGCGTCGAGCAGCGAACGTAGGGGAGGACGCGACGGAAGGCAACGCCGCGCGGCGTCGCAGACCGCCTCCGCCCTTGGCCGCCTGCGGTCGCCATCGACAGCTCCGGATCGCCGAGTTCTTTGCCCGACAGCGGCCTGCGCCTGCAGGGCGATGGTCGCGGCCCGCCCAGCGCCCGTCAACTGCTAGATTTTGCTGATGGACTCTGCAGCGCTGCGTCGTGTTTGGGCCGGTCGGGTGGCTGAACCCACGGCGTGATCGGCCCCGGCGTGCGCGGTCTAGGCCAGCGACAAGACGGCTCGACGCACCTCGACTGCGAGGCGCTCGCGGCGGTAGACCGGGTCGAAGGGCACGTTTGGCAACGTCTTGCTGCGATCGAACGCCAGCTTGCCGAGCTCGCGCGCCAGGGCGTCGTCGACGCTGCGGCCGGCGTAGGCCCGAAGATCGAGCACGCGCGGCCGCGGCCCCAACACGGCCACGGCCACCACGCCACCGACCAGGGCGCGGGCGCCCATGGGCTCGCGATCAAGGCGGACGGCCACGGAGACCAGCGAGAAGTCGATCGCCTTCCGAACCGCCCACTTGCGGTGGACGGCGGCGCTGCCCGGCGCCAGCATCGGCACTTCGACGCGCCAGAGGATCTCGCCCGCAGCGAGCCGCACGTGCGCCAGACCGTCTGTGTCGTAGAGCTCGCCGATGGGCACGCGCCTCTCGCCAGCCGGGCCGACGACGACCGCGACGCCTTGGAGGGCGATGAGCGCCGGCGCGGTATCGGACGACAGCGCGGCGACGCAGCCCTGACCGCCGGGCACGACGTGGCACTCGCTGCCGTGCGACTTCAGGCAGCCGCCGAGCGCGTCGCGGAACAGCTCGGATTGGTTGATGTAGCGGCAGCGCGTGTCGACGCAAAGGTTGCCGCCCAGGGTCGCCATCGCCCGGATCTGCGGCGAGGCCACCACCGCCGCGGCAGAGGCCAAGGCCGGGGCGCGGGCGCGGACCTCAGCGTCATCTGCGACGTCTTGCAAGCGCGTGCCAGCGCCGATCTCAAGGCCACCGTCGGCGCTGACCCGCACGCCGTCGAAGCCAGCGACGCGCTGCAGCGAGATGAGCCAATCGGGACGTGCCGGGCCGAGCTTGAGGTTCGGCAGCAGGTCGGTGCCGCCAGCGATGAGACGAGCGCTGGCGCCGTGTTGGGCGAGCAGGCCGAGGGCCTCGTCGAGGCTGGTCGGCTGCAGCAATTGCAGCGGCGGCAGGCGAAGCATGGGCTACCTCCCGCGCCGGCCACGGCGAGGCGACCGGGCGAGGTGGGCGCCGCCGGCGGGCGCAGATGGCGACGCTAAGCGACAACCCGCGGGCTTCGTCATCCTCACGCCGACCTCCGCGCCCGCAGCGCCGCCAGCACCTTCTGCGGCGTCAGCG
>SXNM01000343.1 GCA_005777155.1 Pseudomonadota bacterium | reverse complement strand
GTCGCCGGCCACCGCGACGCGCAGGGCGCAGGCCGCCTCGTCTCCCGGACCCGCCTCCAGCCGCAGGGCGTCACCACAGAGCGTCGACTCGATTCCTGCCGTCTCCGGCGGCTGGCCGAGCAGCCCATTGGCGATGGCGAGCGCCAGCGGGTCGGCGGCGCCCGCAGGCGAGACGCCGAGGCGCTGGGTCGCCGGCCGCCCGCCGTCCTGCAGCGTCGAGTGCGGGCCGGCGCGCAGCAGGCGCAGCGTCAGCGTGGTCATGGGCGCCCCGCGTTCACGGCGACACGTGCAGGCGGACCCGGTCGCCAGGCCGCAGCAGGCATGGCGACGCCGCCGTCGGATCGAAGAGCGCCGCCGCCTGTGGTTCGCTGACGCGCCCGAGGACGTGCCAGCCGCTCGGCATGTCGCAGGGGAAGATCGCCAGCTGGCCGCCGGCGGTGGCGACGCTGCCACGGGCGACGTGTAGGCGCGGCGTCGCCCGGCGCGGCAACGCCAGCACCGAGGGCAGGCCCAGCAGGTAGGCGAAGCCAGGCGCGAAGCCGAGAAAGGCGACCTCGAGCTCGACGTCGGCCAACGCCTGCAGCAGCGCCGCGCGCCCGAGCCCGCACGCCGTCTGCGCCGCCTCCAGATCGGGCGCGGCTGCCGGCGACGCATCGAGGTCGAAGTGATGGGTCGTCGAGTGGCGATAGGGCGCCGGCGGCAGCGTGGACAGGTCCATCAGGCGGGCCGCGAGCGCCGCGAGGTCGACGCGGTCAGGATCGAAGTGGACCAGCACGGAGGCGTAGGCGGGCACGACGGCGCCGAGGCCAGGCAGACCGCCCCCCGCGACCTCGGCCTCAAGCGTGTCGGCGATGGCCTGCGCCCGACGCGCCAGCGACAGCTCCAGCCGGGTCCCAAGCTCCAGCAGGAGCGCGGCGTCTCCGACCGGAATCAGCAGCGGTTCCGAAGGCATCTCTCCGTTCACCGGCACCCTGCTCTTGACCGTCCGATCGCCGCGGTCGACGCTGGGGCCTCCGCGCGGCCGACGATGCCGGCGCGCCTTGGAGGCAGGCGATCCGCCGCAGCATAGACCTCAACTGTGACCTGGGCGAGGGCGACGCCGACGCCGACGCCGCGCTGCTCCCGCTGGTGTCGTCGGCCAACGTGGCTTGCGGCTACCACGCCGGCGACGCCGAGACGCTGCGCGCGACCTTCGCGCTCGCCCGCGGCCATGGCGTGGCGCTCGGCTCTCACCCAGGCTTCGCCGACCGCGTCAGCTTCGGTCGCGCGCCGCAGCCGCTGGTCTCGGCGGCGGACGTGGAGGCGCTGGTCCGGGCGCAGGTGGCGCTGGCCCAAGCGGCGGCGGCCGCGGTCGGTGGAGCGCTCCGCCACGTCAAGGCGCACGGCGCGTTGGCCAACCAGGCGGCGACACAGCTCGACCTCGCGCTCGCCGTCGGCCGCGCCATCGTCAGCGTTGACGCCTCACTGCGCTGGATCGTGATGCCAGGCACCGCTCTGCAGCGCGCCGCGGAGCAGCTCGACCTCGTCTGGGTCGGTGAGGCCTACGTCGACCGAGGCTACGACCACAGCGGCCTGTTGCTCCGCCGCGACCTGCCAGGCGCGCTGCTCTGCGACCCCGCCGCCGCCGCCGCGCGCGCCATCGAGATGGTGGCCCGCCAGGCGCTTCCGCTGGCGGCCGGGGCCTGGCTGCCGGCGCGCGTCGACTCGCTCTGTGTCCATGGCGACTCGGCGCAGGCGCTGGCGATGGTGCGAGCCCTGCGGTCGCGACTGGCGGAGGCCGGCGTCAGCGTCGGCGCGTGGCCCTAGCCGCCGCGTGGCCCAGAGCGCCGCGGGGCCCTTACCGCCCCCGTGCACCATCGCGCGCGCAACGGCGGCGTCTTCGGGGACTTCGGCCGGCCTCGCCTACCTCTTCTTTCGATTCGCCTTCTTGCTCGCCTTGACCAGCTTGGCTTTCTGCTTGCGCTTGTCGCGGTCAAATGGGCGCTTGGTCGGCTGCGGTCCACCGGCGTAGACCTGCTGCTCCTGCCGCCCAGGGCTCGGCATCGACTCCAGCTCATCGAAGAAGGAGCCGACGTCCATCCCCTTCATCTTCGATAGGTTGCCCATCTGCGCGAAGCCGGGCAGCTTGGTCAGCAGGCCTGGCGATTGGCCGATGCGCGCCATCATCTCGCGCATCATGGCGTAGCGCTGCAGCAGGTCCTGCACGTCGCGCACCGAGAGGCCCGAACCGAGCGCGATGCGCTTGGCGCGGCTGGGGTCGATGACCTCCGGCTTGGCGCGCTCCTTGGGTGTCATCGACTGGATCAGCGCCTCGATGCGGACCAACGCCTTCTCGTCGAACTTGGCGCCGTCGGCCTGCATATCGGCGAAGAAGGGCATCTTCTCCATGACATCGCGCAGCCCGCCCATCTTCTTGAGCATCTTGATCTGCTCGAGGAAGTCGGCCAGCGTGAACTTGCCGGCCAGCATGCGCTTGGCGTCAGCCTCGGCCTTCTCCTCGTCGACCACCTTCTCGAAGTCAG
>SXNM01000342.1 GCA_005777155.1 Pseudomonadota bacterium | reverse complement strand
GCGCCAGCGTCGCCGAGGCGCTTGCGGACCGCGTCTGGCAGGGCGCAAGGCGCTTCGCCGCCGACGTAGAGCGGCAGGCGCTCGCCGCCGCTGGGCAGCGTCCGGCGCAAGCCAGCGAGGCCACCCGCGACACCCTTGGCGGCGGCCTCGGCGGCGCGCTGCCAGGCCTCGGCGGTCGCCGGCGCGAACCCCGAGGCGGCGTCGAGGCCGTGCATGGTCACGACTGGGTCTGCCTTCGGTCCGCTCATCGACGGCACTCCTTGGTGGCGGGCGCGACGGCCCGGCACTTCGCGCCCGATGAGGGTACCTCGGTTGTGCGGTGGCGGGAATTGGGGGGTGCCGCCGTCGAATCGTCCGGCACCTACGCGGCGGCCTCTGCCAAGGGGGGCAGCTGCGCCGCGGGACCCAGCGTGGTCTGCGACGATCAGAACCCATGCACCGAGGACCAGTGCATGGCCGTGGTCGGTTGCCAGGCGTCACCGATCGCCAACGACACCCCCTGTCCCGGCAGCCCCTTCGGCGCCTGCAGCGAAGGGGTGTGCCAAAACCTGACCTGCCCCCTCGGCTACCGTGCGATCGCCAACCCCGGAGACGCGACACAACCCAAGACCTGCGAGGCGATCGAGCCCGCGTGGGGGCAGCGCGCCGATCAGCCTAGCGGCGTCTACTCCGCCACGACCCAGGCCGGCGGCAAGGTCGTCGTCGACAGCCAGACCGGCCTCTGGTGGCACGGCGGCGCCGATGGTCCGAAGGCCACCTGGCTCAACGCCAAGTCTGCCTGCGATCAGCTCGTCTACGCAGGCAAGTCCGACTGGCGCCTGCCGAGTCCGCTCGAGCTGTCCACGCTGGTCGGCTATGTCCAGGCCAAGGACCCCTTCACCGACATGGCGGCGTTCCCGCAGACCCAAGCGGACATGTACTGGACCTCGCATGATGTTCCAGCCTTGGCGGGCTGCGCCTTTGGGCTCTCGTTTGGGACGCGGGGCATCGGCGGCAAAGTGAAGAATGACTCGCTCTGGTTCCGCAGCGTTCGGACCCACACGCTGACGAAGCAGGTCGAGCTGCGCTACCTCACGACGTCAGAGGTCGTGCAAGACCAGTGGACCGGCAGGATGTGGCAGCGCGCCGCGGCTGCGTCGTCGCCGGTTTGGGCGGCGGCGGTGTCGGCCTGCGACGGGCTCAACCTCGGCGGTCACAGCGACTGGCGGCTGCCGTCCGTGCGCGAGCTGCTCGGCATCTACCGCACCGATCTGACTGTCGTCCCCGCGGTCGTCGCCGCGGTCTTTCCCAGCCCACGCGACGCCCCTTGAAACAAGCCGACGCGCAGCGCAATCTCCTGCGTCCCCGGGCCAGGGACCGGGAGCCATGCCCCCCGCCGGGCCACGCCCGGGAGCAAGCCGATGCCCATCCGAATCTCTCTCGACAGCTTGGTGAGCGGGCCTCGCAGCGACAGCGACGTCCTGGATCCCGCTTTCGCCACCGAGCGCTTGGGCGCCGACTTCTCGGTCGCCGAGCCCTTCGTCGTGCGTTGGAAGGCGCAGCGCGTCCAGACCGTCGTGCAGGTCCGCGCCGAGATCCGGGGCGCCCTGAGCTGCATGTGCTCGCGCTGCGGCGATCTGATGGTGCTGCCGATGACGGTCGATCTCGACCACCACTGGCTGCCCGCCGGGGAGCTTGAGGTCGAAGCGGGCGAGGGCCCAGACGACGATCCCGACGTCAGCGCCCACGACGGCGTGGCGATCGACGTCGAGCCGGTGGCGCTCGATATCTTGCTCGTCGAGGTGCCGTTAGCGCCGGCATGCGCGCCTGGTGACCCGACGCGGTGTGCGCGCCTCGGCGATGAGCCGATCGTGTACTTTGCGGGCGATCCGCCGCCGGATGAGCCGGCGGAGAAACCGTTTGCTAGCCTGCTCGCTGGGTTGCGCGCAGGGGCGGAGAAGCCAGAGGCCTAGCGCCGGGCGCGTCGGGGGCGATGGGCGCGGCCCCGTCGTCGGCAGGCGGGGCAACAGGCGGTGCGCGGAGCTGCGCCGAAGCGTCCACCAGGGACACGGCATTCGAGGGGATGATGATCGCGACGAACGACTCAGCGGCGGCAGCGGGCCAAGCTCCAGCGCCGATGCGGCTCTACAACACGCTGAGCCGGGAGATCGAGCCCTTCGCGCCGCTGGAGGCCGGCAAGGTCCGCCTCTACGTCTGCGGCATGACGGTCTACGACCACATCCACATCGGCCACGCCCGCGCCATGGTGGTGTTCGACGCCTTCGTCCGCTACCTGCGTCACCGGCGGTGGGATGTCACGTTCGTGCGCAATTTCACCGATGTAGACGACAAGATCATCCGAAGGGCCCAGGAACTCGGCGAAGATCCGGCGACCCTGGCGCAGCGCTACATCGACAGCTTCCACCGCGATGTCGGCGCCCTGGGCCTCGCCGCTCCCGACCTCGAGCCACGGGTCAGCCACTCAATCGACGACATCGTGGCGCTCATCGCAGAGCTGGAGGCCAGCGGCTTCGCCTACCCGTCGGAAGGTTCGGTCTGGTTCGACGTCACGCGCGACCCGAGCTACGGCAAGCTCTCCGGCCAAAAGATCGACGAGCTGCGCTCCGCCGAGGAGATGCCGGGCAAGCGGCACCCGGCAGACTTCGCGCTCTGGAAGGCGGCCCAGCCCGGTGAGCCGGCCTGGCCGAGCCCTTGG
>SXNM01000341.1 GCA_005777155.1 Pseudomonadota bacterium | reverse complement strand
CCGTAGCGGCCGTCGGTCGGGCGTCGCGACGGCTCGACGTAGGCCGCCGCCCACGGCTCGGGACCGAGGGAGCGCAGAAACGTCGCCGGGTTGAAGGTGCCCGCGCCCTTCTCGACGTCCCAAGGCTGCACGACGAGGGCGCCGTGGCTGGTCCAGTAGCGCTCGAGCGCCAAGATCAGGTCCTGAAAGCGCTCGCGCGGCCGCAGCGCCAGCCCCGCGGCGGTGGCTAGGTCCTGGGTCGGCGGAGCGGGGTGGTCGGTCGCTGCGACGGGCATCTCGTGCACTCCTGCGGCGGGGCGGTGGGCCGCGGTGAGGCGGCGCTCCAGCGCGGGCGCGGGACCCTAGCAGAGCGCGCCTTTGGCGTCCATTGCGCGGCGGCAGAGCGGGTAGGGGGCAGCGCGGGACAGCGCCTGCTCGGCGGCGCTACGGCGCGAAAGCCCAGCCAAGGCAAGGCGCACAGACGACAACGTCGGCGTCGACATCGACTGGGGTGGGGCCGGCGGGGAGGAGCGCCAGACCGTCGGAGGCACCGACGAGGGCAGCGACCGCGTCGGCGACGGCGATTATGCCCATCACGTCGGTCGCGAAGGCGGCGGCACGGGCGGCGAGTTGGGTGGCAGCCCCGGCCACGGCGCGGTCCGCGGTTGGGCAAACGCCGCCCGACCGACGTCGCCCGGCTAGGGGACGGCCTTGCAGGCGGCGAACTGCTGAATCCACTGCAAGAACGCCTTGTACGAGACGTCGTTCTTGTTGGCGAACTTGACGCCGCCGCCGTGTGGCACTCCGCCGGCCTTGGGCGACAGC
Organism: Pseudomonadota bacterium; assembly: GCA_005777155.1. Lineage (GTDB taxonomy): Bacteria > Myxococcota_A > UBA9042 > UBA9042 > UBA9042 > SXNM01. Next base: position 10,318 of record SXNM01000341.1, on the reverse strand, counting down.
GGCTTGAGGAGCAGCAGGCTCTTCTCGGGTGCCGAGACGTCGATGTAGCCCTTGCCGATGACGTTGTACATCGTGATGATCGAGCCTGCCTTGCCCGGATCTTTGCCCAAGAAGGGCGGCGCACCGGTCTTGGCGTTGTCGACGCCGTAGGGTGCGTGGCAGTGGGCACACCGCTCGCGGTAGGCGTAGACCTTGGTCTCAAAGCTCGCCGCCAGCGTCGCCTCGTCGCAGCCGCCGATCATCGGCTTGTCGAGCTTAAAGTCTGGGACCGACTGGCCTCCGCAGGGGTCCTGGATGGCGCCACAGGTGGTGTCGTGGCAGGTGGCGCTGTGGGTGATCCACTCGAGGAAGACATTGTACTCGGCCTTCTGGATGGCCGGCGTGATGAAGGAGCTCACCGGCGCCGCCTTGGCGATCCAGCTCAGCACCTCGCTCTTGGCCGGGTCCTTGAAGTCGACCATGCCCTTCTCGACCATGCAGGCCATGCTCTTGCAGGGCGTCTCCTGGACGAACATGCCGAGATCGACGCCCGAGAAATGGCACTGGTTGCAGGTCGACGGCTGGCCGTTCGACACCAGCGGCTTGACCTTAGTGTGGAAGAGCTTCGACAGCTTGTCGTCGCCGCAGAGCGCGGGATCGACCGTCGGCGCGCTGTCAACCTCGGCGGCGGTGTCGGCGGCCGTGTCGGCGGTGTCAGCGGCGGTGTCAGCGGCGGTGTCAGCGGCGGTGTCAGCGGCGGTGTCGGCCGCGTCGACGGATCCGGTCGCGTCGCCGCCCCCGCTGTCGGTGGCCTGAGGCGTGTCGGTAGCAGTGGCATCGGAGCCGGCCTGAACGTCAAAAATGGCGCCCCCGCCGCCGCCGCCGCCGCTGGACGTGCCGCAAGCGCTGGCGACCATGGCGGTCACAAGCAAGATCAGCACACGGCTAGCAAGGGTAGACATCTCGGAATCCTCCAGGCGAGTCCTTTCAAGGATCAGACGGACTGGGTAACGTCGTGTGGTTATCATGTGGCGGCCGAAACGTCGTTGAAGGAAAGAGCATGCAATACGCGCCAAGACCTTGCAACGTTCGCTCCCAGCGCCCTGCCGCCCGACCGTGGGCGTGGCTGCTCGTCGCCGTCGTGGCCGGGCCGGCGTTCGGGTGTGCCGCTGACGCCGCTGACGACGCCGCCACCGCCGCCGGCGTGGTGAGCAGCGGCGGTAGCTGGCGGACGAAGCTCGAAGGCGGCCCGACGCTCCAGGTCGGCGTCGCTGCCAGCAGAACGCTGCGGGTGACGACGGCGAGCGGCGGCGATCCGGGCGCGCTGAGCGCCAGCGTCGACTTCCTCCACACAGCGATGAACCATGGCGGCTTGGTCGACCCAACCGCGACCGTCGGAGCTGGCGGCGCGGTGGTCGTCAGCGATCTCCAGGCCTCCATGGAGGGCTCATGGCGCCTGACCCTGACGCTCCAGGACGGAGCCAAGTCCAAGCCGGCCGAGAAGGTCAGCTTCGACTTCGCGGTGAACCCATGAAGTACGCGACACACCGCTCGGAATTGGCTCGCTTCGTCGCCTGTGCCGCGTTGGTCGCCGGTGGCTGCGCCGACGACCATGAAGCCGACGACGACGGCCACACAGAGGCCGGCCACCCGGCGCTGACGTGGGACGAGCTCGCGCTCGGCTGCTCGGTGATGGGTGAAGGCGAGCAGGCGCACGTCATGTGCAACCACGGGCACGCCCTCAACCTGCGCAACGAGAACCTCTGGGAGCGCTGGCGGTTGCTGCAGTCCAAAGGCATCGTGCAGCCCAACGAGGCCCAGCTCATGCACGGCGGCCAGAGCCACGATCCCCTGCCGCCGCCGCTGACGCCGACGCTGCGGGCGCGGCTCGGCGAGCGGGTGCGCATCCGGGCCGCTTCGTATGGCCCGCAGTTCCACACCTTCCACGTCCACGGTCACCTATGGAAGGACGGCACCAAGGCGGCCGACACCAAGACGCTCGGGCCCGCGGAGGTCTACGATCTCGCCGAGTTCCATGCCGGCGCCGGCATCGATGACCCAACAGAGCGGGCGGGCGTCGGCGACTGGATGTACCACTGCCACGTCGAGACCCACGCCGTCACTGGCATGTGGGGCATCTTCCGCGTGCTGCCGGCGCCCGGCGCCAAGGAGCAGCCCGTCGGCGATGACGCGCCCAACGCCGCGGGTCGCTTCGCCCATGAGGTGCCGCCGCCGCTCGGTGGTCCCGGCCAGAAGCTGACCGTCCACGTCGTCGCGGCTGAGGTGCCGCTCGTCGTCGCCCGCAGCTTCGTCCCGGCGACCGGCAAGCTGGTCGATGTGGTCCGAAAGGCGCGGCTCTACATCCCCATGCCCGATGAGGCGAGCTGGCAGGCGGCGACCGCGGCGGACCTGACGGCGCGCTTTGCCGCCGGCGAGAAGTCGACCCACTCGGCCTGGATCCTGTCGCTGCGCAAAGGCACCGAGGTGACGGTCAAGCTGCGGAACCTGATGCCAGATGTGCCGGCCAGCCTCCATCCCCACGGTGTGGCCTACAAGGTCGAGAGCGACGGCACCATGGAGGTGTCGATGGCGATGCCGGGCGGCAAGCCGACCGTGTCGACCTGGACCGCCGACACGGTCGGGACCTGGCCGCTCCACGACCACGCGCGGCAGGTCGAGAACATCGGTCGCGGGCTCTTCTCTGCCATCGTCGTCAAAGACGACGCCGAGATCGCAGCGATTCAGCGCGACTACCTTGTGATCTTCCACGACTACGACATGGATTGGATGATGGGTAGCGCGACGCCGATCGGTGGCGGCCACTAGCGGTCGTTCCGGCTCGCGCCGCGCCGCTGCCTGGCGATGTCGTCACCGAGGCAGCATCGAATGCTCAGCGTCGACGAGACCTTGCGGACCTCCGAGCGCAGGCCGCGCCGACCTTGGGCCTGCGCGAAGGCAAGGTCTGCGGCGTCGGCGGGGCCGGCGGCGCAACTGGCTCCGTCGCTGGCGGGCGGCCGCTTGCAGGGCTCAACGGCCCACCATCGGCGTGGTGAGCTGACACCAGCTGCCGGCGCGCCGGGCAAATTGACGAGCGTCGTGGCGGGCGTCAGGCTCCGTTGCTGCCGCAGGGAGCCCAGCCGACCATGTCATCGCCGCTACCGCCGCTGCCCGCCCCCGGCTCCTACCCGATCATCGTCGTCGGCATGAGCGCCATGGGCCTCCGGCTCATCGAGCGCCTGCAGGCGGCGCAGGTGCCCTGTCTGGCGCTGGCGACCGCGGATGAAGCTGCCAACCGCGGTCCCGAGTTCGACCTGCTGCATGTGCCCGTCTTGCGCGGCGCGCCACCGTGGGCCATCGAGCTGGCGCAGCTGCCTCTCGCCGAGTATGGCGCGTTCGTGGCGGCAGGTGACGACCAGAGCGATAACGTCGACACCTTGCTCGCCGCGCGCCGCCTGGCGCCGACGCTGCCGCTCCTGGTCCGTCTGGATGACGCACAGCTGCGCGCCTTTGTTGCCCACAGCGTGCCGGGCGCCGAGCCCTTCTCTTCCGCGGTGGCGGCGACGCCGGTGGCGCTGGAGTTGGTCGAGCGTCTGATGGCGGCCCAAGGCGAGCGCATGCGCGTGATCCGTCGCCCGCTCGCCGCCGTCCGCGGCATGTTGCCACGCCCCGGCGCGCTGTTTTGGTCGGTGTTCGCCGGCTTCTTGATGGGCCTGCTGCCGACCGCTGCCTACTTCGCGCGAGAGCTCGGGCTCACCTACCTCGACGCCTTCTACTTCGTCTGGGTCACCGCATTGTCGGTGGGCTACGGCGACATCCACCTGCGGGACGCATCGCCGGCCGCCAAGCTGATCGGGATGGCGGTGATGCTCTTTGGTGCTGGCTTCACCGCGGCGATGGCGGGTTTGCTGGCGGACTGGCTGCTGACCCGGCGGCTCGGCGGCCTGATTTTGCGGGTCGCCGTCGCGATGCGCGGCCACGTCGTCATCTTCGGCGCTGGCACCGTCGGCACGGCCGTGGCGACCGAGCTCCAGCGGCGCCGTGTCGCGGTGGTCGTGGTCGAGCGCGAACAGAGCTCACATGGGGTCGCCCAGCTGCGCGCCATCGGCGTCCCGGTTGTCGTCGGCGATGCAGAGGCCGAAGAGTCGCTCCGCCTCGCCTCGGTGCGGTCGGCGTGCGTCGTCTTGGCGCTGACCCAGCGCGACGCGACCAATCTGCACCTAGCGCTCCGCCTCGGCGCCTTGCGATCGCCGGTGCCCTGCGTGGTGCGCCTGCAGTCCGAGGAGATCTCCCGCCACGTCGAGGCGAGCGGTGACTTCCCCTCGATCTCGACGCTCTCCGTGACGGTGGCCGCCGCGGCCAAGCGGGTCGAGGCCCTGCGCGACGCGCGACGCCACGCCCTGCCGGCACCGGCGACCGAAGTCGGCGGTTAGTCCCTTCACCACCCCAGCGCAGTCGGTGGCACAGCTTCGCCGAGCGCGAGTCGCGACCCGTGATGACTGGCCGTGCGCAATTCGACGCCCACGGCACCCAAATGTGTGCGCCTGCCGCCACCGAGGCCACTCACCGCTCCGGCGACGCTCGCAGCCCACGCGGCCGCTGGGCTCGGTCGTCTGATGCTAGGCCACCGCTGATGGTAGGCGCGGCGTGGCGACGATGCTACACCCGGCACGGCGGCGCGCTGCAGCCGGAGGGCCCGATGACAGGACGACGCATTCAGGTCCACCTGCGTGTCGAGGGCGCACTGCCGCCTGGCTATCGCACCGCTCTGCAGCTGTACGCCAATAAGACCAAGCTGCTCGGCTGGGTCCGCGCTGCTGAGGGCGGCGGCGTCGAGGTCACGATCCAGGGTGACGAGGCCGCCGTAGCCGCGGCGCACCGCTGGTGCTCACACGGGCCGCTCGCCGGCAGCGTTCAACGCGTCACTCGTGTCGAGCAGCCGCGTGAGGCATTTTTCGGCTTTGACGTCCGTCCCTGAGACGGGCTCTGTCAGCTATTCGCCGTAGTAGAGATCGAGGCAGAGCGGACAGAGGTCGTGGCTGAGGCTCCGCAGCGATTGGGTGGGTCGCGGCAGCGTCGACTTCCACCTCGATCGGTCGGTGGGGTCGCAGAACCTGCGGCAACGCGCGCACTGGACGATGACGTCCTTGTCGGCGGGCTGTCCCTCCTGCGCTGCCACATCGCTTGGTAGCGCAGGGCTTTGCGGCGGCTGGCGCTGCTGCTCGCCCGCGATCGAACGGCTCAGCGGGAGGGACGACGACGTCTTCGGGCTGGAGTCGCTGTCGTCTTCATGCTCATGCGGTCGAGCGTACATCATGACCGCGTGCCGCTGGGCCGTGACGTTGGGAAGCGGCGGCACCGCAGCCCGGTCGAGGTCGATGACGACGCTGGCGGGGCCCTCGACTTGGCTCTTGCGTCGGGCGGCGGCGGCCGCGGCGACAGCGGCGCCATCGGGCCCGACGGCTGATGTCGGCCCGTGGCGCGCGCCATCATCCGTCGCCGCCTGGAAAGAGACGATGTGCGGAGCGCTGGTGGGCTCTGGGCTGGGGCCGTCGATGGGCATCTGGTCTCCTTTGCGCCGTCAGCTCGAGACGCCGCCAGCTTTCACCGGTCCGCCTCTGGTCGTTTGACGATTGGGAGCACGGCGTCCCCCATCCGAACATGAGTCATTTTCTGGCTCTCCCCAGCCAGAGACGCCCCCTGCTCCGCATCTACGACACCAAACTGTCTGCGACCCTGGGCCTTCGCAGGCGATGCTCGCGCCGCGCGGTGGCGGCCTCTACTTCGACGGCGGCGGCCAGGGTGCGCCGGTGCGCGCTTTGGCCTCGGTGACAAGCGCAGCGCAGCCGATTGGACCCGGCAGTGGCAGCCAGCGCAGGGTGTGGGCCGGCTTGCCCGCGACGGCCTTGCTCGGCGTGTCCGCCACCAGCAACGACAGCGAGGCTCCGACGACGCTGCGCTCCTGCAGCACCGTCGGCTCGGCGTAGAGGGCGCCGCTACCGTCGATGGCGCCTGACCAAGTGATGCGCGCCCGTTGCGCAACATAGAGGCTGTTGCTGCCCAGCAACTGGACGTTGACGTCCAGCGTCACGCCGGGGTGATCATCGCCATCGGCATCGACCAACGCCGCGTGCTTGGCCTCACCGGTCTTTGGCATGGCCCCGGCGTAGCCGCTCTTGAGTCCGACCACTTCGACGACTTCGGGCTGCGACCACTGGCTGCCTGTGCGCGACAGCGGCGCAGGCTCGACCGGGACGGCCGCCAGGAAGGCCGCTGGATATGTCAGCTTGGCGCCGTGCGCGACCGTGGTGTGGAGCGCGCAGGTCTGGATCCAGCGGGTGCCGACGTCGCCCTGCCAGACCACCCGGACCAAGGCCAGCGTGGTGGTGGTCTGCTCGACCCAGGCGTCCCCAAACGGGCTAGGGTCCTGCGTCTGTTCCGTAGACGTCAGCAGCGCCGCGAAGTGGAGCTCCTGCGGCTGTGCTTGGCCGTCTTGTGCTGCGTCGGCCATCCCGCCGCCGCCGTCCGCCAGCGTCGCGTCGCCGCTGTCTGCGGGCGTCGCTGCGTCCTGGTCCTCGGGCGTCGCTTCCAAGCTGTCTGTCGGCGTCGCGTCTACGCGGTTGGCATTGGCGTCGCCGCCGCCGTCCGCAGGCGTCGCGTCGTCGCTGTCGAGCCAAAAGGGATCGGGCCCGAGGCCACTGCCCGCAACGTCTCCACCGCAGCCTGCGAGCGCGGTGGCGAGCAGCAAGTAAGCGCCTCGGCGTCCTCTGCTGGCGGCGCTCATGGTGACCTCCAGTGGCGCGTCGCCACGGTCCGTTACGGCAGGTGGCTGGCGAGATGATCCCGCCCCCCTGCCATGAGATGCGCGATCCACCGTTTGGTGACGCCGGCGGCGCATATCGTCGCCGGAGCTGCGGCGACCGGCTCCTGCCGGCTGCATTTGGCTGTCTGGAGCTGACGCAGGTCGCCGCGAACTGCGCCACTTGCCCGATGCGAGCGGGCCCCCTGCGCCGCTCGCCAGTCTAGGCCGCTTCGCCGCGGCAGGGCAGCTATTCGGTACACGCGGCCGGGGTCTGCGTACATGTACTAGCGACGCAGCGCGCCGGCCAGCGGCAGGCCGGGCCCGTCCACCAGCCGCAGGTGGCGCCGTCGGCGGCGTAGGCCATGCAGGTGCCGCGGCCCATGTCGTTTTGGTTCATACAGGCGCCATCATGGCACTCCTGCAGCTTACCCGTCGCGATCGTGGTCATGTCGCAGGTGGCGCCCGCGGCGAGCATCGGGATCTCCTCGCAGCGACGGGTCTCTTTGTTGCATTGCAGACCGAGGGAGTGGGCGCATGGGGCGGCCTTGCAGTCGGCGCCGACGGTCGAGAGCGCAGGCGGGCAGCTCGCGCTGGCGCAGGCGGCCGGCGTTGGCAGCTGCTGGCAGACCCCACAGCCAGGCGCGCTGCCGCTGGTCGCCTTGCAATTCAGGCTCTGACACTGGGCGTCCAAGGCGCAGACGGCGCCCTGGGCCCGCACCCCTGGCAGCAGGGCGCAGGTGGGCAAGTGGCCGGGACGCAGCGCACGGCAGTCGGCACCGAGCTGCTGGAGACAGGCCTGCAGCGGCAGCGCCAGCCCGCCGGCGTCCGCCGCGCCAGCCTGCGTCGCGCAGGCCTGTTGCACCCGCGGCTCGCACGCCGCCACCGTGCCGAAGTCGATCTGCAGCCAGTGCGGGTCGCAGCGCTGCAGCGCCGCGCAGGTGGCCTTGGCCACGTCGCCGCAGGCGAGCCAACTGCCGGCGCCAGCGCCACCTGGCTGGCCGACGACGAGCTGGCCGTCTTGGCCGGGACCGACCGCTGCGTCGGCGGTGCCGACCACGGGCTGATCACCTTCGGCGCCGCAGCCGAAGGTGAAGGCGCAAACGGCCACGCCATGGGCGGCGACCTGTCGCAACCCAGCGAAGGCGCGGTGAGGCTGAAGAAAGAGTGCAGAATAGGGCCGGCTTGGCATTGCGCGATCTCCCGACCTGCCCGCCCGCAAAGTGCCCGCCGCCGGCCGCTGTGGCAAGTCTCGCCGGGACGCGCTGCCGGCGCCCCGGGGACGCCACCTGTCGCTGGCGGTCCTACACGCTGCAGCCGTCGTCGTCGCAGGCTGGCGGCGTCATCGGGCCGGTCGCGACGTCCGCGGCGTCACCGCGCTCCGCCAGGTCGCTGGCTGCGTCATAGGGCTCGGCGAGCAGCGTGGCGATCGCCGCCCCGACCGCCATGTCCTCGGGCCGACCGAAGGCGTGCAGGCGCAGTCGGCCCTGCTTGTCGAGCAGGATGAGCGTCGGCGTGCCCCGCATCTGGTACGCCTCCATCGTCCTTGGGATCGGCGTACCGACGCCCGCCTCGTCGATGGCCACCGGGAAGCGCACCCGGTACTCGTAGAGGAAGGCCGCCAGCGACACCGGCCCCATGGCGTCGTGGTGCTCGAAGACGCTGTGGAGCCCGACGACGCTGACCTGCTCGGGCCGAAACTGCGCAGCGATGCGTTGTGCCTGCGGAATGCCATGCGACACGCAGCCTGGGCACAGCATCTGGAACGCGTGGAGCGCGACTACTCGGCCTCGCAGATCGGCGAGGACCAGCGGCCTGTCGGAGTTGATCCATGCCGAGACGTTCCATGGCGGCGCGGCGCGCGCGACCTGGGCGGCCAGCAGCTGGGACATTGGAACGCCTCCCCCGTCGAATGTGCTGCTCCGGCCGGCATGGCCCGGCGCACCCCGGCGCTGGCAGTCGCGCTCCGCGGGCTCGACGACGGCGAGAAGGGTGCAGCAGCGAGGCGGCGATCACAATTCGCGTCGCGCTGGGCCGGGCCAGCGGTCGAGCGCCTCGGCGCAGCTGCCGGTGATGGCGGCGGCGACGGCCTCGGGCGCCTCGTGAAGCAGGGCGTGGCTGCAGCCTGGGATGAGGGTCGCGCTGCCGTCTGGCGCCACAGCAGCGGCTCGACGCGCCAGGTCGGCGTAGGCCGTGTCCAACTCGCCAGCCAGCCAGCGCGACCGCGGCGGCAGCCCACCCAGCAGCGAGCCCAGCCAAGGCTGACGGCCGACCGAGAGCGCGCGCAGCGTCGCAGCCATCGCCGCCGCGTCGCCCTCGGCGCGCCTCTCAGCGAGGGCAGCGCGCGCCGCGGGGAACTGGGCGAGGCCGCGGAAGAGCGGCTGGTCGTACCAAGCCTCGACAAAGCGCGCCAAGCCGAGCTGGACCAGCTCCTCAGCGCGGGCGTCGTCGAGGCGGGCCCGCGCGGCGCGGGCGTCAGCGTCTTGTAGGCCCGGCGAGGCGGCGATGATCACGACGCCAGCGCAGCGCCGCGGAGCGCTCAGCGCCGCGGAGAGCGCAAGCCGCCCGCCCATCGAGTAGCCGACCAGCGTCGCCCGCCCGACCCCTGCGGCGTCGAGGGTCGCCCACAGCGCCGTCACGGCGTGCGCGGTGTCTGGTCCGGCTGGTGGCGAGGCGCCGTGGCCCGGCAGCTCAAGGCGCAGCAGGCGCAGGCCCGGCGCGGCGCGAAGGGCGGCGACAACCGCGTCCCAGTCGCGGCGATCGCCGAGCCAGCCGTGAACCAGCACGACCGCCGGGTCGTCGAGCCGGCCGACGCTGTCGAACGCCAGCGGCGTCACGGACCGACCAGAGCGTCGAGCCGCGCTTTGAGGGTGGCCTGCAGCAGGCGGTGTTCGGCGACGTTGCCGGCGCGGTCGGTGCGGACCTCGACCACCATCGGGCCCGCAGCCGCTGGACGACTCAGCGCCGCGCCGAGCTCAGCCGCCGCCGCGACACGCCGGTAGGTGATGCCGAATCCGTTGCAAAGACTTGAGAAGTCAGTGTCGTGGGCGGCGACAAAGCAGCGCTCGCGCAGGTCGCGGTCGTCGCCAAGGTCGAGGAAGTCAAAGATGCCACCACCGCCGTTGTGGATGAGCACCACCGTCAGCGGCGCCGACGTCGCCGCGAGCACCGTCAGCGAGCCGATGTCGTGCAGCAGCGCCTGGTCGCCGATCAGGAGCGCGCCGGGGCGTCCGGCGCCGAGGACGCAGCCGAGGGCCGTCGCCACCAGCCCGTCGATGCCGCTGGCGCCGCGGTTGGCGTGCACGGAACGCGCCCCGCCGCGCCCTGGCGCGTACATGTCGAGGTCGCGGATCGGCATGCTGCTGGCTGCGAACAGGAGGTTTCCGAGCGGCAAGAGCGCCGCCACCGCCCGCGTGGCGCCGATCTCGCCCAGCGCCGGCGCCGCCGCCAGCGCCGCCTCGACCTCGCGCTCCACCCGCGCCGAGGCCTCCATCAGCGCCTGCCGTCGTGCGACGACCGCGGCGTTTGGCGCCGGCAGCCCTG
>SXNM01000034.1 GCA_005777155.1 Pseudomonadota bacterium | reverse complement strand
GTGCGCCGCGGCCAACGTCCTGCTGCGTTCGGACGGGACAGCCGTGCTGACCGACTTCGGGCTCGCCCACGTCCTCGCCGCCGGCAACAAGGCCGTGACGTTGGGCGCCGCAGGTACGCCGGGGTACATGGCGCCGGAGCAGGCCCTCGGCCAGCGCATCGGCCCCACGGCAGACGTCTTCGCGCTCGGCGTGCTGGTCCATCAGCTGCTGAACGGACGCCTACCCTGACGGGAACGCGGCGCGATCGACCTAGCGCTGGGGCGCATGCAAGAGCCGATGCTGGCCATCGGCGCGGACCTGGGCGCGAGCAGCGCCGCCATCACCGCCTGGATGCAGCGCGCCCTGCAGCGCGACCCCACGCGGAGGTGGCCCGACGGCGCCGCCTTGGCAGCGCTTGAGGCAGCCGCGGAGCCCATTTTGGCGCGGACGCCGGTCACAGCGCCGCCGGCGCACAACAGGGCGCCGGCGGACGGCGAGAGCGCTCGGTCGGTGCCGCTGCTCTGGCTGCAACCATTCGCGGTGGCCACGGGCTCGTCAGACCTGATCTGCGTGGCGGAAGAGGCTGGCGCCGATGCGTCGATTCGCCTCGGCGAGCAGCGGGGGCTGAGGCTGCTCGATGACGACCCGCTGCGGCGCCGGCTAGAGGGTGGCGAAGACGCCGACGCCATCACCCGCAGCGTCGGCGCCACTCTGCGGGCGGTGGTCCGCGTCGGGCGCAGGCGCGAAGGGCTGCGCGCGCCCGTGCGGCTGGTCACCGTCGACGGCGGGGAGATCGTCGGCTCGGCGGCGATCGACGTCAATGATAGCGACTTCGAGCGCCTGGGAGATACCGTCGCCGCGCACATCGTTCGCGCTGTCGGGCTGCAGCACCTAGAGCGCCACGGCGACGTCAGCCGGGTGAGCATCGGCGACTCTCTCGCCGTCATGGCTAAGCGCAATCTGTGCAGCCTCGACCCAGCCAAACTCGACGTCGCGGCGGCGCTGCTCGAGCGTGCGCTGGCCCCTCGCCCCGCCGATACGCGCCTGCGCGTGCTGCGCGCCTGGGTGCTCGCCCAACATTGGTACGCCAGCGGCTCTGCCCGGCCTGCCCGCCTCGCCGAGCTGCGGGCGGCGTTGCCGACCCTGGTCGCCGAGCCGGAGCTGCCGGCGGAGGCGCAGCACGCCCTGGCGCAGCTGCTCCACCTGATGGGCGACGCACCGGCCGCTGCCCGTGTCGCCCGCCGCGGCATCGCCCAAGCGCCCAGCCTGCAATTTTCCCATGAGCTCCTGGGTCGGCTCCTCTTGGAGTGTGGCGCCGGTGACGAGGGCCTAGCGCGCCTCAAAGCCGCGGCGCGGGTGGCGCCGCTGCGCCTCCAGGCGCAGCTCGCCCGGTGCCAGTGGTTGGCGCTGGCGGGCGATTGGGACCGCCACGACGCCGAGCTGGCCGCAGCGCACCCAGAGCCGGGTGAGCTGACGCTGCTATGGACTTGGCAGCTGCGCGCCGCCATGTGGCGCGACGACCGCAATGCCCTGGCGGCGCTCCGCGACGAACTGAGCCGCAGGACCGGCGTCAACGCCGACGACGCGCGCGTCGCCCGCGTCGACGCCATGGTCCGCGCGGCGCTCGGCGAAGGCCCCTGCGACGTCGCGACTCGGCTGACCTCGCAGCGCGCCCCGCTCGCTGCTGCCGAGGGGTTCGAGCTGAGCGCAGAGCTGAACGCCTGGCACGGACAGGTCGATGACGCGCTGGTCGCGGTGGCCGCCGCCGGGGGTTCGGGCTCGCACCGGCTGGCGTGGCTGGACCGCTGCCCGCTGCTGGCGGCGACGCGAGATTCGCCTGGGATGTGGGCGGTGCGCACCGACTTCGCGGCGCGGGCCTCGGCGGTCCGAGTCGCCCTGTACGATGAGGAGACGCCGGCCTGACGCGGGGGCATCATGGGAGGTCGCAATGAGCGGTAAAGTGTTGGGGAGCGCGTTTCGCGACGTGGTGCAGAGCTTGATGGGCGCGGAGTTACTGCTGCCGGAGCTGCGTCAGCGCGTCGAGGGAATCTCCGATGACGAGTGGGCACCCTGGGACGAGTACGTCGAGGCTTGCAACGCGCTCGCCGACCTGCTTGAAGACCAGACCGTGACGCGCATCGGCGAGCAAGTCATGGCGTCGGCGCGGCCCCTGCTAGAGCGGCAAGGGTTCCCGACCGCCAACGCCGCGCTGGCTGACTGGCGGGCGGTCTTCCTCTCCAACGTGCGCGACCTTCCGGAGGCGTCGATCCCCACGACCGTCCTCGTCACCGAACATGAGGCAGTCATCGATTACCCACTGGAACTGCCACCGCCGCTGATTGAGGGGTTTCTGCGCGGCGTCGCCTTGGCCTACGGCCACCGCGTTGAGGGCTTCGAGGCGGTCAGGCACCAAGGGGCCAGCGGACTTCGGCTGCGCTGCCGCCTCGCCTTTCGCTAGGGGCTGAGAGGCGGACGCCTGCCAGCCGCGAATCGTCACCGGCGAGCAACGCGCCGAGACATCCAAGGCCAAGGCTGCGCCCAGTCGTTGCGTGCAGTGCGGCCCTTGTTGGCGCCAACCTCGATCGGTCCCACCGCAGCCATGCACTCGCCGGCCCCACTCCAATCGTTGCCAGCGGCCCACAACGCGTCCTCGGGCGTGCACGATCGCCCTCGCGACCGGCGCCGTGAGGTTCGTGTTGGGGTTCGAGCGGACGATGTGACAACAAACACGCATTCGCAGTCTCGGGCTGGCAGACCCGGCACGCTAGCTCATGGCGAGGTCTTGACGGCGCAGGCCCGCCATCGCCTCCTGAGTCGCAAGGAGCAGCGAGGTAGTTGTCCCGCGATCACACATGCACCATGCTCCCGTTGCCCGCCGGCGCCGCGGAGCGCCGGGCCTGCCAGCCTGTACGTTCGCGGGTTTGTTGTATTTGGAAGTGTGCACTCCGCGGTGCCGGAGGGCAATCCCCACAGGGGTCGCGAAGATGTGCATCGCGCCGCGGTCGCAATCGATCCTGGCGCGAACGCCGGACGTCGCGCTCGATCACTCACAGCTCAGAGGGTGGGGACCCGTCGAGGCTTTGGTGGGCGCCTGGCCCCTTCACGCGCCTCCAACCTTCTGCTACACCGCCGGCCCGCCGGCCCGCCGGCGACCACCGACCTTGCGCCGCATCGGCGGCACCCATGGAGCACGAAGATGAAGCGTACCTTGCGAATCGCGCTGACGACCCTGGCGGCGGCCACGCTCCTCTACGGCTGCGGCAAATCGAAGGAGAACCCGGAGGCGGCCGCGACGGCGGCAGAGCCGGTGGTCGGTGGCGCGCTCGAGGCAGCCGCCAAGGCCGGCGAGGTGGCCGCCCAGGCAGGCGAGGCAGCGGCCAAAGCCGGCGAGGCGGCAGCCAACGCTGGCGCGGCGGCGGCGGAGAAAGCGGGCGAAGCGGCCGCAGCAGCGGGTGAAGCCGCGGCGGTGGCGGGCGC
>SXNM01000340.1 GCA_005777155.1 Pseudomonadota bacterium | reverse complement strand
GCCGAGGCCGAGCTGCGCGCACGCGAGGACCGTTACCGAGCGATGGTCGAGCACGTCGGCGACGTCCTCTCGGTCAGCGACAGCGAGGGGCGCTGCACCTGGGTCTCGCCGTCGGCCGTGGAGGTGTTCGGCTACGAGCGGAGCGAGTTGGTGGGCACCAACCTGCGCGACCTCGTGACGGCGGAGGACCTAGAGGCGTTCGATCGCAAGTTTCAGGGTTTTTCGCCTGGCAAGACAATGCACTTACGCCAGCGCATCCGCCACAAGAACGGCGATATCCGATGGGTGGAGGCGACTGGGCAGCTCGTCCTCGGCGTCGACGGCACCGTCGAGGCGATCTTTGTCAGCCGCGACATCACGCGGGCCGTCGAGACCGAAGCCCAGCTCCGGGCGGCGCGGGAGGCGGCTGAGCAGCTCGCGGCGGCGCGATCGGCGTTCGTCGCCAACATGTCGCACGAGATCCGGACGCCCTTGCATGGTGTGCTGGGGGTCGCTGGACTGCTGGCTGGCACAGAGCTCACGGTCGAGCAGCTGCGCTTGGTCGAGATCATCCGCACGTCGGGCGAGACACTACTCGACGTCGTCAACGGCATCCTAGACCTGTCCAAGATCGAGGCCGGCCGTCTGCGCCTCGACATCGGCGAGACGGAGATCTGTGCCATCGTCGAGGGCGTCGTCGAGATGTTGGCGGCGTCGGCGGCCAGCCGGCAACTCGACCTCTACTGCCGCATCGACCCGACCCTGCCCAGCGTCCTCTCCCTGGATGGGCTGCGGCTGCGGCAGGTGCTCGTCAACTTCGTCAGCAACGCCATTAAGTTCACAGATCACGGCGAAGTCGTCTTGACGGTAGACCGCGTCGTCGACGCTGGCGAGACGTCGCTCCGCCTGCAGGTCCGAGACACCGGCATTGGCATCGACGCCGCGCTGCGACCTCTGCTGTTCCAGCCTTTTGTCCAAGGCGACGCCTCGACCACGCGCAGCCGGGGCGGCACCGGGCTCGGCCTCTCTATCTGCTGGCGCCTCGTGCAGCTCATGGGTGGCGAGATCACCGTCGAGACCGAGGTCGGGCGTGGCTCGACCTTCACCGTCAGATTGCCCCTGACCGGCGTCGACGCCGCGCCGGGGCCGCCGCCGACGCCCGATCCCGCGCTGGCCGATCTCGACGTCTGGGTGCTCAGCGACAACGGCGGCCATGGCGAGGCCATCGCACAGACCCTGAGAGGCCTCGGCCTTGCGGCGACAACTTGGTACAGCTGTGACTCAACCCTGAACCAAGAGGCAGTGCGACACGCCATCGAAGACCACGCCGGCACCGCTCTCTCCGTCATCGTATGCAACTCACGGCTGCGCCCATCAGCTTGGCAAGCAATCGCGAATTCGCTGCCGATGCCAGCCCTCTGGTTGATCCCGCTCGGCTGCCCCCTCCAGCCACGGCCAGGGGACGAAGCCATAACGCGCCCGGTCCGCGAGCACGACTTCAAGGCCGCCGTCCGCCGCATGCTTGGCTCCCATCAGGTGACTCCAGCCGCGACGCACCGGCGCTCCACCGTGGAGGGGCCCACCGACCTAGCGGGGCTGCGCGTGCTGCTCGTCGAAGACAACGATATCAACGCGCTGGTCGCTGAGCTGCAGCTACAGCGCCTCGGCATTGTCTGTCGCCGGGTGTGCAACGGCGCCGAGTCGCTCACTGCCCTGGCCGAGGAGCCGTTCGACCTCGCGCTGATGGACCTGCAGATGCCCGTGCTTGGCGGCCTGGAGGCGACGCGACGCCTGCGCGCGATGCCACTCCTCTCGCAGCCGCACATCGTGGCCCTCACGGCCGGCGCCCTCGACGACGATCGGCAACGCGCGCTCGCCGCCGGAATGGATGACCACCTGTCGAAGCCGACCCCCGAGGAGTCGCTGCTGCGCGTGCTGCGCGCCGCGGCGAAGAAGAAGCAGCGCAGCGCCGCGTCGCCGAGCCCATGACGGCCACGGCGCCGAATCCCAGCCCGCGCACTCCGCCATGCCGCGTCGCGCCGCCCGCAACATTCGATAAAGTCCTTGCAAATCGCGATGGCAGGCCCAGGATGTATTCGCTCGCTCGCGGCCCGAGGAGTCGCCGATGGACGCCATCCGCAACGTGCCCCGGCGTGAGCTGCTAAGCCTCCTCGAGGAACAAGAGCCCATGCGTGCACATGCCGCGACGCTGCGCGCGGCAGCGGCCGGCGACCCGATCGACGTCGCGGCGGCCATCGGGCACTGGCAGCGCCTGTGGCGTGGCGGCTTGGCTCGCCACTGCCTGGACGAGGAGGCGCGCCTAGTCGTCTGGTTGCCGGGCTCGCCGGAGCTGACGAGGCTGCATGCCGACCACGGAGCGCTGCGGCGCCTGAGCGCGGAGCTAGAGCGGACGCCGACGTCTGCGACCCTGTTGGCGCTGCTCGGCGTCCTCGTCAGCCACCTCGACTGGGAGCGCGACTGTTTGCTCCCGGCACTCATCGCGGCGATGGACGCCGACGCCTAGAGCACCGCCTCAGAGTTTTGTGCCGCGGTGGCGGGCCCAGGTTGACACGGTGGCCTTGCCCCTTTGAGCCACTCCGCTAGCCTCGCCACGCCGCCCGCTCCTGGTTGTCCCAGGCCGTGGCGCCGCCGACCGAGGCACGCCCTGACCCACCTGCTCGCAGCCAGCGGCGTCCTCGGCATCTCCCTGGCGGGGATCTTGGTGCGGCTGGCAGACGTCTCTCCAGCGACGGCGGCCTTCTTTCGGGCGGTCTACGCGCTGCCGCTGCTGCTGCTGCTGGCGCGGAATCATGCGGTCCCGGCGCCGCTGCGACGGCTGGCTTTCGCTGGCGGGCTGCTCTTTGGCGTCGACCTAGTGCTCTGGCACGAGGCCATTGACCGCATCGGCGCCGGCCTGGCGACCGTGTTGGCCAACACGCAGGTGGTCTGGGTCGGGCTCGGCGCGTGGCTGGTCCACGGCGAGCGGCCGGCGACGCGCTACGTCGCTACCTTGCCCATCTTGCTCTGCGGCGTCTTGCTGCTCTGCGGCATCGGCGACTCGGCGGCCTACGGCGATGACCCCCTCGGCGGCGCGATTTTTGGGGTCGCAGGCTCACTCGCCTACGCCGCATATCTGCTGGTGCACCGCCGCGCCTGCCGTGACGATGCCCGCCCACTCGGTCAGCTGCGCGACGCGACGATGGGCATGGCGATCGCGGCGCTCATCGCGGGCTTGTCGCTCGACCCCGGCTTCGCGCTGACCCCGAGTTGGCCGGCGCATGGTTGGCTGCTGGCCCTTGGCCTCGTCGCGCAGGTGTTCGCCTGGACGGCGCTGTCGACAGCGCTGCCGCGCCTGTCGGCGATTCAAGGTAGCACCCTGCTGCTCCTGCAGCCGGTTGGGACCCTCGCCTGGGCGCTCTTGCTCTTCCAAGAGGTGCCTTCGCCCCGCCAACTCCTCGGCGCGGCGCTGGTCCTTGTGGGCATGGTGCTGGCGCAGGTGCGGCGAAGTTGAGGCTGGGCGGGCGACTGCGCTTGTGCCGTCTTGGCATCTGATCCACGATGCCACGTGGACGAAGTCCGCTGGCCTCTGGAGTCGCGATGAGCCAAGGCACCGATCCAACGCGCGATCGATCGCAGGCAGGCGCCTTGGCGCGCTGGCGCTGGCCCCTCGTCGCCCTCGCCTTGGCGCTGGCGGCGATGGCGGGGCGCGCCGTCTTCGAGCAGACCGAGGCGTTGGCGCGGGCCCGCGTCGCAGAGGCGGACGGCGACGCCGAAGCCGCCATCGTCGAGTACCGCTGGGTGTTGCGGTGGGCGACCCCGGTGGGCCCTCACGACGGCGAGGCGGCCGAGGCGCTGCTCCGCATCGCGACCGACGCCGAGGCGCAGCGGCCTGATCGCGCTGCCTTCGCCCTCGACGCGCTCCGTAGCGGCCTCATCGCCTCGCGCTGGCTGTGGCAGCCGCGGGCAGCGCTGCTGGCCGACATCAACGCCCGACTGCCGCCCTTGTTGGTGCGGGTCGCCGAGCGGCGCGGCGACGGTCGCGACAAGCAGGAGCTGCTCGCGCAGCTCCAGGCCGACTACGCCCGCCCGGTCGGCGTCCCCGGCTGGCTATCGCTTCTGGTCGGCCTCGGCTTCTGCGCGTTCCTTTGCGGCTTGTTCGGGGCCTGGGCGCGCGGCGTTGACGCCGATGGCCGCTGGCATGCCGCCGCCTGGCCCTGGGTCCTGGCGGCGCTCGGCGGGTTTGCGGTGTGGACCTCGGCCCTGTGGTTTGGCTGAGCGCGACCGGGGAGCCACGATGTCCCCCGAGCGCTGCATGGAGGGTACGATGGAGGAGCGACCCGGCGAACAGAGCCGCGACAGCGCCAGCCAGACCATCCCCCTGCGGCTGCAGCGGCGGCGCGACTTCGCCCCCGGCCTGGCGGCGCTGACCTTCGACGGCTGGTCGGTGGCGTTCCGCTCTGGCCAGTACTGCTCGCTGGTCCACGACATCGGCGGCGAGCGCATCGAACGCCACTACTCGATCGCCTCACGCCCTGGCGACCCGCTGGAGCTGTACATCGTCTGCGTCGAAGGCGGCGCGCTGACGCCGACGCTCTTCGCGATGGCCCCCGGGGACGGGCTGCGTTGCGTAGGTGCGCCGCGCGGCAAGTTCACCTTGGAGAAGGTGCCCGCCGGGCGGGACCTTTGGCTGGTCGGCACCGGCACCGGCCTCGCGCCTTTTCTCTCGATGCTGCGGGCCGGCGCACCCCTAGCGCGTTTCGAGCGCGTCGTGCTGGTCCACACGGTGCGAAAGGGCGAAGAGCTCGGCTACCGTGAAGAGCTTGAGGCCATGCAGGCGGCCTCGGCGGGGCGCCTGCGCTATGTGCCGACGACCAGCCGCGACGAGGTGCCCGGTGTCCTGCGCGGCCGCGTCACGGAGGCGCTCGACGACGGCAGGCTTGAGGCGGCCGCCGGCTGCGCTTTGGGCGCTGACAGCCAGATCATGCTCTGTGGCAACCCGGCCATGCTCGACGACATGAAGGCCCGGCTGCACGACCGCGGGCTCGAGCTGCATCGCCCCCACAGGCCGGGGCACGTCCACCTCGAGAAGTACTGGTAACCGCCGCCCAATCAGGAGTCCGCTTGGCTACCGCAGACGTCGTCGCCGATCTCGCGACCCTGGTCGGCTTCCCAACCGTCTCGAGTCGGCCCAACCTCGCGCTGTGCGCCTTCATCGCCGAGCGGTTCGAGGCCATGGGCTTCGCTGTCGAGCGCTTCGAAGACCCAGAAGAGACGGGCAAAGCCACGCTGATCTGCCGCGCCGGGCCGGAGGGCGAAGACGGTCTCGTGCTCTCGGGCCACACCGACGTCGGGCCGGTCGAAGGCCAGCCCTGGTCGAGCGACCCCTTCACCCTGCAGCGGCGGGGCGAGCACCTTGTGGGCCGCGGCACTGCCGACATGAAGGGGTTCCTGGCGGCGACCCTCGCCGGCCTTGGTGGCCTGCCGCTCAGCCAACTGCGTCGCCAGCTCGTCCTCGTCTGGACCCACGACGAGGAGATCGGCTGCCAGGGCAGCGCGCGGCTGGCGGAGGCATTGCTGCAGCGGCGGGCCCGCCTGCCGAGCGCCTGCTGGATCGGCGAGCCGACGGGCATGCGCATCCTGCACCAGCATGCCGGCCACGTCGCCGCCGAGGTGCGCTGCTACGGCCAGGCGTCGCACTCGGCCTTCCCCCACCTCGGCGCCAACGCAGTCCACGCCGCGGTCCGGGTCGCAGAGGCGATCGCTAACCACCAGGCGGACTTTGACGCGGCAGCCGCCGCCCAACAGGGGATCGACATCGGCGGCTCGGTGCCGCTCAACCTCGCCAGCCTGCACGGCGGCGACGCCATCAACATCGTGCCTGACCAGGCGACGCTGCGAATCGGCTTTCGGCCGCCGCCCGGCTGCAGCCACCTGCCGCTGGTCTCCGCGTTTGAGCGCGCCGTGCAGAGCGCGACGCTGCCTGCCGGCACCCGCGCCGAGAGCCGCGTGCTGCGTGTGACGCCTTCGCTGCGCACACCGCTCGGGCTCCCGCTGCAGCGCGCCCTCGCCCCCTACGCCGCGCTGGCAGGACAAGGCGACGCCGCTGGCGGCACCGCTGGCTTCGCGACGGATGGCGGCAACCTGCAGCGCCTCGGCTGCGCGCCGCTCATCTTCGGGCCTGGGCGCATTGAGGTGGCGCACCAAGCCGACGAGTACGTCGAGCTCGACCAGCTGCATGCCGCCGTCCAAGCGATCTCCGCCGTGACACGCACCTGGACGCAGACAGTGGCGCGCTGACGCGCTGGGTCCCTAGAGACGCGACCCGTGACGACCGGCCGCGTCTCTAGCCGCCTGCTACTTGGGGTGTCGCGGCGCCCCTGGCCGGAAATCCGGCTCTCCACCACCAGGGTCGAGCCCAGCTCCTCGCCCACGGCGCCCACTTGATCGCGCCCCTAGCTCGCCTTCGGCTGAGGCTGGCTGCCTGCGGGCTCCAACAGGTCGCGGTAGGGCGGGATGCGCAGCACGTGCGCGACCAACCACTCCAGCCGCGACCAGAAGCGGATGCGGTGCAGCAAGGGGTTCATGAGACCCGAGGTGATGCAGTAGTAGGTCTCGAAGGGCGCGGTGTGGTGCACGGAGTGGTGCCGCGGCTCGAGGATCATCCCGGTTCGCTGCAGCCACGCGATCGGGGGGGGGACGCGATCTTGGTGGCTCCAGCTGTGGATCTGGTTGGTGGCGAAGATCCACGCCGCCAGTGAGACGATGCTGCAAAATGCCACCAGGCCAAACACCGAGTCGAGGCCGAACAGCCAGAACGCCGCCGCGACCACCGGCAAAGTGACGATGCTGTTGTTGCCGTTGGTCTCGATAAAGTCGTGCTCGGTCATCTCTTTGGGCGCGACGTGGTGGCGGCGAAATGGCTGTAGGAAGGCCTTGCCCAAGATCGGCATATCGGGGGAGCCGTAGCGGTCGCCCATCCAATGGACGACGCCCGAGCCGACGTCGGCGAGCACATAACCGAGGGCGAGGCCAAACGCAGCCCACGCGCCTTTGGCCAAACCATCGATGGCGCTCCCAACGATGAAAGCGCCATAGCCGATGCTGCAAAGGAGCGTCACGATGGAGATCGCCTCCAGTGAGCGATGAAGGAGAGAGCCGCGCGACGTTGGCGGCAGCGCTGTGGCGTACGCCCCAACCCCGATGGCCTGCGCGGGCGGCTTCACGTCTGGGCGATCAAAGCTCGAACCTTCTGCGATCATATTGTTCCTGTCGAGGGCCCGCAGACGCGCTGGTGCGCACGACGCGGCAGACGTCGCTCCAAGTCTAGCCCGTCAGGCGCCGGTGTCCATGGTCGCGTGCGCCGGCGGCGATTTGGGCCCAGCGCGTCGCCAGGCGCCGACGCGCCCCGCCGGCCCCCGCCAACGCTCTGGGCGCTGCCTACAGACGCCGGCGGTCCGGCTCCGTGGGCGCACAGCTGGGGACAGCCCTGGCTGGTAGGTCGGAAAAGTGGCGATTTTCCGGCCAGGGGGCGGCGAGCCCCCAATGCCGACGGCCAGAGACGCGGTCACTGATCGCGGGTCGCGTCGCGAACCATCCGACGGTCGCCCCGCCCGCCCGATCGCAGCCGCGATGCCTCAGAAAGCGTCGGAGCCACGTGCTCTGCACCGGTCAGCGCGGCCAGGGCCTCAGCGAACAGCGCAGCGCCAAAGCGCAGCCCGGGCTCCCCAACCTGCAGCGCGCCGCTGCGGAGCGCTGAGGCGGCGTCGACGTCGTCGCCGACCCACGCCGGGGCAAAGCCGATGACTGGGCGATCGACCTGTTGCCACGGCGCCCCGCGCTGGTCGCGGCGCGCCTGCTCCGGCACCACCGCCAGCGGCAGGCCGGCGCGTTGGGCGATGGCCGTAAGGACGGCGCGCAGCGGGTGATCGAGCGGCGCCAGCAGCGGCGGTCGACGGGCGAGCTCGCGCAGCTGCAGCGCTGGCACCGCCTCACCCCACGTCGCGCGCAAGGCACCGATCGCTGCGTCGAGGTCGGCGTCCGCCGGGACGCGCAGGTCGAGCACCGCCCGCGCCGCCGCCGGTCTGCGGTCGGGCCGCTCGCCGATATCGACGCGGGTTGACACCCAATCTGCCTGCAGCAGGCCCTCCAGGTAGCTGCGCGGGCCGGCGGGTGCCTGCAGCAGCGCCGCCGGTCGCGCCGTCGTGTCGAGCAGCGCCTCGAGCCAAGCCCGCTGGGCAGGGCTAGCGCCGCGCAGCCGCGCCTCCACCGTCGCCCGAAACAGCGGTCCGACGGCGGCGCTTGGGGTCGCCGCAGACAGCGCCCGCAGGCCGTCAAGCAGCGCCGTGGCGGCGTCGGCAGTCACCGGCGCCTCGCGATCGAGGTCGGCGGCCGCGCCGTCGCCCGCCCGCACCTCCAGCCAGACCGCGCCGCGCTGACCGACGGTCAAAGGCAACACGCGCTGGTCGCCGTCGTGGTAGGGCACACCGCCATCGCCAGAGAGCCAGAGGTGCACGCCGGCCAGGCACGCCGCTGCCTCCGCCGCCGCCGCCCGTGGCGCCGCAGGGTCCTCGACCTCGATCCACAGCCGCAGCCGGTCACGGCCGCTGGCATGCAGCGCCGCCGCCAGCGACAGACAGGCCGACCAGAGGCCCGATGGCAGCAGCGCCGCCGATGGCGTGACGGCGCGCTGCCCCAGCGGCGCCGGCCGCAGCAGCGCGTGCAGGCCGATGCCCTTGCCGCCACGGCGCTGGGGCAGGGTCCTCCCGTCGGGCTCCAGCCAGAGCGACCGCGCGCCGCCACCGCGGAACATCGTGCACGTGCGCCCCTCCGCATCAGCGACGGCGCGCAGCGCGGCGAGGCAGCGCTCGCCGGCGTCTTCGGCCGCAAGCAGGGGCGCCATCTCCGCGGCCAGCGCGAGGGCCACCTCGACGACCGTCGCCTCGGCGCCGTCGACCGCCAGGGTGGGCAGCGGCTGTGGCGCCGCAGGGGGAGTCGGCTCAGCCATGGCCGTGGGCCTCCAAGTGCAAAAGCAGGGCAGCCATGGCGCCGGCCAGGCGCTGGCCGCGGCG
>SXNM01000339.1 GCA_005777155.1 Pseudomonadota bacterium | reverse complement strand
TCGCTCAGCAGGCGGTGGGTTCAGATGACGATGTCGACGCCGCCGCTCGCCAGCTTCTCGAGCACCTCGCGCTGCTCGATCGCCGAGCGGAACCGCGAAAGGGAGTCGATGGTCAGCGGCAGGCCGCGGCACCGCCGCTCAAAGGTCATCCGATGCTGCTCGGCGAGGACGGTGGTCGGCACCATCACCGCCACTTGTTTGCCGTCGAGCGCCGCCTTGACCGCCGCTCGGATCGCCACCTCGGTCTGGCCGTAGCCGACGTCGCCGCAGACCAAGCGCCAGGCCGGCACCGGCGCGCATAGGTCGCTCAGCACTTCGTCGATGGCGCGCTGCTGATCGGCGGTCTCCTCGAACGGGAAGGTCGCCTCCCACTCGCGGTACAGCTCGTCTGGGGGCTGGAAGGCGTACCCCACCTGCGCCTGCCGCTCAGCGTAGAGCCGCACCAGCTCCTGGGCGATGTCGGCCGCCGCCTTGCGCGCCCTGCCCTTGGCCTTCTGCCAGCGCTCGCCGCCGAGCTTGTCCAGTACCGGCACCCGCTCGCCGTCGCCGGGCAGGTACTTCTGCACCCGGTCGAGGCTGGTCATCGGCACGTAGACCTTCTGCCCCTCCTTGTAGAGCAGCAGCAGGTAATCGCTCTCGACGCCGGCGGCCTCCAACCGGACCATACGGGCGAAGCGGCCGACACCGTGATCGACGTGCACGACGTAGTCGCCCTCGTGCAACTCTTGGACGTCGCGGATGAAGTTCCGGCCCGTCGCCTTCTTCTTGCGGGCGCCGCGCCGCGTACGGTCCTTGCGGCCGAGGATCTCCTCCTCGTCCAGCAGCCAGAGGCCAAACGCTGGCAGGTGAAAGCCGGCGCCGCTGCCGCCCAGGGCCAAGACGGCGCCGAGCGCCTCGTCCTCCTGGAACTGCTCGATCTTCTTCGTCGTCAGCGGCTCGTCGAGCAACACGGTCTCCACGCCGTAGTGCTGCAAGATGGCGTCGATGCGCGCCCGCCCTCCCTGCGAGTGCGCGGTCACCACGACGAGCTCGCCCGCCCGCCTGGCCTGGCGAATCGCCGTCGCCAAGGGGCGCAGGCCCTGGTCACCGCGCCGGCTCTCGTCCAGCTGTTGCACCATCGCCGCGTTGCCGCCGACGTCGAGCGCGAACACCTTGCCGGCGCGGGCGTCCTCGGCAAGCACGACCGGCCGCACCAGCAGCTTGCCGCGCTCTGCCAGCGCCCGCCGCACGTCTGCAGGGGTCTCAAACAGAGCGTCGGGCGGATAGACGAGCCGCCCCGCAGCCTTGGCCAACGCGAAGTGAGCCACGGCGTCGTCGAACGCCCGGTCCAGCGCGGCGTCGACCGCGTCAGGCGCCTCGATCACCACCAGCGGCCCGGCCGGCCGGCCCCGCTCGTCGCGCGCTGCCCCACACAGCGCCAGCAGCGGCGCCATGGCCGGCGCCAGGGCCGGCAACAGGGCCTCGCAGCCCGGCAGCAGGTGGCCCTGCCGCAGCTCGCCGACCACCGCCTGTAGCTCGACGTTGCCGAGCCCGATGCCATCGGCCAAGTCTGTGATGCGGTGGGCGATCTCCTCCATGCGCCCCGGCTCCAGCAGGAGCTCACGCGCTGGCGGTAGGATCAGGTCGATGAGGGCGCCGCCGGCCTTCTGCGTCTCCGGGTCGAAAAAGCGCATCGCCTCGACGTCGTCGCCGAAGAGCTCAATGCGGACCGGCTGGTCGTAGAGCGGACTCCAGACGTCGAAGACGCCTCCGCGGATGCAGAAGGTCCCCGGATCTTCGACCACTGGGACGCGCTCATATCCACCGCGCACCAGCTGCTCGGCCAATTCGACGCGGTCGAGGACGGCGCCGACGCTCGTGATCACGCTGTGGCTCTGCAGCACCGACGGCGCCAGCGTACGCAGAAGCAACGCCTCGGCCGGTAGCACCACCGCCGCCACGCCCCAGTCGCTGTGCAGGCGCCAGCCGACCGCGACCCGTTGGCGAGCCAGCGCTCGCAGCGGCGCAATCTCCTGGTACACGCTCTGGTCGTTGGCCTCAAAGGCCAGCACCGGCTCCAGGCCCGGCCAGAGCGGCGCTTCGAAGGTCTGAAGCGCCTCGCAGAGCCGTGTCACCCGCGCCACGTCTGGGACTACGATCAGCAAGGGCCGTTGTAGGCGGTGACGCAGCGCCGCCAACACGAAGGGCAGCACGCCGGCCTCCGGCGTCGCCAGGACTGCGTCGCGTCCCTGTTCGAGTTGGACCAGCAGCCCCTCGAGGTCGAAAGGGCGCGGCGCTGGCGTCGGGTCGCTCATCGGCGGCGGAGCGTACGCCTGCCGGCGTCTGGCGCAAGGGGCGTTGGCGTGGCCATGGTAGATGCCCACGGTAGGTGCCCACCGTAGGTGCCCACCGTAGGTGCCCCACCGTAGGTGCCGGACGATTCGACGGTGGGTGCCCCTACCGTAGGTGCCGGACGATTCGACGGTGGGTGCCCTACCGTGGGTGCCCCTACCGTAGGTGCCGGACGATTCGACGGTGGGTGCTACCGTAGGTGCCGGACGATTCGGGTACCGGCAGCGCTCGAGAAGTCGCTGCAGACGCTCATGGAGAAAAACCTCGAGGCCTTGCTCGGCGTCCGCTTCCTGGCGACCGAATATTCAACCGGCCCGAAGCACGGTGGGCGAATCGACAGCCCTGGCCTCGACGAAGACGGGTGCCCGGTCATCGTCGAGTACAAGCGGGCGACGAACCAGAACGTGATCAACCAGGGCCTATACTACCTCGACTGGCTGCTCGACCATCAAGCTGAATTCAAGCTGTTGGTGATGGAAAAACTGGGCGTCGAGCTCGGCGATACGCTGGACTGGAAGGGAGTTCGCCTTGTCTGCGTCGCTGGTGATTACACGAAGTTCGACCAGCACGCAGTCCAACAGATCAACCGAAACATCGATTTGGTCAGCTACATCCGCTATGGCGACGACCTGCTGCTCCTGGAACTAGTCAACGCGCGCCAGACCGTCTCCGAAGATGGCGGGGGCATCGGAACGTCCGACACCGGCAAGGGCAAGGCCAGGGCGAAGGCTGAGGCAGCCGCCAGGGTCGAGAATCTGCGTGTCGGGCTTAGGGAGTTCCTGCTCAGCCTTGGAGACAACGTGGTTGAGAAGCCCCTGAAGCTGTACACGGCCTATCGCAGCATGAAGAACTTCGCTTGCGTCTGGCAGGGGAAGTCGGAGCTCTGCGTCTGGGTGAAGGTAGACCCCGACACCATCGACTTGGAGGAGAATTTCACACGCGACGTTCGCAAGATCGGGCACTGGGGCACCGGTGACCTGGAAATC
Organism: Pseudomonadota bacterium; assembly: GCA_005777155.1. Lineage (GTDB taxonomy): Bacteria > Myxococcota_A > UBA9042 > UBA9042 > UBA9042 > SXNM01. The sequence continues at coordinate 4,737 of SXNM01000339.1, read as the reverse complement.
ACGCTGCGGTCGATGTCGGACCTCGAGAAGGCCAAGCCATTGCTGATCCGGTCCTACGAGGGCAAGTGATGAGCAATCAAGCCTTGTCCGCGTTAAGTGCCCGACGATTCGACGGCCGTAGGCGCCCCACGATTCGACCAGCTACCGTAGGTGCCGGACGATTCTGCTACCGTAGGTGCCGGACGATTCGACGGTAGGCGCCGGACCGGCACCGCAGGCGCCCGACGAATCAACCGCTGAGGCCCAGAGGGCAGTTTGTCGCAAGCAAGACGGTAGGTGCCGTACGATTCGACGGTTGCTGACACCCTATAGGCTCCCAAAGGGCGCCCTACAAGCACGTTGCGGCACCCTTTGGGGCACCGAGTCGTCCATCAATCAGCGAATCGTCGAGCACAGCCTGCGGCCGCTCAGGGGACGGCGCGCCACCATGGCGTGTCTGCCACCGCGCCGGGGCTGACGCTGCCGCCGATTTGAGGCTGCCAGACGGCCGCCTCGGCGCCGGCGGCGTCTGCGAGCAGGCGCAGCGTCTCGGCGGGCTCGGACCAGTGATGCAACGCCAGGTCGAACGTCGCCCAGTGGATCGGCAGCAGCGCCCGCGCGCCCATGGACGCAAAGGCCTCGAATGCCCGGGCCGGGCCGAGGTGCACGGCGCCCCAGGCCGGGTTCCAGGCGCCGATCTCGAACATCGCGACGTCGAACGGCCCCAAGTCGCGGCCGATCTCGGCATGTTTAGGTGTCGCGCCAGTGTCACCCGAGAAAAAGACGCGGTGCCGTGGGCCGACGATGGCGAGGCCGGCCCACAGCGTGCGGTTGCGGTCGGTCGCGCTGCGGCCCGAGAAGTGCTGCGACGGCGTGGCGATGACCTCGACCCGCGCCCCCGCAGCCTCGACAAACGCGCCCTCGCTCCAGTCGAGCTCGCAGATCTGGCTGGGCGCCACGCCGAGCCGCTCCAGATGGGCGCCGACCCCGAGGGCGGTGACGACCTGCCCGCTCCAGCCGGGGCAAGCGCCCCGCAGCAGCCGGCGCCAGGTGGGAGCGCACAGGTGATCGTAGTGGTCGTGGGAGAGCAAGATGGCGTCGATGCGACCGAGCTCGTCCAACTCCAGAGGCACTGGGTGGTAGCGGCGCGGGCCGGCGAACGAGACCGGGCTGGCGCGCAGTCCAAACACGGGGTCCGTGAGGAGGCGCACGCCGTCGATCTCGATCAGCACCGTCGAGTGACCAAGCCAGGTCAGGCGCAGACCGCGCGGCGGTGGCCCTTGCAGTCGGACGGCGCCGTCGCGGAGCAATGGCAGCGTGCCCTTGGGCGCCCGCCGCTTGCCGCCAAACGCAAAGTCCGCCGCCATGCGGACGTCAAAGGGGTTGACCTGGAGCGAGATGGGGTGGGTGTTGCGGAAGCCGCTGCCGCTCCAGCGTGGGCTGTTGCCGATCCGCTGCAACCGCGACCGATGGCTCTCGCGACCGACGCTGCCGCGGCAAGCCGGCTGATCGAGCGGGTCGGGCCCCTCTGGTAGGCCGCTGCTGACTCCGGTCATGGCGTCGGAGCGCCGCGCCGCCGCATCGTCGTCCGCGCTCTGGCCCGCAGCGGCGGCCTGCCCGGGCGCGCCGGCCGCGCTTGGGCCATCGCCAACGGAACTCGCGCCGATCGTGGTCACTCTGCACCTCCCTGGAGTCTCCGAACCCGGCATGGCGGCAGGGCATTCCCGCGCGGCAGGCTCGCCTTCGAGCTCCGCCGTGGCGGCCGCGCCGCTGGCGCCTGCACACCCGAAGCTGGCCGAGGGCCCGAGGGCGCCGCCAACCTCGCGGCGAACGCCGGACGACGTCTCTGCGCCGGCACCACCCTCACTCCACCGTCAGCCGCCCGCCTTCCGCTCCTGGTCGGGGCCTCCGCCGAGCCACACCGGCTCGCGTTCGAGGGTGACGCCGGTCTGGCGGCGGACCCCCTCAGCGACGTCGTCGGCAAAGCGCGCCAGCTGCGTCGCCGAGCCGCCGCCACGATGCACCAGCGCCAGGACGTGCCGCCGCGACAGCCCGACCGCGCCGGGGCCGTGGTCGCTGGCGACGGCGCCGATGGCCGGACCGTCGCAGCCATCGCCACGACGCCAACCGGCGAGCTCCAGAAGCCAGGCCGCCGACAGCTTGCTGCGACCAGGGCCTGCCGGCCAGCGCGGCATCTCGACGGGGTCGCCGGACAGCAGCGGCGGCACGCGCTGCCCGAGGCCGTCGGCGACGGCGTCATCGACGATTGGGTTGACGAAGAATGAGCCCACCGAGCGGCTGTCGGGCTCAAGCGGATCGAGCACCATCGCCTTGCGCCGGCGCACCTGCAGCACCGCCGCGCGCAAGACGGCGAGCGGAGCCGCATCGGGATCGACGCCGCCGGCGGTCAGGGCCTTTCGCAGCTCAGGGTACCGGGCGCCGCCGTGCGTCTGCCTGCGCAGCTGCAGCGTCACGGCGCTGATGAAGAAGGCGCCTGGCGCGCTGCGCTTCCACGCGCTGTCGCGGTAGCCGAAGCGGGCTCGCGCGGCGTCCCAGACCTCGACCCGGCCGGTACCCAGGTCAACCACATCAGCCGAGACGAACACGTCGGCCAGCTGCTCGCCGTACGCGCCGATGTTCTGCACCGGCGCCGCCCCGACGCGGCCCGGAATCCCAGAGAGCGCGGCGATGCCGCCAAGGCCACGGCGGACGGCGAAGGCGACGACCTCGTCCCACGACAGACCGGCCTCTGCCCGCAAGCGGACCGCCTCAGCGGCCGGCGCGTCGGACGCCGCCGCGGGTCGTGGCGGGTCGACCACGGTGAGCCGGCAGGCGGTCGGCACCAGGACGAGCCCCGCAAAGCCAGCGTCGCCGACGAGCGTGTTGCTGCCGCCGCCCAAGACGGCGAGCGGTAGCCCAACGCGCCGGGCCCACTCCGCTGCTAGCAGCGCCGCCTCTGGGCTTGGGACCTCGCAGAGCGCTGTCGCCGGGCCGCCAAGACGGAGCGTGGTCCGTGACGCCAGCGGCACATCAAAGAGGACCCGGAGCTCGGCCGGAGGCGCCGGAATCACCGCGCGATCTCGGCCAGCAGCTCGCCACCGTAGCGATCGGCGAGGCGCGGGCCCATGCCAGGCACCGCCAGCAGCTCCTCGCGGTCGCGCGGCTGCAGCGTCGCCAGGGCGTCGAGGGTGGCGTTGGTCAGAACGCGGAACGCCGGCACGCCCTCGGCCTGGGCCGTGGCGCGACGCCAAGCCTTCAGCTCCTCGAGCAGGCCAGGATCGGCGCCGCCGTGAGGCGTCCGCGCCGGCAGCCCGGCGGTCCGCCGCGCTGCTTCCGAGCCAGGCGGCGCAGGCGTGCCGGGGGCCTTGCCCGCGAGGCCCGCTTTAGTCGCCTTGGCCGCCTTGGCCGCCTTGGCCGCCTTGGCCTTGCCCGCCGCGCGGCTGGTCGGCATGGCGTCGGCGTCCACTCGAAGCTCGTCTAACCAGGCGCCGTCGCTCCGCAACGAGCCGCGCGCACGCTGAATCTCGCGGTAGTGGATGGTCTGGCCGTCCTTGTCGAACGTGGCGCTTCGCGTCTCCAGCGCTCCCGCCGCCGCCAGCGCGTCGGCGATGGTCTCAAAGGCGCGGCGCTCACCGCCCGGCTCGCCGAGCTCACGGAAGAGCCTGCCGATCGCGATCCAGCGCCCTGCCGGCGCCGCTTCGATGAGGGCCTCAGCGACCCGGCGTTCTTTCGGCAGCAGGGCCCGCCGACGATGGCCGACGCTGTCCTCGGGCGCGCAGTTGTCGCAGCGGCCGCAGGGACGTCGAGCGGCGGCTTCGTCCCCGAAGTAGCGCACCAGGGTGGCCATCCGACAGTCGCCGCTCTCGACGAAGCGAAACACCTCGTCGAGCTGCAGCGCCCGGAAGTCGCGCTGCTTGGCGTAGGCCGCCAGCCAATCCGCCGGCTTTCGGCTGCCCGGCAGCACCCGGTCCTCGTCGTCGACCTCCACGGCGCCATGGACCCACAGCTTATCGAGCGCCGCCTCTGCGACCTCGCCCTCGAGGCCGGCTTGCCGCAGCAGGCTGTCGCGGGCGATGCCCTGTGCCGGCACCAGGCCATGGACGCAGTGTAATGCGGAGGGCTCCGGATAGCTGCGGTCGCGCAGGAACTCATGCAGCCGCCGGTCGGCCCATGACGCCAAGGCGATCGCCCGGGCTGGGGCGCCGTCGCGGCCAGCGCGGCCGATCTCCTGGTAGTAGCCCTCGATGGTGCCGGGCATGCCAGCGTGGATGACGCAGCGGACGTCCGCCTTGTCGATGCCCATGCCAAAGGCGACCGTGGCGCAGACCACCTCGTGCTCCCCGGCGAGGAAGGCGTCGGCAGCGCGGGCGCGGCGGTCTGCGTCGAGGCCGGCGTGGTAGACGCCGACCCGCACGCCGAGCCGGTCTTGGAGCTCCCGCTGCAATTCCTCGACGTTCTTGCGACTCAAGCCATAGACCAGCGCCGGTCGGTGATCGGGATCGCCGAGGATCAGCGCCGCGCGCTCCAAGCGGTCGCCGGGGTCGCAGCGCACGACCTCCAACGCCAGATTGTCTCTGGCGAACCCGCGGATGAAGCGGCGGGCATTCGGGATCCCGAGCTGCTCGCAGATGTCGGCCTGCACGCGCACCGTCGCGGTCGCGGTCAAGGCCAGGGCGGGCACGTCGCCGCCGGCGCGGATCTGCGGCAGGCGCTCGCCGAGCAGCCGATAGTCCGGCCGAAAGTCATGGCCCCACTGCG
>SXNM01000338.1 GCA_005777155.1 Pseudomonadota bacterium | reverse complement strand
GCAGCTTGTGGCGCAGGCGGGGCGGCTGCCGGCGGGGCGGCGGCCGGCGCCCCGGCGTCGCCATCTGCGCCGGGCGCGGCCCCGCTGGCTGGCATCACCGCCACCCCAAAAGTGAGCGCCCGCTTGCCGGTGGGGTCCGGCAGCAGCAACAAGCGCAGGCCTGGCGTGCGCGGGACCCAGCGCAGGGTGCCGGTGCCGTCGCCCTGCACGAGCTCGCAGCTGGCGAATGAGGCGGCGCAGGCGACGAGCCAGGTCGTCGCCAGCTGGCCGCTCGGCGGAGCGCCCGGCTTGGCGGTCCGTAGCGTCAAGCGCAGCTCGGCCTCAGCCTGGGGATGCGCCGGATCAACCTCCAAGACGACGTCACCGTCGACGTGCTGGGCCCGCGCTGGCAGGTTGGCGGCGCCCGGGCCCGCCACCTGCGGCAGGTTGCCGCGAATCACGATGGGGGTCGCGATCACCTGCGGCGCCCCGCCAGCGGGCTGCAGCACGGTCACCAAGGCGTGTTCGCCGCCTTCGCGGGCTTCAAAGCGCAGGGCGCGGCCATCGGCGCCGGCGGTGATCGGTCCGGTCCCGTTGGCGTAATAGGCTTGGCGGACGTCGCGCGCCACCAAGAAGCCATGGACCTCGGCGCCGGCGAAGCCGCCGAGGGCGCCAATCGGCCGGGTCTCGGCGTCGAGCAACGTGGCGTAGACCGTGAACGGCGCCAGGGCCTCCGGCTGCGTCAGCGGCTTGCCTTCGGCGTCGACGAATCCGGTGGCCAGCTGGTAGCCGCCGGCGTTGCGCGCCGAGGGGCCCTCGAACTCGGCGACCTCCGGCGTCGGACTGGCGGGTGGTGGGGCGGCCTCTGCTGCCGCCGGCGCCTCGGCGCATGGCGTCGGGGCCGGCGCCACCACGCTCGGCGGCGGCTCGGGCTTGCGGCTGCAGCCGTCGCAGCCGGCGGCGAGCTGGGACGCGCCTCCCCACAGGAGCGCGGTCGCCAACGCCACGGCTTGCCCCCGCATCGCCTTCACGCCCAGGAGGGCGCGCGCCGTGGCTAGGAATCGGGCGGTCATCGGGTGCATCCGGGCCTCGCTCAAGGGCGCTCATGGGCCTTAGCCATGGGGAGCGCCGACTTTGACGCGCTGCGTCCAACGCGCAGCCATCGCTCGGTAGCACAGTTCGCGGCGGTCGACAAACTCGACCCCGCGGAATGCAGAAGTCGATGGCGCCGCCAGCGTTGACCCAGCCAGCGGCACAAGCTACACGGCCCCCGCCGTCGGTGACCGCTGGGGTGCCTTGGGCCGACGGCGGAGGGGCGATGCAGCAGGACTGGGTGGCCGCGCAGCGGCCAAACGCGGCGAGCGCGCCATTGCCGAGCCACCAACTCATCGACGAGGCTCGGCCACGGATCGAGGCGGCGCTCGCGGCCTTGCGGGCCGGCGGCTGCGTCGTGATCGCCGAGGATCGCCCTGGCGGCATCGCGATGGGCGCCACGGCCGGCGCTCTCGTCACCCCCGACTCCACCAACGACTTCGTCACCGCTTGCGGCGGCATCATCGCCGTCACCCTCGACGAGGCGCGGGCCGACGCACTCGATCTGCCAGCGATCGCGCGCCGCGGCGCGACCCCGGCCACGCCGTTCTACGCCACCTCTTGCGAGGCAGCGGTGGGTGTCTCTACCGGCATCTCCGCGTCCGATCGCGCCGTCACCACACTCGCGCTCTGCGACGCCGCCTCCACCGCCACGGACCTCGTCCGGCCTGGTCACATCATGCCGATCCGCGTCGGAGCGCTCGGCGTGCTGCGGCGCGGCTACGCCCCCGAGGCCGCTCACGATCTGGTACGTGCTGCGGGTCTGGCTGCTGGCGCCATGGTGTCGCACGTGCTCGACGGCCTCGGCGAGGTCAAAGCGGACTCTGCCGCCGCGTTCGCCCAAACGCACGGCTGGCCGTTGGTGTGGGTGTCCGACGTCGCGCTCTGGCGCGCCACGCAGGAGCAGCTGCTGCGGGTGCTCGAGCAGGGGGAGCTGGCTGCGGCGGCCGGGCGCTTTCAGGTGGAGGTGTACCAAAGCCTGCTCGACGGCGGGGCGCACCTGCTGCTTTCGCGCGGGGATCTCGGCGCCGACGGCGATGTGCCGCCGCTGGTTCGAATTCACAGCCAGTGCCTGACCGGCGACGTGCTGCACAGCCAGCGCTGCGATTGCGGCGAACAGCTGCAGCAGGCGCTCGCCGCGGTCGCCGCGGAGCCACGCGGGGCGGTGCTCTACCTCAGCCAGGAGGGTCGCGGAATCGGCCTAGTCGCCAAGATTCGCGCCTATGCGCTGCAAGATCGCGGCCTCGACACCATCGACGCCAACCTCCAGCTCGGCTTCGCCGCCGACCAGCGCGACTACGCCGTCGCCGCCCAGATGCTGCGCCGAGCGGGTGTCTCGCGGGTGCGCTTGCTGACCAACAACCCAGACAAAGTCAGCGCCCTCCAGCGGCTCGGCGTCGCGGTCGAGAGCGTCGTGCCGCTGCGTGCGCCCGAGACCGAGGGCAACCGCGCATACTTGCAGAGCAAACGCGAGCGTCTCGGCCACAACGTCTAAGCGGCGCAGCGCCAGCGTCGGTCGGCCCAGCGTCGGTCGGCCCGGCGCCTGTCGGTCCGGCGTCGCTGCAAGGCTGTGTCCTTGGGCGGCGTTGCGCCAGATTCAGGTCGCGCGCTCCCACATCGGGCGCCGAGGCTCCACCATGACGCGCCAGGCCCGAAAACCAAGAACCGCCCGCGAATTCGGCCCGGTGGCGGCGGGTGGCGGCGCATGCTCGCCGCTGACCACCATTGACGCCCCGCTGCGATTTCGCGACGCTCCCGCGCCTGCGGTCCCCCCACCTGCCCCGATGGGCCGCGCCAAGGAGGCCGCCGTGGCCGCAGCCGATCGCCGAGACGCCGCCGTGGACCCTGGCACGGCCGACGCAGTTCCTAACCTCTCGGTTGTCATCCCTTGCTACAACGAGGAGTCCATCCTCTGGACCGCCGTGACCGAGCTGCACGCCGGGCTGACAGAGCTCGGCCGCTCCTTCGAGATCTTGATCTCGGAGAACGGCAGCAAGGACGACACCCGCGCCATCGCTGCCAAGCTCAGCCGCAACTTCAACGAGGTGCGGGCCCTGCATAGCGACGAGCCCAACTATGGCAAGGCGCTGCGTCGTGGCATCGAGGCGGCGCGCGGCGAGTTCGTGATCTGCGAGGAGATCGACCTCTGCGATCTCGATTTTCATCGCCGCGCGCTGCAGGTCCTCGACCGCGGCGACGTCGACATGGTGATCGGCAGCAAGGCGCACCCCGACGCCAGCGACGAGCGTCCCCTGGTGCGGCGCGCTGCGACGCGGGTGATCAACGGAATGCTGCGGGTCATGCTGGGCTTTCGCGGCACAGACACCCACGGGCTCAAGGCCTTTCGCCGCGCCGCGCTCCTGGAGACCGTCCAGCGCTGTGTCGTCGACAAGGACCTCTTCGCCAGCGAGCTCGTCGTGCGCGCCCAGCGCTATCGGCTGCGCGTCGTCGAGATCCCGATCACGATCCACGAGAAGCGGCCGCCCTCGATTCACCTCTTCAAGCGCGTGCCGAACGTCTTGAAAAACCTCGTCAAGCTGACCTACGTCGTGCGGATCCGCAACCGGTGAGCGCCGAGCGGTCGTCTCAAGCCGCTGGGGCCGCGACCGCGGCGACCGCGGCGACCGCGGCGTTGCCTCGCCGCAAGGCAGCCGTCAACGTCGACATCGACGGCCTCTACCTCTACGACCGGGTCCACGGGCGCAGCGGAGGCGCCGGCAACAGCAGCGGCTTCCGGCCCGCCGAGCACGACCCTCGGGCATGGACCCGTGGCGTGGCGCGCTTTCTGGACCTCTTCGATCGCACCTCGGTGCGCGCAACGTTTTTCGTCGTCGCCCAAGACCTGGCGCACCCTGACGTCCGTGCCGTGCTCGACGAGATCTGCGCCGCCGGACACGAGGTCGGCAACCACGCCTTCAGCCACCCCTACGACCTGTCGCGATGGCCGCTCGCTGCCGCCATCCTTGAGCTTGAGCGCGCCCGCTCGACCCTCGAGCAGCACACCGGCCGCGCCGTGGTCGGCTTTCGCGCACCTGGCTACGTGCTGTCAGACGCCCTGGTCGAGGCCGTCGCAGCCACCGGCCACGGCTACGACTCCTCGCGCTTCCCATGCCCGCCCTACCAAGCCGCCAAGGCGCTGGCGATCGGGCTGTACCGCCTCGTCGGTCGCCGCAGCGGCAGCATCCCAGAGTCGCCCGCCATCTGGTTCGGCCCGAGCGCGCCCCACCGCGTCGCCACGCCCGCCGGCCCGCTGGTCGAGCTGCCGATCGGCGTCGTGCCGGGCCTGCGCATGCCCTTCATCGGCACCTCGGCCATCGCGCTCGGCGAGGCTGGCTGGCTGGCTCAGCGCCCCTTGCTCGACCGTGCCGCCTGGCTCAACTTCGAGCTGCACGCCATCGACCTCTGCGACGTCGACCGCGACGGCCTGCCTGAGTCGCTGCGCGTGCAGCCCGATCAGCGGACGCCGCTCAGCCGCAAGTGGCCGCTCTTGGTCCAAATCCTAGAGTCGCTCCGGCGCACCCACGACATCCGCACGCTGGCCGAGTGGGCGGCGCTGCCCATCGCTTGAGCCGCGGTCGCCGCGACAACCCGGCGCCCAGGCGCCCGCAGGAGTGCACCGATGACGACCCCGACCGACGACAAGGCAGCGGCTCCTGCCACCACCGCGACCGAGGCAGAGCTGCAAGAGAAGCTCAAGGCGGCGATGCGGGCAGGAGACAAGCGCGCTCTGGCGGCCTACCGGATGGTGCGCACCAAGATCATGGAGCGCCGCACGGCCAGGGACGCCAAGGCGCTCGACGACGCGGCGGTGCTGGACGTGATCCGCGCCTACGTGAAGTCACTCGAAGCCGCTGTGGCCGAGTACCGCAGCCTCGGCACGGCCGAAGACGACGAGAACATCGTCCAGCTCGCGGCAGAGGTGGCGGTGCTGCAGCCGTACATGCCGAAATTCCTGGATGAAGCCGCGACACTCGCCCTCGTCGAGGCCGCCATCGCCGCCACGGGCGCCACGAGCCGCAAGCAGTCTGGGATGGTCATGGGTGGCTTGATGAAGGCGCACAAGGGCGAGATCGACCCCGCCATCGTCAAGCGACTGGTGGACGCCGCGCTGCCAGCCTGAGGTAGCCTCGCCGCGCGGTGGCGGCCTACAGCTCGTCGTCGCTCGGCCAGAGCTCGGGCTCGCGGGCGGTCAGGCTCGATTGTTCTGAGCGCTCGCGCGCTTGGCGCTCTGACACCGTCTTGCGAATGGCGACCGCGTCGGCCTCGATGCCGCCTGCCGTGCAGCGCAGCGGTCGGGCGACGCCGGCGACGTCGCGGCGGGTGTCGGGGTGGTCGCAGCGCCCGATCGCCATGGCAGGCGACCCGTACGTCGGGCGATAACGCTCGACGTTCTCGAGGTCGAAGACTGGCAACTCTCGCCGGCAAGCCGGGTCGAGCGGCAGGTAGCCGATGCGGCCGTAGAGCACCGATCGGTGGACGTGAGCCGCGCCGGCCTCCACGCGGTCGACGTGGATGGCGTCGGGTGCCCCCATGACGATCGCCGAGTCGACCCGCAGCCGCGCCGGCGTCGCCTTGGGGCCGGCTGGCGCGACGAAGACGCCGTGGCCCGGGTTGTAGGCCACGGTCGAGGCGAGCAGCTCCAGGGCGCTGCCGGGGCGGACGACGATTGGCGCGTCCTCGACGCCGCCGCGGCTCTTGTTGTCGTGTACGACGCTGGAGGCCACCAGGAGCCGTCCGCCGCCCTCCACCCAGAGCGCAGATCCGCTCATCGCCGCGTTGGCGCTGACCCGGCTCTGAACCAGTTCCAGGGTGCCGGCGGAGACGAACGCGGCGCCGCCGTGCGAGCCCGCCTTGTTGCGCGTCAGCCAGCAGTCGACGAGCCGCACTGTAGAGGCGGCCTCGATGGCGATGGCGCCGCCGTTTTCGACCGAGCCCTCCGTCAGCGTGACGCCAGAGATCACAAAGCGAATGCCGGGTTGGACGACGGTGAGCGCCCGCCCGCGGCCGCCGGCGTCGAGCACGACCCGACCCTCGCCCACGGCACGCAGCTCGGCGCTACGGCTGATGATGAGCCGGGCACCTTGGTAGTGGCCCGGGCGCAAGCAGACTCGCGGCGCTCGCTTGCCAGCGGCGTCGAGGTGTCGCTGCACCGCCGCGGTGTTGCCGTCGGCGCTGAGCGTGACGTCGCAGCCCGCCGCCTCGGCGTGCGAGGCGCCAAAAGCCAACGCCAGCGCCAGACACATCGCCAGACGCCGCGGCATAGCGCGCATCGTCATACGAGCCTGCATCGATCGCCTCACTATGGACCGCGTCACTGTGGATCGCCGCGCGATGGATCGCCCCATGAGCCGTCTCTACGTCGACCGTCGAACGATAGACCGCCGGAGGATCGACGGCTGAACAACCCATCGCCGCGACATCGATGGACTCACTGACCAGCCAGCGCGGCCTCGATCGCGGCTTCGACCGGCGGCAGCTCAAGTTTGCCGTCCGCGCCAGGCAAGATCGACCGAATCTGGCCCTTGCCGTCCATGACGCCGACCTGCGGCACAAAGTCGGCGTCGAAGAGGCGCTTCTCCAACGAGTTGAGGGCCTTGTCTTTGTCGAACAGCACGACGACGTCTTCGGGGATGTTGTAGGTGGTGCGCACCTCGGCGCAGTCATCGAGGGTGGGCGCCGGGCCGCTGGCCGAATAGCTGCCTGGCTTCGAGGGGTTCTCGATGACGACGCGCGCGCTGCCGGTGCGGACGACCAACGCGAACGTGACCTCCTTGCCGTACTTGTCGAGCAGGCCGGCGAGGCCCTCCAGCACGACCTTGCCGCCGAACTTGTCGTGACCGTCCGGGTTGCGCTGCGGGCTGGCGAGCCAGTGATCGTAGACGATGACGACGTGGGTCTTGCCGCAGAAGTCGCCGAAATCGAAAGCCGCCGAGTCGACGCAGCTGTAGGCGCTGCCCGGTCGCCGCAGGTATTGGCCCACCTTGTCGCCGTAGGCGGCGTCTTTCGGGCAGACCTCTGCGCCCTGGGTGACCCCACAGCTCACGGTGCTGCTGCCGACGCTGGTCGCGACGCCGGTGACGTCGATTGACCCGAGATCGATGGAGAACTGCTTGCCCTTGTGGGCGAGGTCGATGGTGCCGCTCGGGCTGAAGTTGGCGTTGGCGATCGAGGCCAGCGCCTTGCTCGCCTCAGGCGGCCCGATGGTGAAGCGCGTCATCTGGGCGCTGCCGCCCTTCCAGGCCCAGAGGATCTCGCCGGCGCCGTCGGCGCCTGGGAACCCGGCGCACTTGATGGTGTCGACCACGACGCCGCCCTGGCGGATGCCGAGCGCCGCGGCGAATTGGCCCTCGACCAGTCGCAGCGACTCGCCGACTGGCTCAAAGCGCAGCAGGAGTTGGCAGCTGCCGTCAGACTTCTGCAGCGCGAGGCGCACCGACGTCACGCAGCCGTGGCCTTTGGGATCGGGGTTGAGCTTGTGGACGATGTCGGCCTCGACCTTGCCCTGACCGTAGTCGATGGCGAAGGTCTTGCCGTCGAGCGCCACTTGGAAGCCGCCCTTGGCCGTCAACGCAGGCTTGGCGCCGCCGCTGCCGCCGCCGCCGCCGGCGCTGGCCGCTGGCTCGGCGTCGGTCCCACAGCCGGCGATCGCCCCGACAAGAGCCCAAATCGCAGCGATGATCAAAGCCTCTCGCCGCGCACCGTTGCCGCACCGCAGCCCCTCGTCTCCTCGCAACATCGCTGCCTCCCTGGCGTCTCCTGCGCCGCGGATCAGTGGGGGTGGCCGAGCACCCTGCCCCAGCATAGCATGTTTGGTGGCGGTGGCGATCGCGCGGGCGGTGCCACCGCGCAGGAGGCACGATGACGTCGTCGACGGCGAAAGCGGCAAATCAGGAGGCGCCACGGCACGGTGGGACGCGTCCCGCCCAGGCGCTACATCTCCCCGACTTGACGCTGCCCGGCGCCGACACCAGCACGCTGCGTCGGCTGCTCGGGCGCGAGCTGCAGCGACGCCTCACCTGTCTCGCGCAGCTGCCGCTGCAGCGGGTGGCCGAGGCCGATCGCCCCGCTTTTGTGGCCGCCGTCGCCGCGCTTCAGGGGCTGCAGGCGAGCGCGCCGGGCCAGGCCGCGGCGCTGGTGCGGGCGCCGACCGTCTCGGTGCTGATCGAGCTCAGCTGGCGCCGCCGCGACGCCCTCGCCAGCGACGACGCGCTGCTCGCCGCGTTCCAGCGCCACGTCCGTGAGCTGTCGTGGCTGCTGCTCTGCGAGCTGGCCACCGCCGGGGCCGCGCCGCGAGCTGACCGCCAGCAGCCCCTGCGGCTCAACCTGCCGCCAGGCGGCCTGCCGCCGCTGCTGATCCTCGGCGCCGGCGTCGAGCTGCGCCTCGGGCCACAGGCCAAGTCGGTCCAGCTGGAGGATGGCGCGCTGCGGATCTTCGGCGCCACGAGCCAGCGCACGATCGCGCTGCGCGGCGGCGACGGCGGAGCGACGGAGGGTCAAGTCGGCGACGACTTGTGCGAGCTGCGGCGGCCGTGGCACCCGATCCGGCCCGGCCTGCTGCTGGCCGAGACCGACAACAGCCCGCTCTCCATGGTCGAGGCCCACCCCGACAAGCAGGGCAACCAGCTCCAGCTCGGCGGGCGCCCGCTGGCAGAGTGGGCGGCGACGCTTGGAGAGTGCGTCGACCTGGTCGGCCGCTATCTGCCCCTCATCGCTGAGGAGATGCGCCTGCTGCTGCGCCTGTGCATCCCGGTCGGGTACGACGCCGAGAAGCACCTGTCGGCCAGCTTCCAGGAGTACGTCGGCGCAATCTACCTGACCCTGCACCCCAACGTGATGACGATGACCGAGGCGCTGATTCACGAGTTCCAGCACAACAAGATCAACACCGCGTTCCACTTCGATCCCATGCTGCGCAACGCTTTTTGGCCCTTGGTCAGCTCGCCGGTCCGGCCCGATCCACGGCCACTACATGGCGTCGTGCTGGCGGTGCACGCCTTTCAGCCTGTGGCGCGGCTCTACCAGCGCATGCACGAGGATGGCCACCCGTGGGCCGCCAATCCGGCCTGGGAGCAGCGCGCGGCGACGGTCTTCGCCAAGATCCACGAGGGCGCGCGCACAGTGCTGGAGTTGGCCGAACCGACCCCAGCTGGCGCGCAGCTGTTCGACGAGATGCGGCGGCTCGACGACGAACTCATGGCCTTCGCCCGCAGCGTCGGCTGGGCCGGCGATCGTGGCGGCGAACAGGCGCTAGGCGACGAGCCCTAGGCCGGCCCTACCTCGTGTCGAGCGCACATGCCAAGTTGAGGGGCAGGGCGGGCCAGATTCAGCGGCCCAAAGGGGAGCGGCGCGAGGCGGCCGTAAGCGGCTAGAATCGAAGAGTTGCGGCTCCTAGAAGCGACCGCGACGCTCGATCTCGCTGCGCTCTAGCTTGTGCAGGATGCCGAGCACCATGTCTTCCAGGTGCTTCTCGCTGACCGCCTCTTGCGGGCTGTGTGCGGTCGGGCCCGTCTCGGGCATGCGACCGCCGGCCATCGGCTGACCAGGCGCGTTGGAGTCCTCTTGGGCGTACACCATGGCCTCAGCGCGGCGGGCCTGCTCTTCGTGGGCCTCTTCGCCGGCAGCGTCCTCGTCGCCGCGCTTGCGCTCGTTGAGGACCGGACCGCCGAATCCAGAGCCGCCGACGCCGGCGCCGACCGCGGCGGGCGGCGCGATGTGGGCGACCTCGTGGGCCAACACGGCGCGGCCTTCGCGGCTGCTCGGGTCGAACTCACCGCGGGCGAAGAAGATGTCCTGCTCGCCCACCGCGAAGGCGCGTGCCCCCAAGGCGTCAGCGGCGGCGTGGGCGCGCAGGCCGCGGTGGACGCGAATTTGCCGCAGGCGGTCAGCGTCGAAGCCCGCGCGGCTCAGGCGGTCGATGAGGTCGGCGTCCAAGCGCGTCGGCATCGGGTCCGACAGCATGCGCGCGCCGACGCGGGCGTAGCGATCCGCCACGCCGGATCCGATGGCCTCAGCGGTCGTGCCCGCCAACGAGCGCGCCAGATTGCCAGCCCCCATCGCCGCGCTGGCGGCGGAGGCGTCGGCCTCGATCTGCGTCAACTCGTCGTCGGTGCGTCCGGCCATGACATGCCTCCACAGCCAAGAGCCTAGCAGGCCGCCGCCCGCGATCGAAGCCCAGGGAGTGTCGATGGCGTGGACCTGGGGAGCGCTGACCCCATCGCGCCGCAGGGCAGGGCGGTGGGTCGCGCTGGGGGTCTGACCGCGCCGCAGCAGTTGACTTGGCCACCGCCGATGCAAGACTGCCACGTCGCCGCCCGCAGCGCCCGCGCGACGGCGTGGAGTGCCCATGCAGACCCGTGTTGAGCTCGAACCCCAGCCGATCGTAGAGCCCCTATTACGGCAGGTCCCTGCCTTGCGGCTCGTCGGCAACACGCCGCTGGTGCGCCTCGACGCCTGGCAAGACAGCCACCACGGCGTCGAGATCTGGGCCAAGGTCGAGTCGTTCAACCCCGGCGGCTCGGTCAAGGACCGCCCGGTGCTGCGGATGCTCGCCGAAGCGCTGGCCGACGGGCGTCTGACGGCTGGCAAGACCATCATCGACTCGTCGAGCGGCAACGCCGGCATCGCCTACGCCCTCATCGGCGGCGCCCTCGGCTTCCAGGTCGAGATCGTCATCCCCGACAACGCCAGCGTCGAGCGGCTCAAGCGACTGCGCGCCCACGGCGCCACCATCACCCACACCGCGGCCCACGACGGCTACGACGAAGCGATCCGGCATGTGCGGCGGCTGGTGGCGGCCAGCCCGGACCGCTACTTCTACTGCGACCAGTACAGCAACCCCGGCAACTGGCAGGCCCACTACGACACCACAGCGCCCGAGATTTGGGCCCAGACCGAGGGGCGCATCACGCACTTCGTCTACGGCGTCGGCACCGGTGGCGTGCTGACCGGCTGTGGTCGGCGCCTGAAGGCCCTCAACCCGCAGATTCAGGTCGAGCTCTTGGTGCCGGACGCCTTCCCCGGCATCGAGGGCCTCAAGCCCCTGGGGTCGCCGGAGGATCACGTGCCCGAGATCCTCGATGAGACCGTCATCGACCGGCGCTGGGACGTCGACGTCGACGAGGCGTGGCAGGCCAACCAGGCCCTTGCCAAGGCAGGGCTCTTTGTCGGCCAGAGCTCGGGCGCCAACGTCTGCACCGCGCTGCGTGTGGCCCGCAAGTTGGCGGCGGACGGGCAGGGTGGCTGCGTCGTGACCGTCCTGCCTGACGTCGGCGAGCGCTACTTTAGCACGCGACTCTGGGACGCGTGACCGACTGGGACACCTGAAGGAAGACGCGCCGTCGCCGGCTCCGGCCCGACCGCTGGCCGGCGCCCGACTCGCCTACTGGCTGCCGTCGTCGTTCGCCCTCGTCTTGCTCGCTTGGCTGTGGTCTTTCCGCGTCGCCGGGCTCGGCCCAGGCCCGGCCACGGCCGCCGCGGTCGTCGGCTTTGGCGTTGACCTCTTCGGTATCTTTGGCCTCTTCGCCCTGCACCGCGCCGCGGCGACGACCCTGCGGCGGGTCTCTGCGGCTGCGGCCCTCAGCGCGGTCGGAATGCTCCGTGGCCTCGGCGCCCTGTGCGCCGTCAGCCTCGGCCGACCTGTCGACGCCGCCTTCGCTGCGGCTTTGTGGCAAGAGCCACAGTGGCTCCTCGGCGCACGTTGGCTTTTGCTGCTCGGGCTGGCGACGGCGCCGCTGACCCTCGCCTGCCTGCGCCGCGACCGGGCGGCCTGGGCGACCAGCGCCTCGGTCAGCGCCGCGCCTGCCGCCGCCGCCTCTGACCAGGGCACCGTCGCCGCCGTCGCCTTTGTCCTCGCTGCCGTGGTCGCGCTCTTGCTCGGCGTCGGCCCGGGTGCGGGCCCTGAGGTGGTGCTCTTGGTGGCCTGGACCTCGCCTTGACCCCCTCGCCGGTGGCTGGCACAACGCCAACTGCGCCGCGCCCATAGCTCAGTCGGATAGAGCAACAGCCTTCTAAGCTGTAGGTCCCTGGTTCGAATCCAGGTGGGCGCGCCCATCGCCGGCGGTCCAGCGCGGCTGGATTCAACTCCGCACCCCGGCTATCGTCGGCGCAAGCGCCCCGGTGCGCCGCACCCTGGAGTCTCACCATGCCTCCGCCCCGCCGCGGCGCCGACCGCCCGTGCGCCACGGCGCCCGAGCCCTCGCCGCCCCTCCCGCCGCGCGCTGGTGACGTCGCTGAGATGACGCCGCTGGGCGCCGGCGAGCGCTCTGCTTGGCTGCGGTTTCGGGCCGGGCAGGGGCATGACTGCCATCGGATTTTTGGTGCGCACCCGATGCCATCCGGCGGCTTCCGCTTTACGGTCTGGGCCCCGGCGGCCCGCGAGGTCTGGCTGGAGGGCGAGTTCAGCGGCTGGCAGGGTCTGCCGATGACGCGGCTCGGTGTGCCGCTGACGCCAGAGACGATCGGCGCCGTCGACGGAAGCGCCAAGGGCCGCGCGACTGGGCGGCGTGTGCCAGCAGTGGACGCGGCGATCGACCCGCGCCGCGGCGCCTTTCAACTCGAAGTGCCAGACGCAACCGCAGGCCAGCTCTACAAATTCGCGGTGCACGGCGCCGACGGCGAGTGGCGCGCAAAGGCCGACCCCTTCGCCTTCGCCGCCGAGCTGCGACCAGGCGACGCGTCACGACTCTGCCCCGAGCCGCAGCACCAGTTCACCGACGCCGCTTGGCTGACCTCGCGCGCTCCACGCGAGTGGGCGCGGGCGCCGGTGTCCATCTACGAGCTGCACCTCGGATCTTGGCGTCGCGCCGCTGACGGCAGCTGGCTCTCGTACCGCGACCTGGCGCCTTTGATCATCGAGCACGTCCAGGCGCTCGGCTTCAGCCACGTCGAGCTGCTGCCGCCGATGGAGCACCCCTACGATCCATCGTGGGGCTACCAGGTCACCGGTTACTTCGCCGCCACGGCGCGTTTCGGCGAGCCAGATGACCTGCGGGCGCTGGTCGACGCCCTGCACGGCGCCGGCATCGCGGTGCTCGCGGACTGGGTGCCGGCGCATTTTCCACGCGATGTTCACGGCCTCGGTCGCTTCGACGGCACCCCGCTCTATGAATACGCCGACCCCCGCCTCGGCGAGCACCCGGACTGGGGCACGCTGGTCTTTGACTACGCCAAGCCGGAGGTCCGCAGCTTCTTGATGGCGTCGGCCCTGTTTTGGCTGGAGTCGTTTCACCTCGATGGCCTGCGGGTAGACGCCGTCGCCTCGATGCT
>SXNM01000337.1 GCA_005777155.1 Pseudomonadota bacterium | reverse complement strand
GATGCGTCGGAGTCTGCCTCTTCGCCGGCTGTCCCGGCGCAGGCCGCCGACAGCCAGACCCCGAGGAACCACGCAGCGCCTGCACGCCCCGTCAGCGACGAGGCCCCCCGGTGCGCCTGACAGCGCACCGCGTTTGACAGCGACGACATAGAGCCTCCTAGTGCGCCGCGCGGTGAGAAGCGCAGGCGACAACCAAATAATCATGGTGCCTATGTCGGCCATGGACTTCAAGGGGCGGGATGCGCAACCTGCGGGGTCTTCGAGGCCTGAGACTTGCTACGGCTGGCCTTTCGGATCAGCATCAGCGCCTGTCGCGCGCCGCGGCGAGCCCGGCGAGCGGGACTGACCTCCGCCGCACGACGCCCTGCGGTCTGCGAGGCCGTTGTCGATGGCGCGAGCCCAGCAGACGAGCCCGATGGCGACGACACCCCTGCCACGTCAATACTTTGAACGCGACGCGCTGATCGTCGCCCGCGAGCTGCTGGGCTGCGTGCTCTGTGTCGCCGATCGCCAAGGGGAGCCGCCGCTCCGGCTCTGGGTCGTCGAGACCGAAGCCTATCATCAACGCGAGCGCGGCGCTCACTGTTTCGGCGGACGGCGCACGCGGCGCACGGCGCCCATGTTCGCGGCGGGCGGCATCACCTACGTGTACCTCGTTTATGGTCTGCATTGGGCGCTCAACGTGGTCGTCGAGGCCGAGGAGGTCGGCGCCGCTGTGCTGATCCGCGCCGCGCGGCCCTTGCCCGACACGCCCGCCGCCGGGCTCGAGCGCATCGCGACTCGCCGGGGCGTCGCCGAGTCTCACACGCCGAAGGCCGTCTGGCGCGACCCGGGCCGCTGGCTCGATGGCCCAGGCAAGCTCTGCCAGGGCCTCGCCATTGACGGCAGCCACAACGCCCAGCCACTCGCGCCGGCCAGCGGGGTCTGGTTCGAAGCAGGGCGGCTGGGCAGCCCGCCGCCAAGGATCATCGCGGGGCCGCGCATCGGCATCGGCTACGCCGGGCCAGACGCGGCCCTGCCATGGCGGTTTCGCGCGGCGACGGTGGCACCGTGACGCGTGGCCGGAGCCTGTCGCACTTCTCCTGCCGAGACTCCGCGCTGCGGTCGGCAGTGACGTCGGGGCGCGCCAACACCTCCGGCCTCGCGGTTGAAGCCTCCGCCGGCTGGTCCGCCGCCTTCGACGACGACGCCCAGCGTCAACCGCCGCGCCACCACCATGTCGTAGCCGGATGTCGGCGGCGCGAAGGGGCGACCTCGGTCGCTGGCCGCTGGGTGCCGATGGTCGGCATCGCCGGCGGAGGGGCGCGCCTCGACGCCTCGCGGCACGGCGTCGCCAGCCACATTGGGCGGCGCTCACAGCCCGACGAACAGGAGATCGACGCGGCGCATCACGACTTTTGCCGCAGCGGCCAGGGCGAATCCCACCACCACCGCGAGCGTGGCCCCGAGCAGTGGGAGCGGATGCTCGGTCTGCGACGCGGCCACCGAGCGCGCGGCCTATGTCGGCGCGACCACGCTGGGCACGTCTGCGGCAGACTCATCGACGGTCCTGAGCACGCCGGCGGCCTACGCCGAGCGGTCGCGCGGGGCCTCTTCGTCGCGGCGCGGCAGGCGACTCAGCGGGTTGGGTCGGACTTCGCCGTCATGGCAGCCGGGGCGACCGGGGACGTCGCTCCCACAGCGCCGCGCGACGGGTTGGGGCTCGCCCCGGCTCTGGCCCAATTCGCCGTGCGCCCCTTTGACTTGCCGAGTGGACGGACCGGCGATGTGGCGACAGCGCTGCGGCCGCCGGGCGCTCGTGACGCTCCCGCCAGCGTCGTGCGTTTTGGCATGTCTGGGGCACAGAGCGCCGCCGATCGTCGCTCATTTTCGCTGGAGGCGGCAGCTGAGCTTGGGTCACAGCGCCGCCGCGGCGGCCTGGGCTGCACCTTGGCGGCCCAGCACCTTGCGGCCGCAGCGCCGGGTCGTCGACCTCCCAGGCGCTGCTGCTTGTCGCTGGCTCGCTGAACGGTGTCCACAGGGCGGACCATCGCTTCGTGAGCCAGCCGCACACCCGCAGGGCCTGGAAACGCGGCATGGATGGAGCGCTCGCCGCTCACGGAGGGTGACATGGATTGGCAGATCGCTCGCTTCGGCCTGCTCGGCTTGCTCGTCGTGACCGGCGCCGCGGGCCTCAGCGCCGAGGTCGTACTTGGGCGCTCGTTGGCGCTGCTGCTCGGCAGCTCCGGCTCGGCGCAGGCCGTAACGCTGGCTGCTTTCCTCGGCGGAATGGCGGTCGGCGCCAGCTCGGTGGCGCTGGTCAGCAAGCGACTGCTCGACGGTCTGCGGCAGCCGTTGCTGGCCTGGGCCGTGGCGGAGGCCATGGTAGGGCTGTGGCTGCTGCTGCTGCCAGACGCCCAGACCGCCCTCGACGCCTGGCTGCGCGCAGCGGAGGTCGGCGGCGACCCGGGCTCGCCGCTGGCCGTGACCGTGAAGCTCGCCGTCGCGGCAGCCCTCGTGCTGCCGCTGTCGGTACCAATGGGCGCCACGCTGCCCCTCATCGCTTGCGCGCTCGAGCGGATGCGTCCGGCCGAGGCGACGGCCTGGGTGTCGCAGAGCTATGCCTTCAACGCCCTGGGCGGCGCGCTTGGCGCCGGCTTGGCTTCGTTCGTCGCCATCGAAGCCCTCGGCCTCGACTTGCCGCTGCTGATCGCTGGCGCCGCCGACCTCGCCATCGCGCTGGTGGCCGCCCTCGCTGCGCGTGCGCTGCCTGCGACCATCGCCCCACAGAAGCCGCTGGCCATGCCGCCGGCCACCCTGGTCACGCACCCGATGGGGCAAGGGTCAGACGTTTGCGAGGGTCCGCAGCGCTCGGAGGCGATGCCTGGCTGGACCCTGGTGGCCGCCGCCGGGCTGACCGGCCTGTTGATGCTCGCGCTGGAGATCGTCTGGACCCGCCTCACCGGCCTACTGCTCGGCGCCAACGTCTACGCCTTCGGCCTGATGCTGGTGCTGGTGATTCTCGGCATCGCGCTCGGCTCCGGCGCCGCTGAGCGCCTTCTGGCGCGCGGACTCGACCCGCGGCGGCTCTTCGCGCTGTGCGAGCTCGGCGCGTCGGTGAGCATCCTCTGGCTGCTGTCGCGGTTGCCCGTCCTGCCAGAGATCCTGCTCTGGCAGCGATCTCGGCTGGCGAGCTGGCCCGAGAACAGCGCCCTCTGGAATACGGTCGCCGGCGGCCACCTCGCGCTGCACTTGCTTCCGACCGCCGCCTTGCTCGGCGCCGCCTTTCCGACCCTGCTCGCCTGCGCCTCCCGCGGCGAGAGCGGCACCGGTCGCGCGACGGCGCGCCTGCTCGGCGCCAACACCACCGGCAACCTCGTCGGCGCGATGGCCACGGGCTTCTTGGTCATGCCGTCGCTCGGCGTCGAAGGCGCCCTCGCCCTGTGCGCGACCCTGGCGCTGCTGCTCGGCGCGCTGTTCGCCGGCAAGGACCGCCCGCTTCAGGCCGTGGCCTTGCCAATCGCCGCTTGGCTCGTCGCGCTCGGGGCGATGGGGCTGCCCTCCACGCAGCTGCTCTACGTGGGCCTATTCCGCGAGCACCCAGCCGACGCCGCGGGCGCAGCGCAGACGGTCGCCCAGGCCCGGGTGCCGCAGACAGCGTTGCGCCGCGACGGCAAGGACAGCTCGGTCAGCGTGCATCGCTATCCCAACGGCTCCATGGTCTTTCGCGTGGGCGGCAAGCCTGATGGCAGCACCACCGACGCAGTGAGTCAGGGGATGCTGGGCCACCTCGGGCCGACGCTGCTGCCGAACGTTCGACGGTCGCTGGTCATCGGCCTCGGCACCGGCCAAACCGCCGCCGCCCTCGCCTCCCATCCTGAGGTTGAAGTCGAGGTGGCGGAGATCTCGCCCGCGATGGCCGACGTGGCGGCGCTCTTCGCCGAGCACAACGGCGACGTGCTGCGGCACCCGCGGGTCCGCGTCCATTACGTCGATGGCCGCGACCTGCTCGCCGCCCAGGCGCCAGGTCGTCTCGACCTCATCGTGTCCGAGCCGAGCAACCCTTGGGTGGTTGGCGTCGCTGACCTGTACACCGTCGAACACTTCGTCCGCGTTCGAGCCGCGCTGCGTCCTGGCGGCCGCCTGGTGCAGTGGATGCACGGCTATGAGATCGGCGACGCGCTGCTGCGCGAGGTGCTGTGCACGTTGCAGCTCGTGTTCGACGACGTGCTGGTCTTTCGCATGGCGCCTGGTGACCTGGCCCTGGTGGCCGGCAGCACGCCGCTGGACTTTGACGCCGCCGGCGCAGCTGCCCGGTTCGCCGCGCCGTCCGTGCAGGCCGAGCTCGACCGCCACCCCAGGTCGGCCCTGCCGCGCACGCTCGATGAGGTCCTGCTGACCCAGCTCTGCGGGCCCGTCACCGTGCGCGCCTACTGTGCCGACTTCAATGCGCCGCTGCGTGAGCGTCACCCCCGCGTCGAGTACCAAGCGCCGCGCGACTTCTTCGCTGGACGCTCCGCCGCGGAAACCTGGCGACGACTCGATCGCCGCCTCACCCCCGGAGCGGACACCCTGCTCGCGCACCACTTGGCGAGCGGCGACAAGGACGCCCCACCGACAGCTGCGTTGCCGGCGGCAGCGACCGCCACCATCGCCGAGGCCCGTCGCGACGCCTTTGAGCGCTTCCTCGCGCGCGCCAATGACCCCTTTGAGGGCACGCTACAGGTGGCGATGACCGCCTTCAGCCGCTTGCCGGTGGCCGCACAGCTCACGGTCGCGGGGCTCCCGGCCCAAGAGCGCGTGACGGACTTCAGCGCCGCGGTCGGGCACTGTGAGGCCCTCGAACGCCACCGCCTGCTGGGCTTTGGTGGTCCCCTGCCCCGCCTAGACTTGCCGCCCCAGCTCATGGCGTGGCGAAAGCGCTGCCGTGACATCCAGCGCGGGCGTGAGAGAGCTGCGGCTGACGCGCCGCTCACGAACCCAGCGCTCGGCGCTCCACGCTCCCCCACCGCCACCACACCGCGGTGAGCCCGAGGCAGGCGGCTTTGGCGAGCGCCACCGCCCAGGCCAAGGCGACGGCGTCGGCTGGTGCCAGCAGCCAGAGTGCACCCGCCGCCGCGATCAACAGACAGAGCTGCCCTCCGAGGAAACCAAAACGTCCGACCGCCGCGAACGCCTGGCCGAGCATGAGGCTGCTAAACGCGGCGAGCGACGCGAGGGCCAAGGGCAACACGAGGGGCGCCGCCGAGGCGTAGGCAGCGCCGAAAACAAGGGTCAGCGCGACGTCGGGCCAGATCGTAAGCGGCAAGAGCACCACCGACGAGAGCCCTGCAAAGCCGAGCCAGAGGCGCCCAAGGCGAGTTCGGCCCTGTGCGCCGGCGCTCCCACCATGAGGCCGGTCCGCGGCCATGGCGGGGATCACCAGCAGCGCAAACGGCTGCGCGATGACGCCGAACAGCCGCACCACAGAGGTCACGGCGCCATAGCCGGCGGCGTCCCCCGGCAGCAGCTGGGCCTTGGCGAGCAGCGCGTCGGCGTTCTGCCAGCTGGCGTCCAGCAACGAGAGCAGGAGCAAGGGCGCAAACTCCCGCAGCACGTCGCGGCCCTTGATGGGCGGTGAGGTCGCAATGTCGCCGCCCCCCGGGCCGCGAGGGCCGCTCGCGGACTGAGCAAGGAGGAGCCGTCGAAGCGCGAGCCCGGCGCCGACGACAGCCAGCGCTGCGGCGACGCCGTACGCCGCGACCGCGGCGGTCGCCGTGGCAGATTGACCGAGCAGCGCAGCGCCGACGCCGAGACGCAGCACCGCCTCAAGCACGAAGCTGGCGGCCAGCGCTCCCAAGAGCAGCGCCCCGCGCAGGGCGCCGCGCAACACACCGAGCGCCACCACCAGCGCGCCGCACCCCCAGGCGAGCGCCCAAGCCGCCGGCTCCGCGACCTGCAGGCCATCGGCCTGGGCCTCCAGGGTGAGCCAAACGACGAGCGCCAACGCCGCCGTGACCGCCACCCATCGCCGCAGCAGGTATGCCGCCAACGTGGCGACCCGAGCGTCGGCGCCTGCGGCGCCAGAGGCAGCGCCAGCGCGCGCCATCAGCGTGTTGAAGGGGTGCCCAGCCATGTAGATCGCCTGGACGAGGAACTGAGCGGCGAAGAAGTCAGCTGCGGCGGCCGCGGGCAAAGCACGCCCGACGAGCGCCACGTACAGTAGACCGACGCCATTGGCCGCGAGGGTGGCGACGACAAAGCCGCGGCTGCCGGGCAGCGCCGAGCGCGAAGAAGCGGGCATACCCTTGGCCTCGCTGGGAACACCGGCAGGCTGAGCGGACGCGCCACCGCCGCCCGCAGCGCGCGTCGTCGGCATCGGTTCAGCGCGCCGGGCCGGCGTCGAAGTCGGCGCCGCGCTTGGCGGAGTTGCGCCAAGACGCCGCGCGCTCGCGGATCAGGTCGAGGCCACCATGGGCCAGGCCGACGCCACGGACGAAAGCCCGAGCCGATGCCATCGGGACATAGGCCCACAGCGTCGGGTCGTCTGTGCGGCGCACCAACTCGGCGGCCATGGGCGCGTGACACGCCAGCAGCGCGGTCAGCAGCCCAGCCTCGACCAGGACTCCGACCGGCGTCGCGCACGCCGGAAGGGCGCCGATCATGGCCAAGGCCAGCGCCGGCGGCAGCGCCTCGAGGCGGCTGGCGTAGCCGTCGCCGCCAGCGCCCTGGCGATGCTGAGCGGCGAGAAAAGCCCTCCAATACCCCTGCTTACGCTGCACCCGCAGGTAGGGCGCCAGGCGATCGATGTGATAGTGTCGCACCAGCGAGCGCCGCTCGAAGCGCAGTCGCCAACCCAGCGCCCGTAGTCGGTAGGCCAGCTCGGCGTCCTGACCTTTGAGGAAGCGCGGATCGAAGCCACCCACGGCCATCAGCGCCGATCGCCGATACAACACGTTGAAAGTGGCGAGGAAACCAACCTCCTCGGGCATCTTGGCGTGACGAGCTACGATCTCTTCATGGATCAGCCGCGACAGCAGCGCCTCAGGCCGCATGTTGCCGTAGCTGCCGCCGACCCCTGCGATCGGCGCGCCACCGGTCGACTCCGCGGTCCGCAGGTGGTCCAACAGGACGGGCAAGGAGTCGGGCTCGGCGACACAGTCGGCGTCGACAAACCAGATGAGATCGGAGTCGACGTGGCGCCACCCGAGGTTGCGCGCCGCGCCAGCGCCCTCGCCGCGCCCCGTCAGCACCTCAGCGCCGTAGCGTCGCGCCACGGCGGCGGTCGCGTCACGCGAGCCGTCGTCGACCACCACCAGCCGCTGCAGCGCCCCCGAACGCAGGGCCGGCAGAATCGCCTCGAAGCAAGGCCCGAGCGTCTCGGCGCCATCCCGGCAGGGGATGACCAGGGTGACGCTGGGGCTCATAGCCTCGCCTCGGCATCCCCGGCAGCTCCCGGTGCCTTCACAGGCGCTGATGGCGTGGCGGTGGCCTCAGCGCGGACGATCGCGAGCTCGCGCACCAGCACCGTGACCTGTTGCTCCAGCCGGCGCTGCGCCATCGACAGGCGGAATGCCGCCGTGCACCCCGCCAAGACAGCAAAGTACAACAGGACATCGGCGCCACGGCCGATGCCGAGCCTGCGCGCGAGATAGGTCATGGCATCCGGCACCGCCAGCGCGGCCGCGGCCACCAGCCAGAGCAGGCCCCACAGCAAGAGCACTTGGCGTGGCGCGACCTTCTGCCGCTGCAGCACGACCGCAGCCGTCAGGAAGATCATGCCGAGGCACCCTGCGATCGCGACCAGCTGAAAAGTAGTCACCCGGGCCGCTCCCGTCGTCCGCTGCGGACGTATCGCGCCATGGCAAGGCGCCCCACCTGCGCCGGATCGCGGCAGTCCGCCCCGAGTCCCGGCCTTGCCCTCAGCCTAGCAGCCGACCGAGCAGGTAGTCACGCAGTACGCGCGCCGCGGCCCAGCCCCGCTGACCCTTGGCGCGGGCATAGTCGGTGTAGACGACGTGGACGCTGACTTCGCGCCACCGCAGACCCGACGCCGCGATCTGATCGACCAGCTCGCTGGCGTGCGCCATGCGGTCCATGCGGAGGTTGAACTGGAGCGCCATGCGCCGGGACAAGGCGCGGAGGCCGTTGTGGGCGTCCGTCAACGCAAGGCCAGAGGTCCAGCGCTGAAAACGCCGCGCCGCCCGCAGCAGGAGTCGCCGGCGCCAAGGCACCGCGCCCTGATGACCGAGAAAGCGCGACCCAAGCACGACATCGACCTCGCCGCTGAGGATGGGCGCTATCAGCCCCGGCAGATCCTCTGGTCGGTGCTGTCCGTCAGCGTCGAACGTCACGACCACGCCCGCGCCGCGCCGCAAGGCGAACGCGATGCCCGTCTGCAGCGCTGCGCCCTGGCCTCGGTTCAGGGCGTGGCGCAACACCAGGGCGCCCGCCGCGGCAGCCTCGGACGAGGTCGCGTCTTCTGAGCCGTCGTCGACGACGACGACGTGACGCCAGCCGGCCGCACGCAGCCCGTGGACGACGGCGGCGATGGCTGGCGCCTCGTGGAAGGCGGCGATGACGATGAACACCTGCGCCTGCGCCGCCGCCGGCAACGCGCCGTCGTCGGAGGCTAGGTCCGGCGTGATGGTCGGGGCGTCGAAGTCGGTGCCAACCGGGTCGACGGGCGGCCGAAGGGTTGACGACACGGCCGCCTCAAGCACCGACCGGCGCCGCGCCGACCTTTGGGCCAATTTGGCGAAATGGAAGGTAGGGCCACAGCGCCGCCGGCAGCAGCACCGAGCCGTCCGCCTGCTGGTGGTTCTCAAGCAGCGCGATGAGGGTCCGCGACAGCGCGATGGCGGTGCCGTTCAACGTATGCACGGGCCGCGCCTTCCCACCCGCCGCCGGGTAGGCGCGGATGCCGAGGCGCCGCGCCTGATAGTCCGTGCAGTTGGACGTCGAGGTGACCTCGCCGTAATCACCACGACCGGGCATCCAGGCCTCGATGTCGAATTTGCGCCAAGCCGGCGCGCCGAGGTCGCCAGTGCAGACGTCGACCACGCGGTAAGGCACTTCCAGGGCCTGCAGCAGCTCCTCCTCCAGGGCGAGGAGCTCAAGGTGGACCTGATCACTTTGGTATCGCCCCTCGGCATCGACGCTGTCGTCGCAGAAAACGAACATCTCGACCTTGGTGAACTGGTGGACCCGGTACAGGCCCCGCGACTCTCGGCCACCGGCGCCCGCCTCGGTGCGAAAGCAATGTGAGATCCCCGCGATTCGAATCGGAAGCTGCGAAGCCTCCAGGATCTTGTCGGCCAGCATGCCGCCGATGGTGATCTCGGCGGTGCCGACCAGCGCTAGGTCATGCCCCGCGACCGAGTAGACTTGCGACTCCTCGCCGCGCGGGTTGAAGCCGATCCCCTCCAAGATCGCAGGTCGCGCCAGGTCCGGGGTGATGACCGGCGTAAAGCCCTTGGCGATCAAGCGCTCGATGGCGAAACGCTGGAGGGCGAGGTCGAGCAACACCGCTTCGTTGCGAAGGAAGTAGAACTTCGGCCCGGCCACGGCGGTGCCAGACTCGAAGTCGATGAGGTCGAGGCGCCGCCCGAGCTCGACGTGGTCGAGTGGCTCAAAGCCAAAAGCAGGCGCGGTCGCCCAGCGCCGCACCTCGCGGTTGTCGGCGTCGGTGTGCCCAATGGGCGCGTCTGGGTGGGTCATGTTCGGCAGCGCGCGCAGCTTGGCGTCCACCACCTCCTGCAGCTGGACAGACACCGCCTCCAGCTGAACGATCTCCTCCTTGAGCGCACGACCACGGGCGATGAGCGCCGCGCGCTCTTCGGCGTCGAGCTTGCCCTTCATCGCCTTGGCGACGTCGTTGGCCTGCTGCCGCGCCTGGTCCAGCTTCGTAATCGCCGCGCTGCGCTCGCGCCACTGGGCCGCCAGACCCTCGACATCGGCCGGCATCAGCCTGACCTCGCAGTTGCGGGCCACGGCCTCCACCTGCTGCGCCACCAGCCGTATGTCCAACATCTGCGCCTCCGTCACGGCCTCCCGCCGCGAGCACGCCATGTACCGCAGCGAAGCACCGCCGCGCAACGCTTGCCTGCGCGGCCGCTGTGTCTCGGCCAAGCCGGAGCGCTAGGAGGCGGCCAGGCTCACAGACTCCGCAGCCCGGCTCAGCCGTCGCTAGCAGGTAGCACAGCGAACAGCCAGCCCACGAGATCGCTCCAGGGGCGACCCTGCGCGCCCAGCTTGGAGAGCCCGTCCGGCCCAGCGACCGCAGCGTCAACTCGCGTAGCCAACGGCAGCCGAGACCACGCCGCGACGACCGGCGCGGCCGCCCCGTCATTCGGCGCGACGAGGAGCAAGGCTTGGCGGCCAGCGAGCCAGCCGAAGGCCGCGCCCTCCACAGCGACTGCGCCACGGGGCGACACCAAGACCAGCGCGGTCGCGCCCGCCAGGCCCGCCACCGACTCCACTGCGTCCTGTGCCGGCGCAGCCATCGCGATGAGCGCCACCGCGGCCGGATCTGACGGCAAGAGGTCCCTCGCTTGGGCCACAGCGGCCAGCAGCCCCGGTGTAGCGCGCGCTCCATGCAGTGCCACCAGGTGGTAGTCACGGGTCCGCCGCAGGGCGACGGCGAGCAGGCGCAAGCGCTCGGGCTCGGCGTCGGGGGCCCAGAGCACCACTAGCGCCGCCCGCCGAGACACCGCCGACCACAGGCGTCCAACTTCGAGCCCTCCCTCGCGCAGCGCGAGGCCTACCCCGAGCTCTGGGCCGGGCCGCGCTGTGCCGTCCCGCTGCGCCGCCTCGCCGCCACTCGTCGTCGCCGCAGCAGGAAGGTCGGCCGGCGCCCTGTCGTCTGCCGGATCCGCGGATGGCTCGCCGAGATCAGCGGCCTTGTCGGTTGGCGAGGCCGGCGAGATCGACGACCGCGGGCTACGCTGGGGCCAGCTGGTGAGCGTCAACGCCGCAAGCGCCAGCGCCAGCGCGACCAGCACCCCAGCTGCCCGCCAACCCCGCCTCGACATCGGCCCTCTCTGGGCTGTCGCGCGCGTCCGCTTCATGCCGACACAACCAGCCCTCGGGCCGCAGGCTGGCGCAGGCTGGTACAGTGCGCAAGGTCGCCACTAACGCCCGGCAAGGCTCGCAATTTCAAGTCGCTGCCGACTGCCGGTCGGTTTGACACGGCCGCTGTCTCCCTGCTATCCTGATCACGCTGTTCGGCGAAGGGTCGGTGATCTTGCCCGAAGAGCGCGTCGCGAGAGACGCCCGGAGGTTCGGCAATGTTGACACGCTGCGCGTGGGGCCCATTTGTCACGGTGTTGGCGCTTGGTGCGCTGCTTGGCGCTTGCAGTGACGGCGATGAGGCCGTCGCGAGCCAGGCCGACGCAGCGACAGACAGCGGCGGCGGCGGCGTCGGTGACGGGCTGGTAGAGGACACCGCTGACGCCGGCGTCGCCGACGCGGCGGACACCGCGGACACCGGCGGCGGCAGCGACGTCGCAGGCACAGACGCCGATCCTGGCACAGACGCCGGTCCGGAAGAGACCGAGACGGTGGGCTCTGACGTCGAAGCCGACGTCTCCGGCTGCCCAGGTGGCGACAACTGCGCATGCGCCACCAACAACGATTGCCAGTCCAAGGTCTGCCTCGACACGCCGAACGGCATGCGGTGCGCCCAGCCCTGCACCGACACCTGCTCGCCTGGCTTTGCTTGTAAAAACATCGGCGACCAGAAGCCATTGTTCTTCTGCGTCTCAACACTCATCTCGCTCTGCTCACCCTGCAAGTTCCACTCCGACTGCCAAGTCCAGGGCGTGCCGTCGCTCTGCCTCGACTACGGCACCGACGGTAAATTCTGCGGCGCGCCATGCGCCGGCGACGCTGACTGCCCGAGCGGCTACGCGTGCAGTGACGCGCAAGATGGCGCCGGCGCCACGGTGAAGCAGTGCAAGCGGACGAGCCCGGGCGGCCAGCCGGCGGTCTGCGAGTGCTCCGCTTGGGCGAAGTCGCAGGGCCTCGAGACCGACTGCGCGATCACCAACGAGTTCGGCACCTGCAAGGCCTCGCGCAAGTGCGGTGACGCTGGCCTCGGCGGCTGTGCAGCCAAGGCACCGGCGTCGGAGGTCTGCAACCTGCAGGACGACAACTGCGATGGCGACACAGACGACCTGCCGGTCGAGCTCAAGTGCACGGTCAAGGGCTACCTCGACGCTGGCAGCCTGGTCGATTGCAAGTCCGACGCGGAGTGCAAGACCGCCGGCGAGGGCTGCGAGCTGGCTTCTGGTAAGTGCAAGACCTTGATCGGTGCCTGCCCGGGCAAGCCCAGCTGCAGCGCCGACGGCAAGCTTGAGTGCAAGGACGCAAAGACGCCCGCGGTCGAGGCCTGCAACGGCGAAGATGACGACTGCGACGGCGTGAAGGACGAGCTCTTTGTCTACAAGGGCCCCGATGGTGTTGAGGCCGGGATCGGCGCCACCTGCGGCGCAGGCGCCTGCGCCGGCGGCACGGTCGTGTGCGCCGACACCAAGGCCGCGGCCTGCTCCAGCGCCGACAAAGCCGCCGCGAAGGAGGTCTGCGACGGCGCCGACGAGGACTGCAACGGAAAGGCCGACGACCTCGCTTGCGAGGACGGCAACGCCTGCACCAAGGACACCTGCGACGCCGGGACGAAGTCGTGCAGCAACACGGCGTCGGTCGCTTGCGATGACAAGGACCCGTGCACCGCCGACAGCTGCGACAAGGCCAGCGGCGCCTGCGTCTACACCGGCGCCACCGGCTCTTGCGATGATGGCAACCCCTGCACGGTGGGTGACGCCTGCGCGGTCGTCGATGGCAAGGGCGCCTGCAAGGCCGGCAAAGACGTGAAGGACTGCGACGACAGCAACCCCTGCACCGACGACACTTGCAACGTGGTCACAGGCTGCAAGCAGACGCCGAACTCAGGTCAGGTCGAGTGCTTCAATGCCCCTGCGAAGACAGCCGGCGTCGGTATCTGCAAGAAGGGAAAGCAGTTCTGCCAGAACGGCAAGATGCTCGACAAGTGTGAGGGCGAGGTGATTCCGGCCAAGTCCGAGGCCTGTGATGGCAAGGACGATGATTGCGACGGATTCACCGACGAGGGCTGCACACCGACCGACGTCGCTGTGACCTTCGCCGCTGCCAAGGTCATGGGGAAAGTCGGCCAGAACGACATCGAGATGCTGGTCGGCCGTGGGTCGCCGGCCGGAATGGCCAAGGGCGGCATTGGCAGCAAGTATGACGCTGAGTTCGGCTTCTACGCCTGGCTCAAGGCCCTCCTCAAGAAGTAGCCTGCCGCGCCGGCAAGGCCACGTCGTCAACGTCGATTGCGCAGCAAGGGTGCGCCCGTCGAGGCCACCGAGGGTCACTTGCTAGCCAATCTCTCCCGGCGGCGCACGGCGCCCTTGGCAGCTTGGGCGCTACGTTGTAGCCCAATTGTAAACATCTAGCGGCCGGGGCAATGGCGGCTCGGCGCACCCAGGGAGGCGACGATGTGGACACGTCGTCAGCTCGAAGACCTGCTTGATAGCCGCGTGGTGGTTTTCGACGGCGCAATGGGCACGCAGCTCTACGATCAGGGCTACAGCTTCGAGGTCTCGCTCGATGCCTTGTCGTTGCGGGCCCCCTTGGCAGTGCGGCGCGTGCACCGCGACTACGTCGCCGCCGGTGCCAGCATTTTGACCACCAACAGCTTCGGGGCCAACCGGCTGCGGCTCGGCGCCACCAACCTGGCGCACGAGGTGGTCAGCATCAATCAGGCCGCGGTCGCCGTGGCGCGCGACGCTGCCGCCGACCGACCGCCGCACAACCGGCCCTTGGTGGCGGCAGCCGTGGGTCCACTGGGGCAACCGATGGCGCCGATCGGCAGGCTGAGCCGCGACGAGGCCTGCGCCGTCTTCGACGAGCAGATCCAGGCCCTGCTCGGCGCCGATCCCGACCTGTTCGTGTTCGAGACCTTCAGCGACCTCGATGAGCTTGTACTGGCGGCGCGCACCCTGCGGACCCGAGCCCCGGACGCTGCCTTCATCGGATTTGCGACCTTCACCGAGGATGGCAAAACGCTGCTCGGACACAAGCCCGAAGAGGTCGTCCGCACGTTGGTCGCGGAGGGCGCCGCCGCCGTCGGAGCCAACTGTTCGGTCGGGCCGCAAGGGATGGAAGAGGTCTTTGAGCGCATGTCGCGAGTGCGCGACGCCCGCCTCATCTTCTCGCCCAACGCCGGCCTTCCCCGGGTCGTCGACGGCCGCTTCGTCTACGTCAACTCGCCGGACTACTTCGCGGGCTGGGCCAAGGACATGGCCGATCGAGGCGCGCGCGGCGTCGGCGGCTGCTGCGGCACCACGCCGCGCCACATCGAGCTGGCGGTGGCGGCGGTGGGAAATCGGTCGCCGGCGCCGCTGCAGTCGGTCGCCATGCCCCTGAGCGGCACCGTAAGCGACTGCGGCGACTCGGCGGTGTTCACGCCTTCGCCGCAGGGCCAACAGGTGTCTCAGTGGCAGGGCAGCGCCTTTGAGCGCAAGCTGGCGGCGGGCGAGTTCGTCGTCAGTGTTGAGCTTGACCCGCCCCGCGGCGTCGAGGGCGAGCGGCTGGTCCGAGGTGCCTTGCAGTGCCTGCAGGCTGGCGCCGATGCCATCAATATCGCCGACTCTCCGATGGCGACTGCGCGCATGAGCCCCCTTGCGCTAGCGATGCTGATTCGGCGCCAGGTGGCCATTGAGATCCTGCTGCACGTGTCGTGCCGCGACCGCAACATGCTCGGCCTGCTTTCTGAGACGATGGGCGCACACGCGCTCGACATTCGCCACCTGCTCTGTGTCACGGGCGATCCGCCGTCGGTCGGCGACTACCCAGGCACTCACGCCGTCTTCGAGCTGGACTCCATCAGCCTGCTGCGTGTACTTGAGGGTCTCAACCAGGGCCGCAACGCCAACGGCAAGACACTGCGATTCCAGACGGACTTTCGGCTCAGCTGCGCCGTCAACCCGACAGCCGAGGACCTCGACCGCGAGATCGACCGCTTCCACGAAAAGCAGGAGGCCGGCGCCCGCTACGCCTTGACGCAGCCGATCTTCTCTCTCGACGTCCTCGATCGCTTCATCGAGCGGGCCCGTCCACAGATCCCTCTCCTCATCGGCATCTTACCGCTGCGCAACGCGAGACACGCCCACTTCGTCCATCACGAAGTACCCGGCATGGTCGTACCTGAAGCGATCCGCAAGCGAATGGAGTTGGCCGGCGAACAGGGTCCGGAGGAAGGAGTGGCGATCGCGCGCGAGTTTCTCGCGGAGATTCGGCCTCATGCGGCCGGAACCTATCTGATGCCGCCCTTCAATAAGTTTGAGATGGCGGTCGATATCCTCAAGAAATGAGCAACGTACGCCGAAGAGAAGCCAAGCTGAGCGAAGTCGGCGCGGCGCGGTCCGCCCTGATTAGAGCAAGTCGATAGCCGCGCCCTCGACGCCAAAGCAGGCGTCGCGGCCGACGAAAAGCTTGGCAGCGAGAGCGTCGAGCTCGTCGTCGGGGCGCGACTGCTCGTGATGGACGAGCACCGTCTTCTTGACGCCAGCCCTGCCCGCGTGGGCGAGCGCTGCCTCGTGGCTCGCGTGGCCCCAGCCGCGGCGCGGAGGACCGCGCTTGCCGTCGTACTCGTCCTGGGTATAGGTGGCGTCGACTGACAGCACGTCACAGCCACGGATGAACTCAATGAAGGCCTCATCCATGCTGCCGTCGTCCGGGTGCTCCCAATCCGAGGCGTGGACGAAGGACTTGCCGCCGTATTCGAAACGATACCCAACAACACCGCCAGGGTGATTCAGCGGCATCGTCTTGACCTGCACATCCCCAAAATCCAGGGTGTCTCCAGCGTCGAGGAAGCGAAACTGCACGTCGGAGCGGAAGGCGTCGATGGAGATCGGGAAGGCCGGCTGCGCCATCAACTGCTTGAGAACATTGAGGATGTTGCCGCCGTTGTGGTGCCCGGAGTAGATGGTGAAGGAGTTGCCCGGCACCAGAAATGGCGTGAAGAACGGGAAGCCTTGGACGTGATCCCAATGCAGATGGGTCATCAGGAAGGTAACATCGACAGGAAGCCGCTTGAGCAGTTCGTTGCCGAAGAGCCGGACACCAGTGCCGCCGTCGATGGCGAACACGCGATCACCGCACTGGACCTCAAGGGAGGTCGTATTACCACCGTAGCGTGCGGTGTCCGGTCCGGGCGCGGGAATGCTGCCGCGGATCCCCCAGAAGCGGACGCGGAACGGCTTGTTTGTCGACATTCTTCCCTTCTCCACTGGGTCATCGCATCTGGCGCGATCCCACCCCCACCCCCGTGAGGCTGGTGGCCACGGTTCCCGCAGAGTGTATGCACAAGAATGACAGGGCGGCAAGGTTCTTGCGACGAATTCCAGCCTCGATCGGTCCCACCGCAGGCATGCAGTCGCCGGCCCCGCTCCAATCGTTGCCAGCGGCCCACAACTCGACCCCGGCGTGCACGCTCACCCTCGCGGCCGGCGCCGTGAGGTTCGTGCTGGGGTTCGAGCGGACGATATGACAACAAACACGAGGACGCAGGCTCGGGCTGGCAGACCCGGCACGCTAGCCCACGGCGAGGACTCGACGGCGCACGCTCGCCATCGCCTCCTGAGGCGCCAGCAGCAGCGAGTTGTAGACCGTGCGCAGCAGCGACTTC
>SXNM01000336.1 GCA_005777155.1 Pseudomonadota bacterium | reverse complement strand
GCTGTCAAACGCGGTGCGCTGTCAGGCGCACCGGGGGGCCTCGTCGCTGACGGGGCGTGCAGGCGCTGCGTGGTTCCTCGGGGTCTGGCTGTCGGCGGCCTGCGCCGGGACAGCCGGCGAAGAGGCAGACTCCGACGCATCGACCGGCGACGACGTGAGCGATAGCGGCGGCGCCGACTCAATCGCCGGCACCGACGACGGCGTCGCGGTCGACGCCTCGGCCGAGGACGATCAGACCGGCACCGACACCCTCGACGTCGAGCCACAGGACATCAGTGGCGAAGACGCCAGCGACGACGCCGTGGCGCCTGACATCGCCGGCGAGGACACCGTTGACGCCATCGCCGACGACACGGCGGGCACCGACGCCATCGAGAGCGACGCGGCAGCAGACGACACCCAAGCGGCAGACACGGCAGGGCCCGACAGCGCCCTCGACGACACGATCGGCGCAGACAGCGGCGCGTCCGACGCCACCGCGGCAGACACCGGCTCGTCAGACACCGGCTCGTCAGACACCGGCTCGTCAGACACCGCCTCGTCAGACACCGCCTCGTCAGACACCGCCTCGCCAGACTCGGGGCCGCAAGACACCGCATCGCCAGACACGGCGCCGCAAGACGCCACCACCGACGCCTCCGTCGACGACGGCCAGGCGGCCGGCACCGACGCCGACAGCGGCGAAACCGGCGACATCCAGGCCGCCGACACCGCAGCCGACGGCGGCGGCGCCCCTGCCGACGCGGCGGTTGACGCCGTGCAGGACTCGGCGACCGACCCCGGCGTCGACGCGGCGACCGACGGTGGTGGCGCGCAGGACGCTGGGCCGGGCTGTACGCTCACCGTGCCGGCTGCCGAGGTCTGCGACGGCAAGGACAACAACTGCGACGGTCAGGTCGACAACGGCGCGAGCTGCGATGACGGCAACTCGTGCACCGCAGACAACTGCATGATGGCCAAGTGCTGGCAGACCGCCGCCGACGGGCCATGCAGCGACGGCGACCTCTGCACGGTGAGCGACACCTGCGTCAAAGGCGCCTGTGCCGCCGGTGCCGCCATGGCCTGTGACGACAAGAACGCCTGCACCGCCGACGCCTGCAAGGACGGCAAGTGCGTCAACACGCCGATCCCTGGCTGCGTCGCCGGCTGCAAGTCCGCGCTCGAGTGCGACGACAAGAACGCCTGCACCAAGGACCAGTGCGGCGGTGACGGCAAGTGCGTCAACACGCCGATCCCTGGCTGCGTCGCCGGCTGCAAGTCGGCGCTCGACTGCGACGATAAGCAGTCCTGCACCGCCGACATCTGCGGCGGCGATGGCAAGTGCCAGAACATGCAGATCCCGGGCTGCGGTGCGCCTTGCAGCACGGCGCTTGACTGTGATGACAAGCAGAGCTGCACCAAGGACAGCTGCGAGGCGGGCAAGTGCGCCAATGTCCTCATCCAGGGCTGCGGCGCGCCGTGCAAGCTGGCGAGTGATTGTGACGACAAGAACGACTGCACCAAGGATGCGTGCGGCCTCGACGGCAAGTGCTCGAACACGCCCATCCCTGGCTGTGCCCCTGCCGGCTGCAAGCTGCCGACCGACTGCGACGATAAGCAGCCGTGCACCGCCGATACCTGCGGCGTGGATGGCAAGTGCAGCTCGGTGCCGATTCCGGGCTGCACGCCGCCCTGCATTGACGCCGCGAGCTGCGACGACAAGAACGTCTGCACCAAGGACGCCTGCGGTCTCGATGGCAAGTGCACGCACGCGCCCATCGCTGGCTGCGGCGACTGCATGAGCGCGCTGGAGTGCGACGATAAGAACCCTTGCACGGCGGATGGTTGCAACGCCGGCAAGTGCGCGCACTCCCCCGATCCGCTGTGCAAGGTCTGCCAGAACGCTACGGAGTGCGACGACAAGGACCCGTGCACCAAGAACGAGTGCGTCAGCGGGCTCTGCAAGTCGACGCCGATCGCTGGCTGCGGCCAGTGCAAGCTCGACGCTGACTGCAAGTCGGACAACCCCTGCGTCAAGGTGAGTTGCCAGTCTGGGACCTGCGTGCCTTCGATGGTCCCAGGCTGCGTTGGGCCCTGCAAGCTGGACGGCGACTGCAACGACTTTAAGGCCTGCACCAAGGACACGTGCGCCAGCGGCACGTGCAAGAACGATGCGATCGTCGGCTGCAAGTCGTGCGCTACCCCCTTCGACTGCGGGGACGACGACGTCTGCACCGCCGATAGCTGCAAGGCTGGCGCCTGCGCCTACGTGCCGGTGGTCGGTTGCAAGAAGTGCGTTCAGGCGAGCGAGTGCAACGACGGCAACAGCTGCTCGCTCGACGCCTGCAAGGCCGGCGCCTGCAGCCACAGCAACACCACTGGCCCCTGCAGCGACGGCGACGACTGCACGACGAGCGATGCCTGCGAGGGCGGCGTCTGCAAGGCGGGACCGCCGAAGAGCTGCGACGACAACAACGCCTGCACGGCCGACGCCTGCGGCAAAGGTGTCTGTCTGAACACGCCGATCAACGGCTGTGGCAAGCCCTGTACGCAGATGGCGCAGTGCTTCGATGGCAACAGCTGCACCGCCGACGAGTGCATTCAGGGCACGTGCAGCAACAAGCCCATGGCGGACTGCAAGACTTGCAAGGTGGAAGCCGATTGCAACGACGGCAAAAAGTGCACCCTCGACCAGTGCGCTGGCGACCTCTGCGTCAACCCGCCAATCCCCAACTGCGACCCGAACAGCTGTCAGACGGCAGCGGACTGCAACGACGCCAACCCGTGCACGGCCGATGGCTGCGCCGCCGGCAAGTGCACCAACAGTCTGGACGACAAGTGCAAGCTGTGCAAAGAGCCGACCGAGTGCAATGACGGCGACAAGTGCACCACCGACGCCTGCCAGTCTGGCGTGTGCCTGTGGACGGCGATTGTCGGCTGTGTGGAGTGTAAGCTGGCGAGCGACTGCAAGTCGAATTCCGAGTGCTTCAAGCCGATCTGTGACGCCGGCAAGTGCAAGGGCGAGCAAGTGCCGGGCTGCGTGCCGTCTTGCAGCACGGGCGCCGACTGCGACGACAAGAAGGGCTGCACCACCGACGCCTGCAACGCTGGCAAGTGCTCGAACACGTTGATTCAGGGCTGCAAGTCGTGCGCGACCTCGGCCGAGTGTGAGGACGGCAAAGGCTGCACGCAGGACAGCTGCACCTCAGGCGCCTGCAAGAACGCGCCGATCGTCGGCTGCAAGACCTGCACCAGCGCCAGCGGCTGCAACGACGGCGACCCCTGCACGACAGACTCCTGCGTCGTCGGCAAGTGCGCCAACACGCCGATCCCCAACTGCGGCGGCTGCAAGACGCAGGTCGAGTGCAACGATGGCAACCCCTGCACCAGCGACGGCTGCAAAGACGGCAAGTGCTTGTACCAGACCGACCCTGCCTGCGGTGGCGAACCTGGGACCTGCAAGATCAACACCGACTGCAATGACAAGGACGACTGCACCACGGACTCGTGCGTCAACGGCAAGTGCGTCTTCGTCAAGACCTGCGGCGCAGCGACCTGCACCGTCGGCGTCCCTGGTCAGTGCGGCAACGGCAAGTTCTGCGCAGGCATGTCGGCAGCGTGCGGACAGACCGGCTCTTGCATGGCCCTCTCCGAGTGCCCCAAGTTCCCGATGAAGGTCTGCGGCTGCAACAACAAGACCTACGACACGCCCTGCTTGGCGGCTGAGGCCGACGTAGGCATGAAGGGCATGGGCTCCTGCCCCTGAGCGGAGCGGTCCGCCGCGATTGACCCAGGGGGAGGCTACTTTGCGGCGCTCCGTGGGGCTTGCCGGCCTTGTGCCCCACGCGGTCTTGGCGCGCCTGTCGCTGACCTGCGGCACGGTCGGCCACGCCCCCGCCATGCGCGACTTGATCTGCTTCCGCGAGAGCCCGAGACGGCGCCGTCTGCTGCGCTGGCTTCGCAGGCTCGTCGCGATGGCGGGGCCGCAGCGACCTGCCGCCCGACGGTGTCGACGCGAGGCGCCGCTACACGCTGCGGGGGGCGAGTCTTCGCGGTGCGTCACCAGTCACGTCTGGCTCCGCCGCGATCGGCAGCGCACCTTGACGGCTGGTCTGCCAGAGCCACCGCCGCCCTACTTGGGGCCGGCAGTCGCCATCGACGCCGCTTGCTGCAGCTTCGCCTTGACGCTTGCGTCCGACTCCTGGCCGACCAGCTCGGCGGCCAGCGCCGATGCCGCTTGGCGGGTGGCCGCGTCGCCGTCGCGCACCTTGCGAGCGAGGCCGTCGGCGGCAGGCCAGCGGACGTCGCGGTCGCGGTCCTTGAGCGCGGCGCGCAGACGTGCCTGCACCATCACGCTCCATGACTGCCCTGATACGCACCAAGACGCACCAGAACGGACAAATCCCGGCTGATCGGGCCGCTGCGCGAGGTCGATGAGCGGCAAGAGCGCGGGGCTATCGAGCGCCCCGGCGCGGCGTAGGTGCTGGCCGAGGGCATAGGTCGCCGCCGAGGCCGCCTCTTTGGCGGCGGCGTCGCCGGGCAGGGCCTTGGCAGCTGCGATGGCCCCGTGCAGCGCGGCGTCGCGCCGCTCCCCCTCCGCCACGGCGAAGGCGGCGGCGGCGTCGCTGCGCAGGGCCGCGACGATGCAGGCCCGTACCGCCTCATCTCGGCCGTCGAGCGCCTCAAATAGCGCCCTCCACGCCGCCTCGTCACCGCGCTTGCCGAGCGCCGCCACGGCCTTGCAGCGCGCGGCGCTGTCGCCTTGGCGCAACCCGGCGCCGAGATCAGCGGACGCGCCCTGCCGTGCTTCCATGCCCGCCCCCTTCTTGCTTCGCCCGCTAGGCGCCGTCGTTGGAGGTCCCGATGCGGCGCTGGCTGGACAAGCGCAAGCCTGCGCGACGAGCGCGGCCACCGTCAGCAGCGCGAGCGGCCCGCCAGCCGCGGCCGCCTGCAGGCGCCGGGGCGCAGTCGCTGGGATTCGCGGCGCCGACTCTGCCATCTCGGACTACCCCGCGGCCTTGTTGTCGCCGAAGCCGTCGGCTTGGAAGCCCTTGGACTTGTCGGTGATGCCGTTCTGGTTGTTGAGATCGCTGACGATTTGGCCGGCAGAGCGCTGCTTCATCAGGCCGCCGACGAAGGTGATGACGTCGGTGTCGGTCGTCGAGGAGGCGATCTCGGTGCCGGCGCCGAACATATCCACGCTGCGGTGGTCGACGGTGGCGTTGGCGCGGATCGCCTTGTTGTACAGGCGCGTGTTGCAGCCATCGAAGAACCAGACCTTGTACTTGCGATCGAACTGAATGTCCTGCAGCGGTTTGGAGGCGCCGTCGCGCTGCAGCTCGTTGTAGATCGTCGTCGCGCCGCCCTCATGAATGCGCTGCTCGGGGTTGACGAAGACGTTGCCCGCCGAGCTGTGCTTGTCGTCAAAGTCGGGGCCGGAGCCGTAGCGACCATGACCGGTGTAGACGGTGGCGTCGGACTTCTGCAGCGCCTCGACGTAGGCGTCGCGCGCCTCGGGGTCTTGGTAAGTGATGAGGCGCACCAACACCGAGACCTTCTTGCCCTGGTGCTCGAGGGCGCCCTCTTGCAGGTAGTACTCGCCGCCGCCACGGCTGGGCATGGCCATGCCGGCGCCGCGGTAGGCCTTCTGCGCCGCCGCCTCGTCGACCGGGCTGAGGCCAAGCTCGCCCTGGAGCTTCTCGCGGATCTGCTCGATCTCCCTGTCGAAAGTGCCCTGCTCGTCGTAGCCGACGGCGATGGTGGCGTCGAGCAGACCGTCCTTGAACAGCTCGTCGTAGTTGGGGCTGCGATCGACCGGCTGGCCGTTGGCTGGCGCCTGTTGGTCGAGGGCCTGCATGGTCTCGGCGTCAACGACCCCGGTGACGCGGCCGGTCCGATCCTGCTGGAACTGCCGCACCGCCGTGACGGTCTCGCCGCCCCAACCGCCGTCGGCGCCGGAGACGGGCAGGTTGTAGCCGAGGTTGATCAGCGCCTGCTGCACCAGGGTGACATGTCGGCCGCGGCCAGCTTTGAGGACGGCGGCGCCCGCGGCGATCTGCTTGAGCGTCGGGTTGCCCTCGAAGAAGGCGTTGTTGAGGCCGCCACCGCCGGCCGCCG
>SXNM01000335.1 GCA_005777155.1 Pseudomonadota bacterium | reverse complement strand
GCGGCTTGGGCAGGGGGGGCAGCTCCCGACGGCGCGGCGCCTGCGCGGTCTCGGCGAGGCCGGCGGCCTGCACGAGGCGCTTGCGTGGGTCGGGCGGCAGGTCGAAGGAGCCGACGTGGCCCCGCGTCTGCAGCGCCTGGACCTCAGCCTCTTCCAGAAGGCGCCACTCGCCTGGCTTGAGCTTGCCGACCCCGAGGCCAGCGAAGCGCACACGTCGCAGGCGCATCACGGGGTGTCCGACGCGCTCGAGGATGCGGCGCACCTCGCGGTTGCGGCCCTCCTGCAGCGTCACTTTGATCCACGCGTTGCGATCGGTCTGCCGCGTCACCTCTGCCGACAGCACCCGCGCCGGGCCGTCGTCCAGGATGACGCCGCGGACCAGGCGCGCCAGCGTCTCGGGGCCCGGCAGGCCGCGGACCCGCGCCTCGTAGGTGCGCTCGATACCAAAGCGCGGGTGGGCCAGCCGCTCCGCGAGGTCGCCGTCGTTGGTGAAAAGCAGCACGCCCTCGGTGTGGAAGTCGAGGCGCCCGATGCTGCGCAGCGCCGGATCGGCCGGCAGCAGGCCGTAGACCAAGGGGCGGCCCTCGGGGTCTTCGCGCGAGCAGAGCACGCCCACCGGCTTGTTCAGCAGCAGCGCGACGCCGGAGCTGGGCGGCTTTACGCGCTCGCCGTCGACGCGCACTTCATCGCGACCCGGCAGGACGCGGCTGCCGAGCGCGGTGACGACCTCGCCGTTGACCTCGATGCGGCCCTGGACGATCCACTCCTCGGCAGCCCGCCGCGACGCGACGCCGCAGCGCGACAAGAAGCGCTGCAGCCGCTCGCCGCCCACGAGGTCGAGGTCGCCGCCGGCGTCTGCCCCTGGCCGTGCGCCGCCTTTGGGCTTGGGAGCCCGCGGCTGCCCTTGGGTCGCGCGCGATGGCGTCGCCGAGGCGCCACGGT
This sequence comes from Pseudomonadota bacterium, assembly GCA_005777155.1. Taxonomy (GTDB): domain Bacteria; phylum Myxococcota_A; class UBA9042; order UBA9042; family UBA9042; genus SXNM01. The sequence goes on along the minus strand of SXNM01000335.1, from coordinate 7,513 downwards.
CAGCGCCACCCTTGCCCCGCGCCCCGCGTTTGTCGTCTGTGCCGCCGGCCATGGCCGCCTCCTCCGCCTGGCCAGCAGGCCGGGGGCCGGCACCCTAGCACCGCAGCCGCGACCTGTCATGGCCAGTCGTGCGCCGGCGCGCCTCGCCTCCTGCGAGAGACGCGAGCCGGGATCAAGGGCCGCGACTCTGGCCGTCCATTTTTCTCGGGGCTCGGCGCTGCGATGCCGCGAAAAGTGCCATCTGGCGGGCTTTTCGCAGCCAGATCTGCGCTCGCAATGGCTTCCGCGGCGTCACCCTGGCAGCGACGCTAGAACCGCACATGGAGCGCTAGACCGCCGCCGTTGCGCACTTGCATGGGCACCACCATGGCCGACGCCTCGGTCGGCGCCTCGCGGAACTGGGCATCCGGCGCCATGTCGGCCGTCAGCGCTGCGCCGGCCACCGCGCCACCCCAGAGTCCTGCCAGCGCCGCGCCTGACCAGACCCGGCTCCCGGCGTCGCTGTTGATGTTGCTGCCGGTGGCCAAGACGGCCACGCCAAGCCCGAGCAGCGCGCCGACGCCGCTCGAGAGCAAGATCAGCCTCGAGCGCGCGACGCTCCAGTCGAGGTCTGGCGCCAGGGTCAGGCCAGCGAAGGTGCCTACTTGCAGGCCGCCCAGCACGACCAGCTCGAGGTTCTTGGCGCCGCCGTTTTGTGGATTCAGGACCCAGTACCCCATCAGCGCGGTGGCAAAGCCGAGCACCATGGAGCCCGAGACCGCGTTGACCTGGCCGCGCGTCGGCTGAAAGCTCCGCGACAAGCTCATGCCGGCGAAGGCGCCCACCGCGACGCCGCCGAGCACCGTGAGCTGTGCCCCGGCGGAGGTGTCCACGTCGAGCGCGAGCGCCGTCAGCAAGCCGGTCGCGGCGCCCCAGACCGCACCGAGGCTGTACGCCTCGCCGTCGGCCGCCCGCAGCCGGAGGCCGCGGCTGCCGAAAATCGCGCCCGTCAGGCCGACGGCGGTCGTCGCCAGCAAGGTCCCGACGACCGGCCGTACGTCGTCGAGATCGAGCAGGTCCACCAACACCACGCCCGTGTAGAGGGCGCCGAGGGTGGAGGTGACGATGAACTCCGTGCGGCCGTCGCTGAGGTCATGCATCACCTCGCCTCCGCCACCAGCCTCCACGATGCCGCTCAACCTGCGGGCGTACGCCAGCAAGGCCGCCGCCGCCGCCCGCCGCTCGGCGAGGACCGCGCCCTGCGCTACCTGCGCCAGCGGCCCCGTCGCCGCCGAGATCTCGCCCTGGTGCAGCTGGTCGAGCGCACGATCGAAGCGAGCTCGCGTCGGCTGATCGTCCGGATCTACGTCTGTCGCGGTCGCCGACGTGGGCGGAGCGGCGGCCGCGACCGGCGTCGACGCCGTGCCCTCCGCCTCAGCCCCCAAGGCCGCCGTCGGGTGCACGGTCAGCGACGCGAGCAGGCCACAGAGCAGCACCCAGACATGCAGCGGCGTCCACTGCCGACGCGGTCGCCCAATTCCCCCATACTTCACCATACTCCACCTCTAACCACAAAATCACTACAATCCAAACACAACAAACCCGCTCGGGCGGCCGCCGCGATCCGCCCGCCGCCCGCTAGGCCGGCTGCAACCCAAAACGCCGCCTCAGCAGCGCCCGCCCACCGTAGACCAAGGGCGTCAACAGCAACGCCAGCACGAACTTGAGGATATAGCCGGTGCCGGCGATCTCCAAGATCTTCAAGAAATCAGGCGTTTTCCCCTCGGCGTCCGCCACGCCGACGAAGAGCACCGTCGTCACGACGAAGCTATCCAAGAGCTGCGACACGGCAGTGGAGCCGGTGGCGCGCAGCCAGACCAAGCGGTCGCCGGTGAGCGCCTTGAGGCGGCCAAAGATCGCGATGTCGGCGAGCTGCCCGAACAAGTAGGCCGTCAGTGACGCCACATAGAGGCGGTTCGACATGGCGAACACCTTGTCGAACGATGGCTGGTCGATCGGGCTGAAGTCGGCGATCGGGGCCATGCGCGCCAGCAAGATCATGGCAAACGCCAGCGCCGCGCAGGCGAGGCCAGTGTAGGTCAGCTGGCGCGCCAGCCTGGCGCCGTAGAATTCGTTGACGAGGTCTGTCAGAAGAAAGGTCAATGGAAACGAAATCATCCCGACCGAGTGCGTCACGAAATTGTAGCCGCCGACGGTGAAAATGTCGAGGTGGAAGAACTTGCCGCCGGTCAGGTCGGCGATGAGCAGGCACGCGACGAAGAGCGCCGTGAGGGTGGCGTAGACTCGCGCTCTCTGGTCCAGCACGTGTGCGCTCCCCGGTCGGGCGTGCGACGCGCCGACTTCACTCCGCTGCCTGCCACACCGTGAGCTTACGCCGACGCGTCATGCTAGGCAACGGCGCCTCGTCTGACGTGTTCTGCACCGCCACGTCCACCCGTCGCCAGTTCCCCGGCGCCGCGACGCCCCAGCCGCGCCCCAATCCCGCGCGAGCGTAGGTCAGCCGCCGTCCGCTCGCGGCGCCACAGCCGACTCCCGGTGTACCCAGGAAAATCTCCCGGTCTGCCTGGGTGACGCGCCCCTTGTACTGAGGCGCCGACGGGCCAACGCTTGCGGCGCGGGCGGGCGTCAACGTCGCCAAAGTCATCCAAGGCGGGAGGCGCTGTTCATGAGAGCCATCGATATTCGCCTGGCCCTTCACCTCACGGTCTCGCTGCTCGCCGCGCCGTGCCTCGCCCAGCCGGTTGGGCTGCCGCGCGCCGAGACTGCCACCGACCTCGAGCCGATCGTCGTCAGCCCGCAACGCCGCAGCGGCAATCGCTTTGACTCCGGCGCCAGCGTCGGCCGTGTCACCGCCGACAAGGCCCGCACCATGGGCGCTCGCACGCCGCCAGAGGCGCTGGAGGAGACGACCGCCGTCGCCGTGCAGGTGACAAACCGCGGCGCCGGCGCGCCGATTCTGCGCGGCCTCATCGGGCCCTCCAACATGATGATGCTCGACGGACTGCGCTTTCATCAGGCGACGTGGCGCACCGGTCCGAACCAATACTTGGCGGCGATCGACATGTCGTCGATCGACAACATCGAGGTCCTGCACGGTTCGCAGTCTGTCGCCTATGGCAGCTCGGCGATGGGCGGCGTCATCGCCGTGCAGCCCCACGCGCTGCCGGTCCACGCTGGCGTCGCCGCAGGCGCCGGCGTGCGCTACAGCACAGGCGACGGCGGCGTCGAGGTCTGGGGCCAGACGAGCTGGCGTCGTGGCGCGCTCAGCACCTTGGCCGCCGGCGGCTATCGGAGCTTCGGCGCGCTGCGCCTCGGCGGCGGCGATAAGGCGCCGATCTCGGCCTACAGCCAGGGCGGCTGGCTCGGGCGCGTCGGTTACGACCTTGGGCCCAAGACCGAGATTCGCCTCTCGGCGCTCGGCAACCGGCTAATGGACGCTGGCCGCGCCGACTCCCTCCACGCCGGCGACCTGCGCTGGTACGACAACGCCGACGACATGATCTGGCTCGACTTTGGCCACGGCAGCGGCGAGGGCGGAGGGGGCGGCGACACCGGCCTCATCGAGAAGGTGCGCGCCAGCCTCGCCTTCCATCGCAGCGACGAGGCGACCCGCCGGGTGCGCTGCAAGATCAGCGACGTCACCGCCGACGTGCCGGGCTGCGTCGCTGGCGCCGAGGCGCTGCAGGCCAACCCAGACGGCGCCCCGGCGGCGGTGGTGACCCGCGAGCAGCACACCCAAGACACCGTGCGCTCCGTGGGCGGCCTGGTGCGGGCAGCGCTGCGTCCGATCGGTGGCGCGTGGCGCTCACGGCTGCGCGTCGACCTCGGCGCCGAGCTATGGCGCGACGGCATCGCCGCCTCCACCTCGGCCGAGCGGCGCAGCGACAAGGGCTGGACCTTCGCCGACGCCGCGCGCGGCAACTTCAGCGCCGACTCCGCCTTCACCGAGTTTGGCGCCTTCGTGCTCGCCGACGCGGTGGCGCTGCGGACCGACACCATGCGGCTGGTTGTCGATGCCGGGCTGCGCCACGCCGTGTTCAGCGCGCACGCCGCGGCGGTGCCAAAGCTGGGCGACATCGAGTACGACGCCTCAGGGCTGGTCGGCAGCGCCGGGGTGCGATGGCTCCGCGCTGACACCATGGCCTATGCCAGCTGGCACCAGGGCCTGCGGGCGCCGAACCTGCAGGAGACCACCGTCCTCGGTGACACCGGCAGCACCTTCGAGGTGCCCAACAGCGACCTGCGCGCCGAGCGCAGCGACGCCTTCGAGCTCGGCGCCCGGCTGCGCTGGGCCAAGGTGACGCTGCACGCTGCGCTGTGGCAGATCGCGCTGCAGGACGTCATCGACCAACGCGAGGTGCTCGCCTCTGAGTTCGCCGCCTTCGGCATCGACGCGGCGACGGTGGGGACCAAGCCCGTGCGCCAGCGCGTCAATAAGGCGCGCGGCACCCTGCAGGGTGGCCAGCTCGAGGTGCGCGGCCACTTGGCCCATGGCCTCCAGCCGTGGCTCCGCCTCGCCGCCACCACCGGCGACATCGAGAGCGACGATGGCACGTCTGCGCCGTTTCGCCGCATCCCACCGCTCGGTGGCGCCGCCGGGGTCGAGGTCGGCCGTGGCGGCTGGACCGCTGAGGTCTTTGCCCGCTTCGCCGCCGCCCAAGATCGCCTGGCGGCCGGCGACGAGTCCGACCTCCGCATCTGCGAAGACCCGGACAACCGCGGCAAGACCTACAAAGACGGCGGCAAGGCCTGCCCAGGGACACCCGGCTACTTCGACGTCGGTCTGCGCGGCGGCGTCGCCCTCGGCTACGACCTGCGCCTCGACGCCATCGCCCGCAACCTCTTGGACGCCCGCTACCGGGTCCACGGCTCCGGCCTTGACGCGCCGGGCGTTGGCGTGTCGGTCGCGCTGAGCGGCCGCCTGTAGCGGGGACGTGGCGTGCCCGAGCGGCACGGCTGAGCCCAGGACAGTTGCCTCGCGCCCAGGGCTCCCCGAAAGGTCGCCATGGCCGCAGCGCCGGTCCAGCGGCGCCGCCCCCGCCATGGCGGCGATGTCACGGTGATCCCCCATTTCTGGCGGCCGCTCGCGACGCCTCTACCCTACGCGGACGCGGGGCCATGGTGGCGCCCGCCGCGGAGGCCGCGATGCCGACCTTGCCGACCCGAGCCGCCCTCCAGACTGCCCTGCAGCGCGATGGCTTCGTCATCTTGCGTCGCCTCTTCCTACCCAGCGAGGTCGCCGCCCTCGGCGTCGCCGTCGACCGCCTGAGCGCCCGGCTGCGCGGCCTGCCGCCCGGCGAGCACGACCTCGACGGCGCCGTGGCGGTCATCGCGCCCAGCGGCGGCGTCGCCCGCGTGGTCTGGGTGGCGGCCGCTGACGCCGACCTCGATCGCTGCAGCCGAGATCGCCGCCTGGTCGCGCTGGCGGCCTTGGCCCTCGGCGGGCGCCGATTTGATCAGCTCATCGCGCAGCTCCACCCAAAGGAGCCCGGCGACGCTGTCGAGTTCGATTGGCACCAAGACGCAGTCCATCGCCGCCACGGCACCGAGGCCTGGACCGACGTCGACGGCCACGGCAGCTACCTGCAGACCTTGCTCGCCATCGACGCCTGCACGCTCGACAACGGCCCCCTCTGCTTTGTTCCTGGCAGCCACGGTCGCGGCGCCCTCCCGCACAGCGCTGCCCGCACGCTCCCCATCGAGGCGCTGCGCGGGGCGCGGCCAGTCCCGGCGCTGTTGGCGCCAGGCGACGTCGCGATCTTCGGCCCCTTCGTCATCCACGGCAGCACGCCGAATCAAGGTGACGCACCGCGGCGGGTGCTGGTCAGCGGCTTTGCGCTGCCCGGCGCCAATCACCGCGCCTACCCCGGCCGGGGCTCCGGGCGGCGGCTCGATCTCGACCGCCTCGACCCAGCGGCGCCGGCCTGCGCGGCGGTCGCGACGGTCGCGCCGGTCGCGACGGTCGCGCCGTCGGCAGCGACAGCGAAGGCGCCCTAGAGAGGCTCTCAACTTGGGGAGGTGCGTGCCGTGCGCGCCGTGTGCGTCGAGCTGGGCGCGGCGCTAGTCGGGGCAGGCCCCAAGGCGAACGCGTTGTTCGCCGAGGGCGCGTCGAGCCACCTGGACAGACGGCGAGAGGCGCGGCCAGCAACCCCCTGTTGTGTCACTAGAAGTACTGGAAAACTCCGACCGAGAGTCCGGGGCAGACGCCGGCGACGCGAGGACCCTGGCAGGCGATGCCGGTGACGGGGACGGCGACGTCGACGCGCAGCCCGGTGCGGACCAAGCGCGGCACCAGCAGGCGGACCCCCGCCCCAGCCGAGGCCAGGAGCGCCGCGCTCGCCGCCGGCGGCAGCGCCCCCTCGGCGTCTGGCGCCACGCCGTGCGCCAAGGCGACATCGAAGAAGCCTGTCGGCACCACCGCCAGCCACATGGCGTCGTAGGCCGTCAGCCGCACCTCGGCGTTCAGCAGCGCGTAGCGGCCGCCGCGCAGGTAGGAGTCGCGGACACCGCGCACCTCATAGAGGCCGCCGACGAAGTACTGCAGGTGGTCTGGGCCCCTGGACTGCACGGCCCCCTGCAGCCGCAGCGCCAAGTTCAGGCGCTGTCCGGGCGCCCAGAACCAAAGGCCCTGCACGAAGGCCCGCGCCTGCGGCCACAGGTCGCGCCCCGACACCCGAGACAGCGCGAACGCCGGCCTCAATTCGACCGAGGCGCCGCTCTGCCGGATGCGGTCGGTGTCGATGCGGCCGAGCCGGACGCCGGCGTCCAGCAGCACCGTCTCGCTCGCCGGGGGCAGGGAGGGCGGCGTGTCGCCAGCGTCGAAGAAGCGGTCGGCCTGCACCTCGAGGCGGGCCCCGACGCGCAGTCGGTCGCCGTCGAGCTGGCCATTGACGTCGAGGCGTGTCAGCAGCCGGCGATTTGCGAAGCCGACGCGCGGCCGCACCAGCGATTCGACCAGCATCAGCGCGTCGACGCGCTCGCCGAAGAGTCGCCAGTCGCGCAGGTAGACCTGACCGCCCGAGAAGGCGTTGAAGCGCTCGTAGCGCGCGCCGACCTCGAGGAAGCGCCCGAGCATGTTGATGTCGCTGGCGCCGACCGACCACCACGTCGACTCCTGGCCGGCCTCGGCGCCGCGCTTTACCAAGACCTGAAACGAAAACAGCGGATTGAGTGTCCAGCGCTCCTCGAGCGTGAGCACCAAGTGGCGCTGGCCCTCGCGGTCGCGGAGGTGGGCCGAGACCTTGGAGAACAGGCTGATGTTCCAGAGCCTCGCCACGCCGAGGTCGAAGTCGGCCCGCGACACCAGGGTCCCAGCGCGGAAGGGCAGCTCGCGCAGCACCACCTGCGGTCGAGTCCTTGAGATGCCAACGATCTCAATTACATCGATGCGCGTCGGCCAGGCGACGTCGTCTGGGGCGACTTGATCTCGGGCGATCTCATCCACCGCCGGCGTCGCCGCGCCGGCCAGCGGCTGGGCGTCGCTCGGCGTCGCCAGCGCCGGGGCCGCCAGCGC
>SXNM01000334.1 GCA_005777155.1 Pseudomonadota bacterium | reverse complement strand
GGGGCGGTGTCCTGCGGCGGGGCGGTGTCCTGCGGCGGGGCGGTGTCCTGCGGCGGGGCGGTGTCTTTCTGCGGGGCGCTGTCTTGCGATGACGCATCGCTGGCGCCCCCGCCGTCGAGTGCGCTGCTGTCATTTGCGACACCGCCGTTGGTCGTCTCCAGCTTGAAGCACTCGGCGGCCAGCTGCGGTCCGCCCGGCGCCGCGCCTGGCACCGGCAGCTCGCGGCAACTCTCGCCGGCGATGCAGGCCTGATGGCTAGACCACACGCCCTCGGCGCCACACTGCATGACGGACGGTGCGCCTTGGTGAAGAGCGCAGCCAGTGGCCTGGGTCTGCGGATTGCAGACCTGGCCATCTTGGCCGCCGCTCCAGGTCGCGCCGCTGCCGCCGCTGCCGGCAGCGCAGCCCAGCGTGACGCTGAGGCCGAGCGCGATGAGCGCGCCGGCCGGCCGACGGCAGGTGGCGACGTGGCGCCCGGGCACGAATTTTACAGCCTGCTTCCGCGTGATCATGGCGCCTCCGCGCCGCCTTGCCAGCGGCACATCAGAGGGTGCCCGCTCGCCCGACGCCGGGTCAAGCCACACTGCGAGAAGCAACGTGAGGGAGCGCTACTCGCCCTTGTCGTCGTCCTCATCTTTCTTGTCGTTTTTCTTGTGGTCCTTGCCCGGGCAGAAGGAGGGCTTGTCGTCGTCGTCCTCGTCCTTCTTCTCGGTCTTCTTGTGGTCTTTGCCTGGGCAGGCGAGGGCCGGGCCGGCGACGGCAAAGCTGGCAGCGACGAGGGCTGCGGTGATGAGACGGGAGAGACGCATGGAGGGCTCCTTCAGGCGGCGTACAGGGCTCGCGAGCGCGACCGGGACCGCGGGTGCGACCGGCCAGGGCGAGGCTAGCGTACGACAATGGCGTTCGCCACTCCCCCGTGCTTCAACGCTTGGGCTCGGCCCCTGATTCCCGCCTTGTGGTGGCGCACGAGCGACGCGACTGGTGATGACGGGTCGCGCCCATCGCCGTCTGCTCATGGGGGCGGCGTCAAATAGTCGAAAAGTATCGACTTCTGCCTCTCTCTGTCCCGAGCCGCCACCAACTCGAGGGCCACGGCGCCAAACAGTTGGCGGCCTTAGCTGCTGCCCTCACGCGGCGCCCCGGCGTGGACGACGGCCTTGCCGTCCCAGCCGCCGGCATGCCAGCGCCACAGGAAGAGCGCCGACTTAAAGGCGCACTCGGCGGTCACCGCCGCCCAGACGCCGGCTGCGCCGAAGCCGAGCGCTACGCCGAGCCACCAGCCCAGCGGCACCAGCAGCAGCCAGGTCCCGACGACCGAGGTCCACATCACGAACCGGGTATCGCCCGCGCCACCGAGGGCGCCCATCGCCACGAGGCAGATGGCGTCGAAGACCTGGAAGGCCGCCGCCCAGAGCAGCAGCGTATGGCCGATGGAGCGGACTTCGGCGTCGGCGGCGAACAGGTCAAGGATGGTGTCCGGGAGGACCGCGAACGCCACGCCGAAGGCCGCCATGACCGCCACGGCCAGCAGGGTGGCGGCGGCAAAGACGCGGCGGGCCCGCGCGAGGTCGCCCGCTCCGACCGCCTGTCCGACCAGCAGCGACGCCGCCTCGCCGACTCCGTGGCCGGGCAAGAAGCTGACGCTGACGACGCGAATCGCCACCTGGGTCGCGGCCACTTCAGCGGCGCCGACCCGCGCCATCATCGCGGTCAGGGTGGCCCAGCCGCCGAAGTCGAGGAGGAATCGGACGCCGATTGGCGTCCCGACGCCGACCACGGCCCTGACCTCTGCCCACGACGGCCGCGCCCAGCCGCTTCGGCGGGCGAAGACGATGAGCAGGGCCACGCCGGCGAGGCCCAGCGAGACGGCCGTGGCCAGCGCCGAGCCGAAGACGCCGAGTTTGGGCACTGCCAAGAAGCCGCCGCCCAGGACGTCGAAGCCGGAAAAGCCGAAGACGAGCACGCCGTTGAGGGCGATGTTGAGCAGGTTGGCGGTGACGTTGGCGACCATTGGTGTGCGGGTGTCGCCGCGCCCCTGCATGGCTTGGCCGACCGTAGTGAGCAGCAGCCAGGCGGGTCCGCCGAGCGCCCGGATGCCGAAGGTTTCGGCGGCGAAGGCCTGCACCGACGACGAGCCGCCGAATGCCGCCACCACCTCAGGTGTTAGGGCGCTTAGGCAGGCAATGCCGACGCCGGCGGTCAGCGCGATGCCGACACCCGCCCAGCCGGCGCGTGTGGCCAGCGCAGGCTGACCCGCCCCGATGGCCTGCGCCACCACGACGTTGACGCCGCGCAGGCCGCCGACAAAAAGCGCGCCCACCAGCATGATCGCCAGGTTGCCCAGCGCGCCGCCGGCCAGCTCGTCGCGCCCGAGCTGGGCGACAAAGAGCGTGTCGACGACGCCCATCGCGGTGAAGCTCAGCATCGATAGCACGACCGGCCAGGCGACACCCAACATGGCGCGCACGTCGCCCGGCAGGTGGTCCCACGCGATCGCCGCCGGCCCTGGCCGAAGCCGGACCTGCGTCAGCTCGATCTCAAGCCCAGTTGGCCTTCGCATAGTCCTCGATGTGGACATGATCGCCCCGACCTTTGCTGACTAGTGCAGCATTGGCCGCGGGTCGTTCGGCCCCTCATGGGGGCTCTCCCCACGCGCGCTTCGCTCTAGGATTTTAGGCCGCTGGGCCCAAAAACGACGAAGCCGCGGGGTGGACGACCCGCGGCTCCTGAAGTGGGCCGGCCTGCGCCGGCGACCTCACCGCGGGTGATACGCCGATCCCTGCGGTCGCAGGACGCGGCGCATCGGCTGTTGATCAGCCGGCTGTGCGGTGTAGGTCATGAGCATCGTAACGCTTCCCCATGTGCCCAGCCCAGCGGCTGGTGCGGACTCGCCCGGCAGCCCGGGCGGGCGGCGCCTGATGACCCAGCCGGATTGGCTGAGCGGCCTTCACCCTAGCGGTGTCCGTGATCCTGTCAAGATTGCACACCCCGATGCGCGCAACAGTTGCAACGCACGTCGCCCCCGGCGATCCTGCGGCGAGTGGAACCGCCCGAGGAGCCCCATGACCGCCGCCGAGCCCGCGCAGCGCCGCCCTTCGCACTCGCACCACTCGCGGGTCGGCGAACTGGTCGATGGGCGCTACCGCATCGACGGCGTGCTCGGCCGTGGCGCGTGGTCGGTGGTCTACGACGCTGTCAACGAGCGCACTGGTCAGCAGGTGGCGCTGAAGATGCTGCTGCGCAACCTGCCTGGTGGTGACGCCAGCGCCGAGGCTCGCTTCGTGCAAGAGGCGCAGATCATGGCCTCGCTGCAGCATCCCAACACGCTGCGGATCTTCGACATCGGTCGCACGCCCGGTGGTGCGCTCTACATCGCGGCGCAGCGGCTCTTTGGGCCCACGCTTGAGCATGTCTTGCAGCTGCAGGATGCCGGCAGGCGGCCGCTGTCGCCGGCCGAGCTCGCCCCAATTCTCGAGGCCTTGCTCGGCAGCCTCGCCGAGGCACACGACAAAGGCCTGGTTCACCGCGACGTCAAACCGGGCAACGTCATGCTGCACGAGGTCGGTGGCGAGCGTTTCGTCAAGGTGCTCGACTTCGGTATCGCCATGTGGGTGCGGCAGGCCGCGCAGGAGCGCGGGCAGTTGATGGGCACGCCCGACGCGATGAGCCCGGAGCAGTGTGCCGATCAGGAGCTCGACGCCCGCACCGATCTCTACGCGGTCGCGGCGCTGGCGTTTCGCGCGCTGGCCGGGCGGCCGGTCTTTCTCGGCGTGGACGTCGACGACGTGCTGCGGCAGCACCGCGAGGTCGCGCCGCCAGACGTGCGCATGGTGTCGCCGCAGCCGATCTCCGATGCGCTGGCGGCTTGGGTGGCCCGAGGCCTCGCCAAGCATCCGAAGGACCGCTTCCAGGACGCTCGGGCGATGCGTGAGGCGCTGCGGCAGGCGATGACCGCCGCCACGCTCCCCAGCCCAGCGGCGGCGGTCGAGGCTGCAGCGTCGGCGGTATCGACGACGGTGACTTCGACGCAACATCGAGCCTCGTCTTGGCGCATCCCGGCCCTCATGCCCGAGGTCGTGACGCTGCGCGACACCGGCACTTGGCGGGTCGAGCGCCGCGAGCCCGTCGGGGCGGCCGAGCAGTTGCTGCCCGAGGACGCCGCCCTGCCGCGCAGCACCGCCAAGTACGGGGTGGTCGACGCCGCCGCGCTCGCCGAGCACCGCGCCAGGTTGCCTGTATTGCAGCAGGCCGCTGCGGCGACCGAGGCGACCGGCGCTGGCAGCGACCGCGCCGAAGCTGCGACGCCAGGGCTGACGCCGACGCTAAAGCCGACCTCAGGGCCGATTGAGAAGAGTGGCCCGGACGCGCCGCCTCAGCGCTCGCTGTTGGAGCGTCTGCGTCGCCTCATGGGCGGCTGATCGCCGCCGGAGCACCTCTCATGGACCAGCCTGAACCGCCCATGCGCTACCCAGTGCCCGAGCGCGTGCGCGTCGGCAGCCTCTCGCCGATCTGCGATCTCGACGACTGGCGCCGCCTCTCGCACGCCGCCGCAGCGGACCCCGACGGCTTTTGGCTGGCCGAGACGAGGCGGCGCCTGTACTGGCAGCGACCGCCGACGCTCGGCCTGCAGGGCAGCTTTCACACCATCGCCGATCAGCCGATCGCCTGGTTCGCCGATGGCGAGCTGAACGCCAGCGAGAGTTGCCTCGACCAGCACGTCGCCTCGCGCGGCGACAAGACCGCGATCCTGTGGGAAGGCGACACGCCCGGCGAGGTGCGCCGGCTCAGCTACCGCGAGCTCCTCGCCGAGGTCTGCCGCGCCTCACACGCCCTGCGCGCGCTCGGCGTACGGGCCGGCGATCGCGTCATCCTCTCCATGGGGATGGTGCCCGCAGCGGCCGTGGTGATGCTGGCCTGTGCCCGGCTCGGCGCGGTGCACTCGGTGGTTTTTGGCGGCTTCTCGGCGGAGTCCCTGCGCGACCGCATCCGCGACTGGGGTGCCTCGCTGGTCATCACCCAGGACGAGGGCCGGCGCGGCGGCCGACCGATCCCGCTCAAGGCGACCTGTGACCTAGCCCTCGAGGGAGAGCATGGGGTTCAGGCGGTTCTGGTCTTGCGGCGGACCGGCGCCGACGTGCGGTTCGTGGCCGGCCGCGACCATTGGTGGCACGAACTCGTTCCCGGGCAGCCAGCGGCGCTCGCCGCTGTGCCCCGTTGCGCCGAAGATCCCCTCTTCATCCTCTATACCTCGGGCTCGACTGGGCGCCCGAAGGGCCTGCAGCACAGCCACGGCGGTTACCTGACCTGGGCGTCGTTTACCCATGAGGTGGTGTTCGACCTGCGTGAGGAGGACGTCTACGCCTGCGTCGCCGACGTCGGCTGGATTACCGGCCACAGCTACGTCGTCTACGGACCGCTCTGCAACGGCGCGACGACGCT
>SXNM01000333.1 GCA_005777155.1 Pseudomonadota bacterium | reverse complement strand
GTCGTCCATCGAGACGTCGACGAAGTTGTTGTCGTCGTCGCCGCCGCCAGCGCAGGTGCAGTCCTTCGGCACCTTACGGACCGGGGGCGTGAACGTGGCGCACGTCGGGCCGCCGAAGCGCAGCTCGCCGGCGCCCGAGACGTCTTGCTCGACCGACTCGGGCGTGCCGAAGTAACGCACGTCGCTGGCGCCGCTGACGTCCACCCGCAGCGCGTCGTCGACGCAGACGCCAATGTCGCCGGCGCCGCTGACGTCGACGTTGGCGTCGCCGCCTTGCAAGGCGCGCGCATGGACCTCGGTCGCGCCGCTGCCTTCGAGGCGCAGGTCGTTGACCTGACCAGCCAAGACCACGGTGCAGGCGCCGCTGGCGTCGACATCGAGCCGCTTGCTTGCGATGCCCCACGCTGTCACACGCACGGCGCCGCTGACGTCCAGCCCGCGCAGGTTGGGCAGACGCAGCCAGACCTCGAGGGGGTGGTGCGGCATCAAGAGGCCGTCGACCTCGAGGGCGAGCCGGTTGCCGCTCTGCTCGTCGACGACGCGATCGAGGAGGTTGTCATCGCCGACGACGATCATGCTCGGCTCGGCAGCCGGGTCCACCTCGATGAAGACGTCGATCGCGCCGCTGACCTTGACGCGGTCGATGGCCTGGATGTCACGGAGCTGTTCTGCAAAGTGACCGCTGCCCTGGTCATGCGGGTCGCAGCCCGCGCCACACAACATCGCAAGCGCCAGCACCATCTTGGCGCTCTGCCCGCGACCTGCAAGTGAAAGAATCGCCATAGGAGCCTCCGTCGGCCGCGTAGATTGGCCTCGTGCTGTCTGCAACACCGACCTGCGGCGCCGGTGTCACCTCGCTTGCGCCGCCAACCGACGCTGCTACCGTGCGGCGGCGCGTCATTTCGACTCGCTGCGTCAATGCGGGCCTCCGGGCCACGGCTGGTGTGCATGGCGAGCCTCCCAGTGACCCTCGCGATCGCGGGCAGCGACAGCAGCGGCGGCGCCGGGATCCAAGCGGATCTCAAGGTGATGAGCGCGCTTGGCGCCTTCGCGACCTCGGCGCTGACCGCCATCACGGCGCAGAACACGGTCGGCGTGCAGGCGGTGTCGCTGCTGGCGCCATCGCTCGTGCGGGCCCAGATCGACTCGGTCGCCAGCGACATGCGCGTCGCCGCGGTCAAGACCGGGATGCTCGGATCGGCCGAGATCGTGCACGAGGTCGCCGCCGCCCTCGATTGGCACGCGCTGCAGCCATTGGTCGTCGATCCGGTCATGATCGCCAAGAGCGGCGACGCGCTGCTGGCCGACGACGCGGTGGCCGCTGTCATCGAGCTGCTGGTGCCGCGCGCGACGTTGCTGACGCCCAACGCGCCTGAGGCGGCCCGCCTGACCGGTCTGCGCGTCGACAGCCACGACGACGCCGAGCGCGCCATCGCTGCTCTGGCGGCGCTCGGCGCCCGGGCCGTGCTGCTCAAGGGCGGTCACCTGCCGGCGCGGCGCGATCCCGAGGACGGACTCTTTTTGGTGGACCTGCTCTGGGATGGCCACGAGGTGATCGAGATCGCCGCGCCGTGGCATCCAGGCGGCCACACGCACGGCACGGGATGCTCTTATGCCGCCGCCATCACGGCGCTTTTGGCGCGGGGGTTTCTCTTGCGCAGCGCGGTGCGGATCGCGCGCCGCTACCTCGACGGCGCGATTCGCCGCGGCCTCGAGATCGGCGCCGGCGCTGGCCCGACCGATGCCTACTTCTTCTTGGATCCCGGCGAGACTCCGTGGCTCCGAATGCACCCGGGCGCCGACGGCTGAGTCGAGGCGGTCGGTGCGGGATCGCCTTGCGTTCCGGGGCGACCGGGCGTAGACTTCCGCCCCCCTGCGTCCCACCGACGCAGGTCGGCCGGCCGATGCTGCCCCAAAGCCGGGGTAGCCGCTCGGGACCGGTTCCACAAGCGCACACGCGCGGGCCCCGGGCTTGCCTAGGGTGGGGCCTTTGGCGCCAAAGACCGCCCGATGTGACGCAGGAGCAGCGCCCAGCCGCGACGGCCGGGGCAGCCGGAGGATGAGATGACGATGGGAGTGATCGGCCGCAAGGTCGGGATGACGCAGATCTTCGGACCCGAGGGTGGTCGCTTCGGCGTCACCGTGATCGCGGTCGAGCCAAACACCGTGGTCAAGGTCAAGAGCGCCGACGGCGCCGATGGCTACGACGCCCTGGTGCTCGGAGTTGGCGCAGTCAAAGACAAGCACATCAACAAGCCCGACCGCGGCTTCTTCGTCCGCCAGGGCGTCGAGCCCAAGCGCCACTTGCGCGAGGTTCGGGTCGCGGCTGCCGACGCCAAGATGTTCGAGGTCGGCAACGAGCTCGGCGTGGGCCTCTTCGCCGCCGGCCAGTTCGTCGACGTCGTCGGCACCACCAAGGGCCGCGGCTTCACGGGCGTCATCAAGCGCCACAACTTCCATCGCCCGAAGTCGTCGCACGGTACGCACGAGGTGTTCCGCCACGGCGGTTCGCTCGGCACCAACACCACGCCCGGCCGCGTCTGGAAGGGCAAGAAGATGGCGGGCCACTACGGCAACGAGCGGGTCACGATCCAGAACTTGATCGTCGCCGGCGTCGACGCCGAGAACCAGTACCTGCTCATCAAGGGCAGCGTGCCGGGCCCCAACGGTCGGCTGGTCTTCATTCAGCGCGCCCGCAAGCTCACCCCCTAAGCGCCGCAGCGCAAGGGGCCGGCGCGGCGGCTACGGAGCTGGCGATGCGCGTCACCTTTCCCGCGGCGCTCGACGGCATCGCCGCCGATCTGCCTGACTGCCCTACGCGACGCTGGCGAGGCGCCTTGCAGCGCCAGGTCGCGGCCATGGGCAGCGAGGCGCCGGCGTGGCCGATGCGCGCCGCCGAGCTCGCCCTCTGCCGCGCCGTGGCTGGCCGCATCGCTGGCGATGAGGACGACCTCCGCGCGCCGTGGGCGGCGTTTCCAGTGTTCGCCTGGCAGACGCCGACGGGCGTGGAGCTCGGGTTCTCGACGCTCTCGCCCGTGGTGCGGCGGCACCTCGCGACCGGCGATGACCCGGGCGCGTTGGCCTCCGGCGCCGACGGCTGGCGCACGGAGCTCGCGGTCTATCGCAGCCAGGGCGGGCTCGCGCGCCTGCCGCTGCGCGATCGGCTCACGGTGGGGTGGACCGAGTTCATCGCGCTGCGTGAGGCTCTGCTCGACGTGTTGGCCGATCGCCGCACGCCGCTGCTGGCGCGTCTCGCCACCATCGCCAGCGTCCACGCCAACACGCTGGTCAACCGCGCCGTGCCCGATCTGGCCGGTGGCGGCGGGCTTGAACCGCTCCACGCGCGCAACTTTCTGGCGTTTCGGGCCTTTTTGGAATCGCGCTGCGCCGCGGCCGACGCAGAGGCCCTGGGCGAGGTGCTGGGCCAGCTCGAGCCGCTATGTGTCGGCGACGCCGGGCTTGGGGCGGCCGACCCAGCGCAGGTGCGCGAGGCGCTCCATGGCGACTGGCGGGCCGACCTCGGCAGCCACGTCGCCGCCGTCGAGCGCGCGCTGGCCCCGGCCATCGAGTCGGTGTACGGGCTTTGGCTCTTTTCGACGCCCCTACAGCGCGACGTCTCGCTGCTGCGCGGCTGGGCCGAGCTTGGGCAAAAGCTGGCCTTCGGTCTGCGTTTCGCCGCCGCGATCGGCGCCGCGCAGGGGGGCGCGCTGGACGCCATGCAGATGACGACGGCGCTGGCGCTCGGCGAGGCGGCGGTGGCGACGCTGGAGCCTCGGCTGCCGCTGCTCCAGCTGCCGACCGAGGCGCACGAACGCGCGCCGCGCATGGTCGATCTCGACATGACCCTCGCCAGCATCGCCTAATGCCGCCGCGGCTGGGTGAAGCGGAGCCGCGCATGCCGACCGTGCTGCTGACGCGATCGGGGCCTGACAACGCCGCCTGCGCCGCCCGCATCCGCGCCGCTGTCGCCGCCGGGCGTCTTCCGCGCGACACCGTGAGCTGCTCGCTGGCCACCAGCAGAATTCTGGCCGGTCCGAGCGCCGACGTGGACCTCTCCCCGGTCCATGACGCGTTGCCAGTCACCGAGGGGGCGCGGCGCCTCGGCGGGGTCGCGGCCTTGGCGCTGACCAGCCGTCACGGCGCTAGCGCGGCGTTGACGTTGCTCGGCGCGCTGGCGCTCCAGGCGTTTCAGGACGCGGGCGGCGTGCTGGCCTGCGTCGGTCCGGCCACCGCCCGGGTGCTCCGGCGCGCCGGCGTCTGGGCCGATCTGCTGGCTTCACCGGCGACGGCGGCGGGCCTCGGCGCTGGCCTCGTCGCCCGCCTGCCGCCGGGCGCCAGGGTCGCACACCTCTGCAGCTCCAGCGCCCGGCCAGAGCTAGCGGACGCCTTGCGCCGGGCCGGGTTCGGCTATTTGCCCTTGCTCGCCTACCGCAACGCGCCAGCACCGGCTCCCCGCGCCGACGTCGCGGCCCGGGCGCTGCGCGCCGATCTCGTGCTGGTCTTCGCACCCTCCGCCGCCGAGCGCCTCTACCGCCACCTGCCGGCGCTGCGCCAGCGGCCGACCGTCGCGATCGGGCCGACCACCGCCGCGTCCCTGCGTGCGGATCATGGCGTGGCGCCCATCGCTGTGGCAGAAGGCGGCGCAGACTGGCTGCCGACGCTGGCCGCCGCCCTGGACGCCCACGCCGCCGCGACGCGGCCCGCCGCACCAGCCGAGGAGCCCCGATGACCGCCACCACCGCCGCCCGCGATCACCGACTCTCGGAGGCGTGGTTTGAGCGCGCCTGCGCCGTCATTCCAGGCGGCGTCCACAGCCCGGTGCGCGCCTTCAAGTCTGTCGGCGGCAAGCCCATCTACTTCGCCAGCGCAGAGGGCCCAAGGCTCCGCGACGTCGACGGCCACAGCTACCTCGACTTCCAGATGTCGTGGGGGCCGCTGATCCTCGGCCACGCCGACCCAGACGTCGTCGCCGCCGTGCAGGCCGCCGCCCCGCTCGGCCTCTCGTACGGCGCGACGCACCGCCTGGAGGTCGAGCTGGCAGAGCGGATCGTCACGGCGTTTCCTGGCGCCGAGATGTGCCGCTTCGTCAGCTCGGGCACTGAGGCCGTGATGACGGCGCTGCGCCTCGCTCGCGGCGCCACCAAGCGCTCGATCGTCGTCAAGTTCAGCGGCGGTTACCACGGCCATATCGACTCGCTGCTGGTGCGCGCTGGGTCTGGCCTCATCACGGGCGCCGAGGCCGGCAGCGAGCCGACCTCCGCCGGCATCCCGCGCGACGTCGCCGCGACCACGTTGGTCGCTCGCCTCGGCGACCTCGAGGGCGTCGCTGCGCTGTTCCGCAGCCACGGCGCCGACATCGCTGCCGTCATCCTGGAGCCGATGCCCGCCAACAATGGCCTCTTGCTGCAGACCCCAGCCTTCCTGCGCGGCTTGCGCGAGCTGTGCACCGCCCACGGCGC
>SXNM01000332.1 GCA_005777155.1 Pseudomonadota bacterium | reverse complement strand
GGAGTTGAAAATCCTAGACCTGGTGACCAGCGGCACGCCTCCGACCGTGACGCCGGCTGCCGACGGCGCGCAGATCCGGCGGGCCCGCGAGGTCGTGCGAGAGATCCACTTCGACGAGAAGCTCAAGCGCTACATCGTGGACCTCGTCTTCGCCACGCGCGATCCCAAGGCCTATGGCATCGCCGACGTCGCAGAGTTCCTCGACTACGGCGCCAGCCCGCGCGCGACGATCTACCTGACGCAGGCGGCAAGGGCCCACGCATTCTTGCGTCACCGCGGCTACGTCATCCCGGAGGACATCAAGGCGATCGGCATGGACGTGCTGCGGCACCGCGTGATCCTGAATTACCAGGCCGAGGCCGAGTCGCTCACCGCCGAGGACGTCGTCCAGCGCATCTTCGACCGCGTCGACGTGCCCTAGACGACCGCCAGCGATCCGCCGCACCACCGCACTGACCAGGACGCACTCTCGATGGCGAGCTCCGAAGAAGTCCTCCAGAAAGTCCAAGAGATCGAGCTGGTGACACGCCGCTTGGTCAACGACGTGATGGCGGGCCAGTACCACGCGGTCTTCAAGGGCCGTGGCATGAGCTTCGACGCCGTGCGCCAGTACCAGCCTGGCGACGACGTGCGGCTCATCGACTGGAACGTCACGGCGCGGACGGGCGAGGCCTTCGTCAAGCAGTTTGTGGAAGAGCGCGAGTTGACGGTCATTCTGGTGGTCGACGTGTCGGCTTCTGGCGAGTTTGGCAGCGTCGACCAGTCCAAGCGCGAGACGGCGGCCGAGATCGCCGCGACCTTGGCCTTCTCGGCGATCAAGAACAACGATCGCGTGGGCTTGGTGCTGTTTAGCGATCGCATCGAGCGTTACATCCCGCCGAAGAAGGGCCGCAGCCACGCCCTGCGGGTCATCCTCGAGCTGCTACAGGCCGAGCCGGCGGGCCACGGCACCGACCTCGGCGTCGCCTGCGACTACGTCAGTCGCGTCCAGCGTAAGCGTGCTGTGGTGTTCTTCCTCTCGGACTTCCTGGCGGAGGATTGGGGCAGGCCCCTCGGCGTCGCCGCTCGCCGCCACGACCTGGTTCCAGTCGTCGTGCGCGACCGCAAGGAGGCGGAGCTGCCCGACCTTGGACTGTGCGCCTTTGAGGACGCCGAGAGCGGCGAGATCCTGTGGCTCGACACCAGCTCCACCGCCGGCAGGGCGGCCTTCGCACGCCTGGCTGCGGCCAAGCACAAGGACCGCGACCGGCTGCTGCGCAAGCACGGGCTCGAGCCGATCGACGTGGTGGTCGGCGAGCCGTGGCTGCCGGGGCTTGTCGGCTACTTTCGCAGGAGGGCGGCGCGGCAATGAGGAGCGCGACGCAGAGGATTGAACCGCCGCCACCGAAGGCGTGGCGCACGGCTCGCTTGGCGCTGGCGCGGTGCCTAGCGATCGCGGCCTGTGGGCTCATCTGGCTGAGCGCGGCTGTCGTCGTGGCGGAGGCCCCGGCCGTGGCCGCGCCCGGCCTCGCATTGCCGACGCCTTTGACCGCCCTGGCCGCCGAGGCGCCCACCGAGAAGCCCTCACCGGTGGTGGTCGAGGCGTCGCTGGAGCCGCTGGACGCGACCTTCGGCGCCAAGGTCGAGTTGGTGGTGCGCCTTCGCTATCCGCCGGATGTGCGAACCTTTTTTCCGGGGCGCCCGGACCTCAAGCCCCTGTTGGCGCTGCCTGCCGACCCCGGCCGCAGCGAGCGGGTTGAGCGCGACGGCGTCGTGCACGAGACGCTTCGCATCCCGGCGCTGGTCGCCCGCACCGGCCTGTTGCGGACGCCCCGCATCGAAGTGCCGTGGCACCGGGCGAGCCCAAGCGGCGCGGCGAGCGAGAGCGGGACCGCAGTGGTGCCGCAGCTCTCGCTGACCGTGCGCTCGGGCCTCGGCGACGAGCTGGAGCCCGCGCCGGCGCCACTGCCGACGCCGCTGCCTTTGGTCGAAGACAACACGCCGCTGCGGGTCGCACTGCTGGTGCTGGCCATGATGATCGTCGGCGGGGCGCTGACCTTTGTCGCCCTGCGCGTGCTGCGTGATCGCTTCCGCAGCCGTGAGCCCGAGCCTGTCATCCCGCCTCACGTCTTGGCCTTTGGCCGGCTCGAGGCGCTGCAGCGCTCGGGGCGGTTGGAGCGTGACGAGCCGCGGCTCCTGTATGGCGAGCTCAGCGAGATCTTGCGCGCCTACCTCGGCGGCCGCTACCGCATGCTCGCCCTCGACATGACCAGCACCGAGCTGCTGGAAGCGCTGCAGGGGCGTGATCTCGGCGGCCTGACGCTCTCGGAATTTAGCGAGTTCACCGCGGAGGGCGACCTCGTCAAGTTCGCCAGGCTGCCGCTGACGCCAGACGAGCTGACGGCGCGCCTCGGGTGGGTCCGCAGGGTCATTGAGCGCACAATGCAGACGCCGGAAGAGCTTGAACGCCAGAGGACGCTACAGATCGCGCGGCTGGCGCGGCAGCGCAGGCTGCGCGTGCAGGTGATGGCGCCGGCGCAGCTGCGGGTCGCGGCGTTCGCCATCGACGCTGCGCTGGGCGCCGCCTGCTGTGCGCTCATCGCGTGGCTAGCCATCGACACCGACCGGCGCGGCCTCTTTGACGCCGCATATGGCCTGATGTTGGTGTGGATGGCGCTGCGCGACGTGCTGGGCGACGGCTCGCCCGGCAAGACCTGGCTCGGCTTGCGGATCGCAGAGTGGGATCCCAACGGCGAGGTGGACCCAGATGCCCAGCTACAGGACGACTTCGCGGCGCGCGCCGCCAGCCAGGGCGCCCGGACAGCGACGGTCGGCCAGCGAATTCAGCGCAACGCCTTGCTCTTGCTGCCCGGCGCCGGCTTGGTGGCCGAGGCGCTCACGATGTTCCGAATGCCGGAGCTGCGGCGCATCGGCGACCTGTGGGCCTGCACGCGGGTCATCGACGGCCGCTTTGGCCTGCGTCGGCGGCCCATGACTTGGCTGCCCAGCGTGTTGCTGGGCGCGGCCGCGCTGGCGCTGCTGGCCCTGCCACTGCTGGTCGGAGGGCGCCCGCAATGAGCGGCTTCGCCTTTGAACACCCCTACTTCTTGCTGCTTGCCGCGCCGACGCTCTGGCTCGGCTGGCAGAGGATGAGGGCGCGCCCGGCGGCCCTCCTCACCTCGTCGCTGGCGGTGGCCCGGCAGGTGCCGCGCGGGTTGCGGGCCCGACTGCACGCGCTGCCCGATCTTCTGCGCGTCGGCGCCATCTTGCTGCTGGTGGTGGCGATGGCCCGTCCGCAGCGGGTCGACCGCGAGCTGCTCTCCGGCGACGGCATCGACATCATGATCGCCCTCGACATGTCGGGGTCGATGAACGCCATTGACGTGCCCGAGGCCGAGATCGAGAAGCTCCAGGCGGCCGGTGAGGAGCCCCTCAACCGCTTCGGGACCGCGCGAAAAATCCTCAAGGAGTTCATTAGGCATCGGAAGACGGACCGCATCGGCCTCGTCGTGTTCGGTGGCGAAGCGTACCTGCGCTTTCCGCCGACGCTCGACTACGTGCGGCTGCTGAACGCGCTGGATGCCCTGGTCCTCGACGATGGCCGACGCCTCTCAGAGGAGCAGACGGAGTGCAGCAACGGCTGCACCATCTCGGGCGCTGGCACCACCATCGGCGACGCCATCAACCGTGCGTTTCTGCGCCTGGAGTCGAGCAAGGCGCGGTCGAAAATGCTGATCCTTATCACCGACGGCAAGCAGGAGGGAGGCTCGCTGGATCCCCTCACCGTGCCGAAGTACATCGCCAGCCTCCCCGAGAAGGACCGCGTGCGTGTCTACACGTTCCAAGTCGGATCCGGCCACAACACGCTGCTGCCGGTGTCCGACCCGCTGCGCGGTACGCTGCTGCGTGACCGCTTCGGCCGCGTCGTCTATCAGCGCCCGGATCGCCCCTTCCCGACCGACCCTGAGCTGTTGCGCCAGATCGCGGACCTGACCGGCGGGCGCTTCTACGATTCCTACGATCCGCAGAAGTTCGAGAAGGATTTTGCTGATCTGGAGCGCACGACCTTTGAGGTCAAGGTCCACACCAGCCGCCACGAACAATTCCATGGCTGGCTATTGGCAGGCCTCGCGGTGTTGGCGCTCGAGCTCTTGCTGCGACGCACCCTGTTGGCGCGGGCGCTGGCGTAGCGACGGCCGAGGAGGACGAACGGGCGATGGACGAGATGAGCTTCGGCAACCTGGAGTTGGCCTGGTTGGCGGCCCTCGCGCTCGGCCTCTGCCTGTGGGGCGTTCAGCGCGTTCGAACGGCCCACCGGCGCGTCGCGAAGGTGGCGCGCGGCAAAATTGCGGCGCGGCTGTTCGCCAGTATGGACCCGAGGCGCGCCATCGCCACCGAGCTGCTGGTGGGCGCGGCGCTGGTCCTGGTCTGCCTAGCGGCGACGCGACCGCGCTATGGCCTGCGCGAGACCGAGGTCGCCAACGCCGGCATTGACATCGCCTTCGTGGTCGACGCCAGCCGCTCGATGATGGTGCGCGACGTCGTGCCAAACCGCTTGCGCGGCGCGGCGCTCGAGATCTCTGGCCTGCTCGACCGCCTGGCTGGCGGCCGCGTGGCCTTGGTGCCCTTCGCCGGCATCCCGTTTGTGCAGTGCCCGCTGACCACCGACCACGAGGTCATCCGCACCTACTTGGCAGAGCTCAAGGTCGACGACATGCCGGTCGGCGGCTCCAACCTGGGCCGCGCCATCGGCCTCGCCGCCGACTTGCTCACCGGCGAGAGCCAGTCGCAAGAGGCGGCGCTGCGCGACAACCTGGTGCCGGAGTTCAAGGGCAGTAAACACAAGGCTATCGTGGTGTTCTCCGACGGAGAGGACCACGAGGGTGAGCCGATTGAGGCCGCGAAGCGAGCGTACGCGCAAGGGATCCGTGTCTATACCGTGGGGGTCGGCAGCTCCTTCGGCGATCCCGTGCCGATCATCGGCGCCGACGGCTCCGTGACGGGCACGCTCAAGGACGAACAAGGGAACCCGATCTTCAGCAAGCTCGATCTGACCAAGCTGGAGGCCATCGCCGCGGCCAGCAACGCCAAGTCCTTTCACTACGCGAACAAGTCGATTGTGCCGACGCTTTTTGCCACCCTCGACGCCCTCGAGAAGGCCGAGTACCGCGAGCGCTTCAAGTTGCTGGGCGAGGAGCGCTACCAGCTGTTGCTCGGGCCCGCCCTGTTGCTGCTTTTGCTGGCGCTCTGGCCAGGCGAGCGGCGGCGTCCGGTGCAGAGCGCGGCGCTGGCGGCCAAACGCCTGGCGCGAGGCGGCAGCGCGGCCCTCACTCTCCTCGCCGTGGCGGTCGCACTCGTCGTCGCCGGCGCCCCAGCGCGTGCCGCCAGCCCAGCGACGCCGGCTTCGGCCCCCCCTGCGACGCCGACGACGCCACCCGCCACCAGCACGCAGCAGGGCCCGGCAGAGACGGGCGCCAACACCTCCGCCGCGGCTCCGACCCCGACGCGGAGCCAGGTCGATCGCCGGCGCGATCCGTCTTGGCTCGATCGCGAAAACCCCGACGTCGCCGATGGCCGCGCGGCCCACACCGCGGGACGCCACGGCGAGGCGTTGCAGTCCTTTCAGACCGCGCAGCGCGAGCGGCCAGAGCACGCGATCCTCTGGTATGACGTAGGGTTGTGCCACTCGATCCTGGGCCAGCACCCCGACGCAGCCCTCGCCTTTGGCCGTGCCCTGTCGGCCATGGTCGAGCGCGATCCCGAGCTCGAGGCGGATCTGCACTTCGCCGCCGGCACCAATCAGCTGGCTTGGGGCGCCGCCATCGAGCGCGCCAAGTCGGCGGACGCCTCCACCAACGCCGGCGCAGCGCCGGGTGGCGGGCCCAAGGATCCAGGCCCCCCAGCCTCCGCCGGCGCGGCGCCGCAGCCAAGCGCGCCGAGCGGCGCAGCTGAGCCGACGAGCGACGATCCCAGCGAGCACTACCGGCTCGCGGTCGAGAGCCTGCAAAAAGCCTTGATCTCAGCCCCTGAGCGGGCCGACGTGAGGCGCAATCTCGAGCTCGCGGTCCTGCGCGCCTATCCACCCTGCGAGCGGCGGGACACCGCGCAGGAGCCCAACGACCAACCATCGATGGCCAAGCCGCTTGAGCTATCGACCGAGAGCCGGGAGACGCACTTCGACCTCCGTTCGTGCCCGCTCGATCGCGATCTCTTTCGCCTCGCGCTGCAGCAAGGCGATCGGCTGACCGCCAAGGTCGCCACCACGCAAGAGGCTGACGTGCGGGCCATCGACCCGCTGCTGGGCAGTCAAAGCGGCAGCGCCCGACTCCGACTAACCTTGCTGGACACCGCCGGCGGCGCCACGCTGCGGGGCGCTGAGGCCCCAGCGCCGCCGGTCCAAGAGGTGCAGTTGACCGTTGGTGCCACCGACGGCCAGCTGCTCCTCGACGTCCGCAACGACGCCGGAGTCGAGACGCCGTATGGGCTTGACGTCAGGGTGTTGCCGGCCTGCAGTCGTCTGGAGGAGGACAGCGAGCCCAACGACGTTCCGGCGGCGGCGCGGCCGATCGAGGTCGGGTCGCCCGTCAAACTTCGACTCTGCCCGCGCAACGACGATCACGTCGCCGTGGACCTCGTCGCCGGACAAGGGCTGCTCATCAAGGCCAGCCGCAAGGTGGAGATCGGCGCCGACGTGTTCGAGTTGGCCATCCTCGACGCCGGCGGCGCGGAGCTGTCGCGCGGCGTCGCCAAAGGCCAGGAGCACCTAGCGCGCCTCGCCTTCGCACCCGAGACTGGTCGCTACATCGTGCGCGTCCGCGGCGGCCTCGACACCGAGGCAGACGTCGAGCTGACGGCGGTGATTCTGCCGCCGTGTGGTGGGCGCGACGATCCCTTCGAGGACAACGATCAGCCGCTGACGGCCAACCCGATGCAGTCCGAAGACCTGCAGACCCCCATCGAGGGCCTGACCTTGTGCCCTGGCGATGACGACTGGTACCGGGTCGAGCTCAAGGAGGGCGAGAGCGTGGTCGCCGACCTCGTGGCGCCGCTCGCCGAGACGCCAGACGTCGCAGAGCTGGCCGGGGCGCTGACGGTCACCATCTACGACGCCAAGGGCGAGATTTGGGGTGAGGCGCGGGGCGGGC
Source organism: Pseudomonadota bacterium (assembly GCA_005777155.1). Lineage (GTDB taxonomy): Bacteria > Myxococcota_A > UBA9042 > UBA9042 > UBA9042 > SXNM01. The sequence continues at coordinate 7,301 of SXNM01000332.1, read as the reverse complement.
CACTGGCTCCGGGCGCTGAGTCGCTCGCACGAACGACCGCGGTCCTGGCGCCGCCGGCGGGCACCTACTTCGTGCGCGTGACCGGGGGTGGCGTGGCCGACCCCGGGTTCCCGCTGCCTCCGCTGCCCCCCGAGGCGCAGATCGTTGTGAGTGATCTGCCAAGCCCCCAGACCGGCGATCCGAGCGCTGGCTCCCCCGGCATGCCACCTCCTCAGGGCGGCGCGCCACCAGCGCCCGGACTGGGGCCCGGCGGCATCACCGCCACGCCGCTCGGTCCTGGAGCGCCGCCCGGCAATCCCCCGGCTGGCGCTGACCCTTCGGCGCCGGCCGCGACTGCCCGCAAGGTCCGCCGGGTCGTCGTCCCCGATGGGCTGCCCGCGCCAGCCGTCGACCTCCAGCGGGCGCGCATCGACGTCGGATACAACCTGAGCCTGCGCATCGTGCCGCCCTGCCCGGCCGGCAACGATGAACGCGAGCCCGACAACGCCGCTGGGGAGGCCAAGCGCCTGGAGGTCGGACAAGAAGCGCTGATGCGCATCTGCAAGGGCGACAACGACTGGATCGAGGTGCAGCAGAAAGCGGGCCAGAGCTTGAGCGTGCAGGCGCGCTACGACTACGCCCACGGCCCGTTGACCTTGACCGCGTTCGACGAGGCCGGCAGCGCAGAGCTGGCAAAGGGAGCCACCCATGCGCCCCCTCTGCCCGGCGGTCCGGCGTCCGGCGATGACACGCCGGCGGCGCGCCGCGGACGCACGGCGCTCAGCGCGCTCGCCCTGCCGGCGCCTGAGAAGGACCGCGTCGTCAAGGTGCAGGTCAAGGCCGGGTCACCGGACGCCGAGAACTTCTACTTCGTGCGCATCGACGAGCCGCCGCCGCCGCAGGAGAACCCCAACTCCAAGCCGGAGGATGGCGACGACAAGAAGGACGACGAACAGAAGAAGGACGACAAGGGCGAACAGGACAAGAAGGATCCCAAGAGCCAGGAGTCCGGCGACAAGGACGCGCCCGATCCCAAGCAAGCTGAGCGCGACGCCCGCAAGCAGCAGATGCAGCGCCATGACCACAACCCGCGCAACCTCGAGGCGCTGGAAGCCATGCGCAAGTCGCCGTTCCGCAACCAGCGGCCCGCTAAGGACTGGTAATGCAGCCTCCTCTGCCCGGCGGGGTTGCGGCGCTGGCTCGACACGTCGCCTGCGATGCGACGTTTGCGCGATTTTCGCCCGCCACGCGCCCTGGCGGCAGCGACCGTCTGTGGCCGCGCTCCTACCCGCTGCGCACGCTCGCCCGTGCCCTGGTGGGCGGCGCCGTGACCCTCGCCGCTGTCACCGCCCACGCTGAGGCGCGCGTCGAGGTGGTAGTCTCGGCGCAACGCGTCGCGGTGGGCGACAGCCTGACCGTCGAGGTGGTGGCCAGCGGCGACTACGACGCGCTTGGCCCGCCAACCTCCGACGGCTTCGACTTCGAGAACGCCGGCCGCAGCAGCCGGGTGAGCATCGTCAACGGCGACGTCGAGCGGTCGGAGTCGCTGACCTTCTCGGCGCTGCCGCGACGCCCAGGCCGCTGGCAGATCCGAGGCGCGCAGCTGCTCTCAGACGGCCGCGTCGTCGCCAAGGCAGAGGACGTCACCATCGAGGTCGTCGACGCCCGCGAAGCGCTCGGACCAGCGGTGTTCCCTGAGGAGGCGTCCGAGCTGCAGCAGTTCGTCGGGCAGGCTTTTTTCGTCCGCCCGGAGCTGATGGTGAGGCAGCCGTTCGTCGGCCAACCGTTTGTCATCAGCTGGGATCTCTATGTCGCTCGCAACCAAAACGTCGCCCGCCTCGGCATCATCGGCGAGCCCAATTATGGCGAGCTGACGGTGGAGGATCTGCAGCGCAACAAGCAGGTCGAGCCAGAGATGGTGCGATTTGGCGGCTCGCCCTACGCCCGCCATCGGGTCGCCAAGGTGCTGCTGACCAGCCACAGGGCCGGCGATGCGGAGATCGTGGGGCCCAACTTCCGCATTGACGTCAACAATTTCATGAGCTCACGCGTGCATCGCGCCGGTGCCCGGCCGCTGAAAATGACGATTCGCCCGCTGCCCGACGCGGGCCGCCCAGACTCGTTTCAGCCCGGCGCGGTCGGCCAGTTCGCCTGGAGTGGCTGGCTGCTGGAGCGCGGTCGTCGCGTCGAATCGCTCAAGGCCAGCACAGGGGAACGAGTCGTGGTCGGCTATGAGGCGAGCGGCCGGGGCAACTTGCACGGGCTCCAGAAGCTGGCGCCGCCTGCGCTGCCCGGGATGCAGGTCGAAGAGCTGCCCGATGACCAGGCTCAGACGATTGCGTTCGACGCCTCGGGGCCGCACGGCAAACGCTCCTGGCAGTACACCCTCAGCTTTGAACGTCCAGGCACCTATGTTTTGCCTGAGCGCCGTTTTGCCTCTTTCGACCCAGAGCGCGAGGCCTACGTCGAGGCGGTGGTGCCGGCGATGACGATCGTGGTCGAGGGGCCGAACCTGGCGCCGACCGCCGCGCCTGCTTCGCCGCCGGCGGGGAAGCCGTCTAAAGACGGGGCCGCGCCGACCGCTGCAGCCGGCGCAGCGGCAGATGGACCCGCGGCGACGCCTAGCGCGAGCGACGCTGCCAGACTGCGGCCGTTGGCGCCGGTGCTCGGACTTGCACCCGGGCCGGCCGAGACTGCCACCGTAGCGCCGTGGGTGTGGTCGCTCGGCGGGGCGCCGTGGGTCCTGCTGGCGTTGGCGTGGCTGGCACGGCGGCTGCGGCGGCGCGTCCTCGCCCCGAGCGCCTCGGCCAGCGCGCTGGCCGCAGCGGTGGCGGCCCTTGAGGCCAGCAAGCAGACTGGCAGCCAGGGCGACGGCTTCGCACGCCAAAGGGCGACCGTGGACGCCTACTTAGCGGATCGGGCGAAAATTCGGGCCTCGGGCCAGACCTTTGCCTCCATCCACGCCGCGCTGCGCGCTCAAGGCGCGGCTTTGGCCGACGCCGACGCCCTCATCGTCGCGCTGGAGCACTGTGACTTCGCACGCTTCGCGCCGGTGGGCGACCGCGACGCCGACCTCCAGCGCTCAGCTGCAGAGCTGCAGCGTTGCCTGCGCGCCCTCGACGCCACCTTGGCGACGCCAGCCGCCCCGAAGCCAGCCGGCGGACGCGACGCGACGGCAGTGATTCTGCCGCTCTTCCTTGCGCTTGGCGTGGCGCTGGCGGCCAAAGAGGCCGTGGCGGCAGGGGTCGACGCCGAGTTCGAGACCGCCAACCGGGCGCTGCTCGCTGGTGACGCGACCAAGGCAGAGGCCGGCTACCGCGCCCTGCTCCGCGTCGGCCAGGGCAGCGCAGCGCTGCACTACAACCTCGGTAACGCCCTGACGCAACAGGGCAAGCTCGGTGCCGCGACGGGGCACTTTCGCGCGGCCCTGCGCGCCGATCCGACGCCGGAGCTGCGGAGCGACATCGAAGCCAACCTCGCGGTGGTGCGCGATCGTCTGGCCGAGGCGTCGCGTCGGCGGCACCGCATCCTCCACGTGTTCGACGAGTCTGCCGACCTGGACTTGGTGACCGCCCGCGCCGCGCCGCGCGCCGCTCTGCGCCTCGTCGTGGCGGTCGGAGGATGGCTGGCGGTGGCGGCGTGGCTCTCTCGCCGGCGGCGGCAGGGAGCGGCACGGCTGTGGTGCAAGGGCGCCGCCGTGACCCTCGCGCTGACTCAGCTTCTGGCTGCGGGCTGGCTGCTGCACGCCCAACAGACGCTACAGGCGACGCGCTCGGCCATCGTCGCCCGCGCCGATACGCCGCTGGAGGCCTGCATCGGGGTCAGCGAACCCGTAGAGTTGCCGGAGGGGCTTGAGCTGCGCTGGCTCAGCGAGCGGGCCGATGGGCGTGTAGAGGTCCGCTTGCCAAATGGCCGCATGGGTTGCGTGGATCCAGCTGCGCTGTACACAATCGAGGACGGTTGACGCTGCGAGGCGATGCCGGGGGGAGGGGCCATGGTGGACCCAGCGCAGACCATTGAGGCCGGACGCCGCGGCGGCGGCCCGCCAACGCGCACCGGCGGGTCCTCAGCGACGCGCTGGGCGATCGCGGCGGGCGCGCTCTGTTTCTCCGTCGCCGGCACGTCGTGCGCCCGATGCGGTGGGGCGCCGCAGCGGGCTGAGACGTCACCTTCGGTCAAACAGGGCGTCGGCGCCGAGTCTGCACCGGCTCTGCGCGAGCGCGATGGCTTGACGGCGGCGGCGCCAGTATCCGGGCCCGCCGGCGAGGAGGCGTCGACGGCGCGAAGCGACGCCAGCGGCGGCGCCTGGATCGGACGCGACGAGCGGGCCGGCCAGAGCCCGCCGGGGGCGATCGATGGCTTGTTGGCGCTGCACGCCCCCCTCCACGACAGCCAGAGGCTAGACGACGCCCTGACGCCGCTCTTGACCACCCTGCGCGGCGCTACTGGCGTCGAGGCGGTGTACTCGCTGTGCCAAGACCACAGCGCCCGCGTCGTCGTGCGCTACAAGAGCGCTGCGGATCCTGCGGCGGCGCGCGCCTCCCTCGACGCCGCGGTCGGCGCAGGAGTGGCCGCGTCGCTCGGGCGCTGGCGCGTCGCAGTGATCGACCGCGGCAGCCGCACCCGCGCAGCGGTGAGCGTCATCGCCGCAGGCGATCCGGTGGCCGACAGCGCTCGCCTCGCCGACGCGCTGCTGCCCGAGCTCGGGAGCCTGCCCGGCATCAGCCGCTGCGAGTTGGCGGGGACGACCCGCAAGCACATTGATTTGCTCGCACAGCCTCCCGTCTTCGCGCGCATGAAGGTCCCACTCGGCGCGGCGGCTGCGGCCCTCGGCGCCGCGCTCGGCGAGGCGCAGGCGACCCGTGGCCCGCCGCCCGCCGCCCATCGCTTCGAGCAAGTGCAGGTGGCTACGGCGGCCCCGGGTGGGGCGAAGGCGCCGCTGAAGGAGCTGCTACTGGCCGGCTCCGGCCAAGGTGACGTCGACCGCGGCGCCTTCAGCGGTCGCCGGCCGGCGCTGGTCGCGCGTGCGATAGGCGGCGACTCAGGGGACGCCCAGGCCATGGCGACGGCCCAGCTCGGCCTGAGCGCGCGCGTGCGCCGTCACATGCAGCCAGGCGACGAGTTCTTCGTCCACAGCGTCGGCGTGCTGTCCCGACATCGCCTGCGCCGAGGCGATGGTGAGGGCGCCGCCGGCATCGACACGGTGCGCGAACGCTTGGCCGAGCTGCTGCGGGAGGGTCACGCCGTCGACGCCCTGCTGATCGAGGGCATCGACGGCGTCCCGTGCGCTATCGACGACCACTGTGCCCGCGGTACGGCCTGGTCGCTGTGGTTGGCCACCGCCGGCGGCCGCGAGAACGCCAGCGCGACGCAGCTCCTGCAGGCCGAGATGGCCGCCATCGGCTGGCGCGCTGTCAGCCTGCATGAGCGCTGGGACACCGGACTCGGCTGGCTGCTCGACGACGACGCGACGTTCGTCACGATCGTGGCCGGGGCCGCGTCGAGCGTCACCTCGGCGCAGGTGGCGGCGATTCAAGGGCGAATGGCGTTCGACTCATCGCGCCGCGACCTGCGATCTGGGCCGGGCCCCCTGCGCGCCGCCCCCGGTGCGTCGGCGCCTGCGATCGACCCGGACGCGGCCGCCCAACTCGGCGTGCAGGCGCCCGAGGCGGCGCTGGCGCTGGAGCTGCTGCGCGGTCGCGTCTACATGGGGCTCAGCCAAGGCGCCATCGTGAGGCTCGGCTTACCTGAAGGTGCGCTCGCAGGTCGCCACGGCGAGCTCCCACTGCGCGGCGCTGCCGGGCTGGTGCCGCTCTCCGACCTGCTGATGCGCGCCGACGCCACGCCAACGACCCGCCGGCTACGACGCGATGGCCGGCCGGCGCTGTACGTCGCCTTCGACAGCGCTGGCGAAGAGACCTGGGTCTCGGTCGATCACGGCCACGCCGACGTGGAGCGCGTGATCGAGCCGTCGCCGGCGCTGCGCGTCGAGACGCTGATCCTCGGCCAGCGACCGCTCTCGGGCGCTGTGCCGCCATGATGGGCCATGAGGGTTCGCGTTGGGGCTCCGGCCGAGCCGGGCAGCGCGGTGGCGACCGGCGGCGCGCGTGGCGGCACTTCTGCCTCTGCTGCACGACCGCACTGTTCACCGCCTGCGGCGCTGGCGAGCAAGACGCACCGCTCGCCCCTGCTCGGCCAGCGTGTCCGCGCCAGCAGACGCACGCGGCGGCGCTCACCAACGCACTAGCGCTCGGCGCCGGCAGCGACCTCGCGGCTTGGCTGCGCAGCGAGCCGGTCCACGCGGCCATGCGGACGCTGGTCGGCGCGGTGCTCGGCGGGCCCGCGCTGGTCAAGGCCTACGGCGGCGGCGCGGCGCATCCAGGCACTTTGTCGGCCCTCGTCGACCTCGCAGCACCGACCCACGCCGACCGGCTGGCGCCGGTGCTGATGGGCCTAGCAGCCGGCGACGACGCCACGGTGGCGGCCTGCAGCCACCTGCGGGCGCTTGCCACGCACTGTATCGACGCGGCCTCGCTGGAGCAGCTCGCGACCTGGCTCGAGGATCCTCGGCTGCTGGCCGCGGCGCCCGCGCTCCTCGCCACCGACGGCGCGGCGGTGGCCGCTGCGGCGGCGGCGCTCGGCGTGCCGTCACGACTCGGGCTCTCGACGCTGGCGGGCGCGTTGCTTGAGAGCGCCGCCCACCCCAATTTCCAGCCCGATGGCCTGCGCGCGCTGCTGGTCGACGCCGTCGCGGAGGCCAGCGCCAACACCGAGACCGCCGCCGGGGTGCCGCTGTTGTCCACGCTGGTGGTGGCCCTCGACGTCGCGACGCGGGGCCTCGATGGCGCCGTCGACCCAGGCCGATTGGAAGCCACCCGAAGCCTGTGCGCCTGTCTCGTCGCCACCGACGCCGACGCCGACCCAGCCGCCGACGGTGCTTTGCGTAAGCTGCTGATCGCTGCGCTGTGGCCTTCGCCGACGCCGCCAACGTCGAAGGCCACCCCAGCGAGTGGCGCCGACATGGGAGCGCCAAGCGGCGACCTCGCCGGCGCGGCGCTGAGCCTCGCCGCTGGGCTTTCGCGCGCCGTCGCCGCCGACGCCGAGTCGCTGCAGGCTGCCCGGGCCCTCGTGACGTTGGCGGCCGACGCCGACTGGCTGGCGAGGGCGATTCCGCAAGCCCTTGACTTGTGGCGGCGCGGCGCGGTGGCGGGCGCGGTGCACGCTGTCGCGGCGAGCCTCGCCGCAGCCCAGGGTGGACCTTGCGCGGCGCCCGGAGAGCAGCCCGCCGGGTCGCGGGAGGCGCGCTCGGCTGGGGCGACAGC